>NZ_JAWMWH010000004.1:0-47692 GCF_037546185.1 Nicoliella lavandulae | reverse complement strand
AGATAAGAATCAATTTTCATCATCAATTCGTTTTAAGATTCTGTACAGCTGTTGTCGACTTAAGCCATTATCGCGGGCTAATTGGGCCTTACTTTTGTAATTATTGCTCTGATAAGCGCGCTTGACATTCAAGTATACCAGTCTTCCTTCACGGTCCTTTGAATCAGGCATGAATTTAAACGGTCGGCCCTTATACACACCGCGTTTCTTGGCTTCAGCAATCCCTTGCCGTTGTCGTTCCCTAATTTTGCTTCTCTCATTTTCGGCAACGAAACTCATCAGATTAATCATCATATCCAACATAAATTTATCGACTAAATCGTTACCGCTGTTGGTCTGCGGTAGATCATCGCTAATCATTTTCACGCCTTTTCGCTTAAGTCGTTCCACAATGTCTCGAATGTCGTCATAATTTCGGCTCAAGCGATCTAGTGTCACCACTTCTACTACATCACCATCACGTACATAATCTAATAGCGCCTGTAGTCCCGGCCTTTCCATGTTCTTCCCACTAATTTTATCGGTAAAAATTTTATCAGCGGACACATCGATAGCCCTTTGCTTTTGTCTAGCTAAATTTTGGTCTTTGCTTGATACCCGTGCGTAAAATATTAATGCCACTTTTTATCACCCAATTTCCAATTAATTAAGTTACACTTAAATGTTACATTTACAACATAATTATATCACATAATTATGTTTGTCCGTTAGGGTACACTCATATGTTACATCATGACAATGCATTGATTGAAAATTTTCATTCGATGCTCAAACGAGAATGGGGATTTCACCAAAAATTTAGTTCATTAGCGCATGTGAAATTATCAATTAGCAAATATATTGAATGGTTCAATCATGAACGAATAAGCTATCGTGAGATAACACAGATGCAATTTAGTTAAAATTTTTTGTCCGGATTCTTGACATAGGAGCATTAAGTTTACTCACTATCTTATCCGATAATGTGTTTGTCGATTATTTTCCATCTTAATTAGCTTGATTTATCTTAATAATGATATTTCAATTTTCTGATGATGGAAAATGGTAAACTGATAAAAGCATTACATGTACTATGTCTCTTTAACATGATAAATATAGTTATAGCATCTTAAACAAATACATTTTACAAGATATTGTTTATGATTATATTTGATTAAAATATTGATTTTTATTTAACTCTAGTTTACCATAATATTGTTACATGAGAGGAAGTGAGTTGCTCCTATGTCAATAACTTGGACTAATTTTATGTAGTTTTGACCAAGCTAATTCTTTCATTGTTATACCATCTTACGTACCAATCAATACCTTCAATTGCCTCTTCTATGCTTTCAAACTTTGTTTGAAATACTAATTCACGTTTTAGCATTGAATGAAAGTTTTCAATGTAAGTATTGTCGTATGGATGACCTTTCAATGAATATGAATGCTTGATATTAAGTTTGTTTAATAACTTTTCAAATAAATCACTGGTATATTGACTTCCCATATCACTGTGTAAAAACATAGGTTTGCTAGTCTTTTTCACCGCTTTAAGCATAGTATTAGTTACTAACTCTGCAGTCATTTCATTACAAACCTGATGGGCAATAACCTTATGGTTATTAGGATTATAGACACTGGCTAAATAAACCCACTTGTGATTCGTTAGTGGAACATAGGTAATGTCAGCGCACCAAGCAGAACGCCAGTCCTGACGGACTAAGTTAGCACGCTGTTCATAATCATTATGGGTGGTTGGTTTGCGATATTTTTTGTTCATTACTGAATGAATTTTCATGGAATGCATTAGCTTCCAGACGGTTCTAGAGCTGACCTGTAATCCTTTATTTAAGAGGACTTGATGAATTCTGGGATACCCATAAACATAACGGCTTTGTTGCCAGGCAACTAAAATTTCTCGTTTTAAAATTAGATTATGATGATCACGTTTTGTTGGTTGATGATTAGTCCAATAATAATAGGTACTCTTAGGCATTTTAAAAGCTCTTAAAATGGTTGCTAAGCGGTGTCCATGTTCCAAACTATCTTTAATGAAGCCTAAGGCTTCATTAATTGTTAGCGCTTGCCAAGTAACACCGCGGCTCGTTTTAAAATTTCAAGTTCCTCTTGAGTCTCAGCTAACTTCTTTTCCATTTGAATATATTTTTCATATGAAATACTTTTACCATCAACATTAATCGTCTTGGCTTGCTTGATCCAACGATTGATTGTATTAGTAGAAATATTATAATCCTTAGCAAGTGAACTGATACTACGTCCTTGTTTTGCTAGTGCAATAATTGAATCTCTTAATTCTTTAGAATATGATTTTGGCATAATAAAAACTCCTTTAATAATAATTAAACCCGAAAGGGTACGACATAAAAATGGTCTATATTATTATCATAGGAGCATGCCAATATGGTGGGTTTATTTTTATTGCCTATGTATCTTCGGTTTGCTACTTTGAAAAATCGATTTTCTTGTATCACTTTCTGTATCGTTCGATGTATCGAGTATCGTAAGTTTTTACATGCGATACTACTTATTGGAACGCTTTAACCATGCGAATAAACCACTTTTTTTGATACCACCTCTTGTATCGACTGTATCACTTTTTGTATCGTTCGATGTATCGTGTGTATCGGATTCTGTATCGGGGTGATACTCAGAATCAATCATTATATTTTTCTTGAAAGTCCTAATACTTTCTAGTTCAAGTTGTTGTTGTTGATCGAACTGTTTATTTTGTTGGTCAATCGTACGCTGAAGACTTTCAACCTGTTTGTATAGCTGCTTAATTTCTCTATCTTGTCGACTTATTATGTTGTCTTTTAATTCAATTAGAGCAGTTTCAGTAGTATCAGATTTTGTATCGCTTTCTGTATCTTGCGATACACGATTTCCGGCAACATCTCGAAAATGGCTTAAAATTGCATTAGAAGACTTGTCATCAAAATATTGCACATTCTTATCAGTTCGCACGGGCTTGATATTATTCTTTTTTATGTATCTGTAGATTCTTAACTTGTTAATATCTAATTCTTCAGCAAGCTCAGGAACTGTCTTATCCATTGATTTAACCGCCTTTCTTATGAAACCCTACACAAGAACTATATTATAAATATATAAAAGTAACAATGCAGGATACCGCCCATTTAACAAAAAACTTTTTGATAATTCATTGTAGTATGTTATTCTTAACTTATAAATTGAATACGAAAACACGTAAAAAAGGCAATAAAAAAAGCCCTCAGCAATCTGCTAGGACTTGAGTTGCTTGTTAGTACTGCAAATACTAACTTACGTGATATCACGTTACTCTAACTAACTGATATCTTTGATGAAAAGAATTGGCGTTCTTTTCATTCAAAATTACAAGTTTATTCTATCATGGATACATAGTAATTACAAAAAAAGATATATACAATATATCACCCGATACATATGGGAGATAATTAATAACAATTAGTTAAGAGCCGTGAGATCACGTAAGATAAGTGATTCCATGGCTCTTTTTTAGTGTTAAAAGAATGACAATCTTTGTTATTGTATGTTGTATCACTCGATGTACTACTGATGTAAAATACGATAATTAAAATGAGGACGGTTACCTTTCTATTCGTCATAAAATGAACCCGTTGGCAGTGCGATACATTGTCCGCAGTTACAGACCATAGGCACGCCAAGCCTTGATCGTATGAAACGCCGATCTAAAAGAGTGGCAAAAGCTGACAAAGTCGGCTGGGAAGTCTAGGAAATGCTACATCATATCCATTATGCACGGTGGGTTTTAGGATTTTACCACGTTAAACTTTAAAATTCCGGCTTAGCAGGAATAAAATACGCGCTAAGGCATAATTGGAACAAGGGCTGGATGAGTTTAAACATGATGCTGTGAAGCTTTACTGAGCTATCAAATTTTGCGTTTATTGATAGTTGAGCAAAGCGATGTACAGACTTTTAAAGAGACATACTCTCTCGATAGTTATGGCCACCAACTAGGCTAACTATCGAGAGAGCTTCGCCGAGCTTGCGAGGCAAGCTCTTTCTTTATGGTCTTATTTTATTTAATTATTAGATTCTTTAATTTCCATGTTGCAAAATGCAATGTCTGGTGTTGCAAAATGCAATGCTAGTTATACTAATATATTTATATACATAATAATACAGTTAATACAGAGAACTAGGAAAGCGTATCAATACCAGTTCTATCTAAATCTAAATCACTATGCAATCTAGAAACAGTGTCGTTATTTTGATCCATTTTATTCAATTGGTCTGATAAACGATTATATTCGTTATTTAGGTTATTTTTAACGTTTTCAGATACTTTACCATTATTTACATACAAATAACTTTTAATTCGCTTAGAAAGCGATTTTTGAGCTTCTACTACATCTTTTAGATGTTTATCGGTATAAACTTTCGATTCCCTTACAGTAATTTCATGAGTTTTATTATATTTAACAATGCTAAGACTTACTAATAACACTAGAGTAAGCACGATTACTAAGATGATTGGAATAGGGTGAGTGTAATCTTCTTTATCGAGCCTATTTTGATCAGCAAATTTAATTTCAAAATCTTTTGGTAGTTTAGATTCTTTGTAGGCGTGAAAACCCATTAAAACACCTCCTAATGATTAAAAAGCCATACCAACGTAAATACGATTAAAACAGCTACTGCAATGGTTGGTAATGCTAATGCGATAAAAGTACTGATAATGGATTTAAAACGTGTGTAATAGGTCATTTTTTCCAATTTTTCAATCTTTTCGTCTATTTGATCTAATTTATCGAATAATTGTTTAGAACGTTGATTAAATAAGCGATATTCTTCGTTTGTATCTAGCAATAGCTTTTTGCGGATTTCAGAGTATTCAGTATCAGAACTTAATTGCTTGGCGTATTTTTCATAATAGCCATTAATATTTCTTTGATTCTCTGAATCAATCTCTTCTAATCTTTGCTTGATAAGGTCGTCCATTAGTTTTGTATCACTATAAATTTTGCTTTCCAGTTTATTTTTATAGCCACGGGTTACGTTTTCAATTTCTTTGCGAGCCTGTTGCTTTAATTCCATGATTTGCATGTCAACTGTGGGGACGTTTTTAACGTCTAAAACATTGCCATTAATTGCGTTTAAAAGTTCAGTTAAAATTTTTTTGTTATTAATGTCTTCCATTTCTAGGATTCCCCCCTAATTTTCTTGAAAATAATGTAATTGAGTGTTTAATGGATAAATATAATAAGCGATTAATTTTTAAAGGTGGTTAAGTATTTTTGAAAAGATGCGATTTGTATTGTGCATGGATAGAGTTTTGCGAAATCATAGCTGAAAATGAATTAGGAGTAACTAATCCAAATTTTTTGCACTACATGGAGTATAAGAAAAAATGTCTGGAATTTCCTGTAAACGTGAAAGTATCACCAGAAGTATATAAAAGAAAAGAATATATAACTGTAATAAAAAACATTGAAAGTTCTTTAAAAAGAGGAAAAGGTATATCAATGTATTTATCCAAAAGAGCTAAAAAATTAAAAAAAGATGGAATGTTTAATGACTTTGGAATAATTCATTTACATCTAAATAAAAAAATTGGGAATAAAGTAGTTGATATAGCTAAGGATAGCGGAACAACTTTACAAGTTTATTATAGTCAAGGAACAGTATATATTTTTAATTTTGGTAGGCATGGAAAGGGTGCATATACCAATCCAAAAGATCTTCAGAAATTATATGATAGATTTCCAGATGCACTAAGGAATAGACTACTTGAATCGAGTAAGATTGATGATGTTCAGAATATGAGTAGTGGGGATATATTTCATATAAGAAAACTAAATGGATTGGAAATGACTTATCTTAGGGGAAAGGATGGATCAACCTTAACAATAAGGCCCTACCTAATCACTTCTTTTACGAATGATAATGGACCTCTCGATTTAAGATTAAATACTTTTTTTAATAATTTAAAGCAAGATTGGGCAATGAAAGGTTATAAATCTGTTGATGTAGAAATAGATATTGAAAAAAAAGAATTTAGAATTATTGATAAAAAGAGCAATAAATTAATATTTAAACTCCATAATGATGTTTTTATAAACTATATGATTTATTAATTATCCTAAGCACTATGAGACTTATCTTCCTCCACGTTCTTGCTGTCTTCTGTATTCTTCCATTTCTCGTTCTTGTTCTCGTTTCTTTAGTTGATTAGCGTATCTTTCCGCACTTTCACGGCTACGCTGTTGCTCGTTATATATTTCGGTAAGTGGTCCTAATTTATCTTTAGCAAGCTTGGAAAGGCTACTCATGCTAGTGTTGTTAGTCTTTTTAGCTTGTTCGAAGTTCCCGATTTCAACGGCTTTACCAACTAATTTTTCTTTGTATTGATCGATACCTTTCTCATATTCGTTTAGCCTAGTTTGACGCTCATTTAAAGACTTTTCGACTTGTTTTAGGTTCTTTTCCCTTTGGGATATTTCTTGTTCACGCTTATCTAGTTGCTTTTGTCGGTCTTGCAATGATTTTTCCCATTTTTTAATTTTCTCAACGGTCATTTTTGCGTATTTTTGGACGATTTCCATTGCTGATTGGAATAAGTAGCTGGCAGATGTCATTTTATGCTCTTTAAATCCTTGCGCAGTCTGCACTTCATGGGGTTCTTGAACCTTTGCGGAAATAGGAACTTTGTGGGTTGGTTGGTGTCGTGCAATGAACTCGATAGCTCTATCCTTAGATTTAGACATTTCGGTTTCATGAAACTTTAGGATTTTGGCTTGGCGCTTATTTTCTTCGGTTTTATCGTCTAAACGCTCTTTGATTTTTTTGTAAGCGTCAAAGTCTTGGACATGCTCGTTGGTACGGGTTAGGGAGTAGTCTTTGCCTAACTTTTTGCTGACAGACGAAACTAATGCGTTATCTTCTTGTTCTCGAAACCAACTTAAAGCCTTTCGGGTGTCGGTAATACTTGATCCAGTTTGATATTGATATTCAGCTTTTAATGCTGCATTCAAACTCATACTAGGTTTGCCCTTAGCGGTTTTTCCAAGTGGTATCATTTGCATGTGAATGTGTGGCGTGGATTCATCAACATTGGTTGTATATCTTGCTACTTTGATGAATTGATGACGCTCATTAAAATGATCGGCATATTCTGCCATACCTTTACTTTCAGCTATTAATATATTTTTTACTTCATCGGGACTTTTTCCGTCCAAAAGCTCATCTTGATTTTGTTTATTTCCAAATGTAGCCACACCAGTTTTATCAAAACTGTTTGTTTTTTCTTTGGATTTTACAAACTCATTTACATTTTTAAACATCTTGCTAATGTGTCTACTTTTTTTCTGACTAGCATTATATTTTTCAAATTGATCCTGATAACGTTCTTTTTTAATTTGATTCAAATCATCAGAATTTAAAATTTCTTTTGTCTGATTAAATTGAGTTTTTTCATAGTCGATACTTTTGTTTGAATGGTTAATTTTTTTGTCATGTTCGACATGTTTTTTTACACCCGAAAATGATTGATTGGCGATATTCAAAGTAGCGGTTATTTTCATTTTTGCAGACCTCCCATACTAAACATAAATAAAATAATGCTTACTTGTTACGTAGGATTATAGCAGAATGTTGCGGTAAAATGATAGCCACTTATCAAATTCACCGCAAGCGGTGGAATTTACGTGGCTCTTGCAGAGAGCTAGTGGCACATAATTTATCCTCTGGGCTAAATTACGTGCCAGTAAAAATTTCAGTCTTTGGACTGAATTTTTACCAGTGCATTTTTTATTCTTATGAATAAAAAATCATATTCGCAATTTGAGAATTTCATTTCAAATTAGCTCATATTTTTTTATCTTCAGATAAAAAAATAGAACGAAATTCCTCAAGAAATTTCGTTCTAAGTTCAAAATCACATCTATCATTTTACTTTCCACTATCTTTAAAAATTGAATTTACATAGAAAACCGTTCTAACCGATATTCCAAATGCTTTTGCGGTCTCCTCAGCCGTGTGAGACTGCTTATATTCATAAATAGCTGGGTACTTGTCCTTATTCTTTCCTGTGAGACGCGTCCTACGTCCCTCTCGGTAATTAGGATTATGCTTTTTAGCATATTTTTTACCCTCTTGGGTTCGATTTACAATCATATCTCTTTCCATTTCAGCAACAGCTAATAAAACGGTTGTCGTAAACTTCCCAATTGATGAATTATCAATAAGCCCAAGATTTAAAATGTTGATCTTAATATTTTTATCTTGTAGTTCGTTAAGTACATTAAGTGCTTCTCTAGTATTTCTAGCTAATCTATCTAGTTTAGTAACTACTAAAGTATCGCCCGATTTTAAAGCGTCCAATAGTTTTTGAAATCCTACTCGGTCTGTACTAGTACCAGTGTATTTATCAGTGTAGATATTCTTTTTTAATACACCATTATCCCTAAGGCCTTGGACTTGATTATCTAGTGATTGACCTAAGGTGCTAACTCTTGCATATCCATATTGCATTAGGAAGTCTCCCTTTTTTGCATAAAATAGTTGCATAACATCAATACCACTATATCAATGTTATCTATATATGCAAGAAACTAATAAGTTATTTGCACATCATGTTTTTCTGGATCAATAATGGCATCTTTCATCGCGCACCAAACGCAGAATGATTTGATATTTAGGGCTATATTCATCAGAAAGGTCGCGAGCGTTAGCTCCGTCCTTAATCATAGGAGCAATATTCCAAAAATAATTTTAACTAGTATATTAAATTTTATTTTATAAAAACGAACCTTTTGTATTATAATCAAATGCAAAATGGCATTTATTAACAATTGTAATAAAAAAATAAACATATAGTCATCGATAATGATTGTTTAACATTTGTATAAATCTTTTAATATAGTAAAGTGTACTATGTAGTATTAAGTTATTTATGATCGTAATAAAGCATAAATGCACTGCACCCCAAAGTTTGTACAAAACTTTGGGGTGTTTTTTTGTGTCTAAATATAAAGTAGAAGATAAATTAAATGTAATTAACGCATACCTAAACGGTATGGGATCGCAAATGGTGGCTAGAAACTTTGGAGTTAAAAGTAGAAATACTGTTTTATGTTGGGTTAAGAGTTACAAAAAACATGGACTAAATGGTCTTAAAAAAAGAAAGAATATAATCGAATACTCTACCAAAGAGAAACAATATATATTAAACTGGATGAAAACGACTAAATCATCTTATCCAGAGGCAGCTTATCATTTTAATATTCCTTCTCCATCAACTATCTGGACTTGGGAAAAACGACTAGAGCAAAAAGGTATTGATGGTTTATTGTCCCGAAGGGAAAGAAAAGCCATGACAAAAAGGAAAACTAACAAAGCCGAATCAAACAATACTAATACCGATAAAGAAAAATTGAAGAAGATTGAAGAAGAAAATTTAATGTTGAGAATAGAGAATGACTTCTTAAAAAAATTGAGGGCCTTAGACGACGAAGAAGACCAGAAGTAATTATTAAAATAATCGACGAACTAAGGCTGAAATACCATACCACTAAAACATTAATACTAAAGGCATTAAGGATATCTAGAAGTACTTATTATTATATTAGATCAATCCAAAATAAGCCTGATAAGCACGCTGAAATCGCTAAAATTATCAAGGATATTAAAGATAAAAATAAATCCTACGGATATAGAAGAGTGTGTTTAGAATTAACTAATCGTGGATACCGTGTTAACCACAAACTAGTATTAAAGATAATGAAAAAGAATAATTTACTATCTTCATCATATTCAAGAAAAACACGTAAGTATAATTCCTATCGTGGTCAGGTTGGAAAACTTAAATCAAATCAATTAAATCGAAGATTTAATACTGACAGACCATATCAAAAGCTCTGTACTGATATCAGTGAATTCAGATATGGAAATTGTGATATTAATCATCGTATTTATCTTTCACCTATTATGGATTTATTTTCTGGTGAAATAATATCCTATAACATTAGCAGCCATCCAAATATGAACTGTGTTATGAAACCGTTGAAAGAAGTTATTCAATTAGTTAAGGATTTACCATACAGAACGACAATTCATAGTGATCAGGGAGCTCAGTATCAAAGTCATATCTGGCAAAAAGAGCTTAAGAAGAATAAGATATTTCAAAGTATGTCCCGTAAGGGGAATTGTATAGATAACTCACCTATGGAATCATTTTTCCATATTATGAAAGCTGAAATCATGGACTGTAATTATGACTTTAAAGAAGATTTAATGTCGTCAATGAAAATATGGATTGATTATTACAATAATCATCGTATTAAAACAAAACTAGGCGGAAAGTCACCGGTTCAATACCGGAAACTTTCCGCCTAGGAAAAACAATATAATAATGTACAACTTTTGGGGTGCACATCAAAATGACACTGAGTATAATTGAAATTGTTTATCATGTATTAATATAGGTGATAATCAATTAAAAAGGATATATTATTTTTATTTAGGAGGACTAATTAATGAAATATAATAAATTTCAGTTTCAAAAAACAAAAGATAGAAAAAAAATGAAAAAAGTAAAAAAAAGATGGGTAGTTATTTCATTATCTACTTTTGCTTTAATAGGTTTTTCCTCATTATCAATTTATAATAGCGAATATGTAAAAGCTGATAGTACTGCTGTTCAGAATGCTGAACCTAAGACAGATTTCAACAGTTCTACTAGTTCTAGCGCTTCTTCTAGTGCAGATAGTTCCAGTTCTACTAGTTCTAGCGCTTCTTCTAGTGCAGATAGTTCCAGTTCTACTAGTTCTAGCGCTTCTTCTAGTGCAGATAGTTCCAGTTCTACTAGTTCTAGCGCTTCCTCTAGTGCAGATAGTTCCAGTTCTACTAGTTCTAGCGCTTCCTCTAGTGCAGATAGTTCCAGTTCTACTAGTTCTAATTCTAGTAGTTCTGATAATTCAAGTTCAGACCTCTTATTATCTTTAGAAGATAGAATGGCGGCTGATAATCAAGAGTATAGTTATAAATCGTTGGTATCTCAGGGTGTTATTAAAACAAACAATATTTCATGGTCTAATAATGACGGATCACAGTTACCTACTGGATATATTGATCTATTACAGGGAAATAGTGACAAAGTGACTACACTATCCTTTACCATAAATTCTAATGACATATTAAAAGAGGGGGACACCATAAGGATTCCAGTTTCTACTAACTTAAATAATCAACCTGGGCCTTATAATTTTAATATCAATAATTTAAATCCAGTTATTTACGATAGCGAAACAAAGAGCGGAATTTCTAAGGGTGTTTATTATGACAGTGGTTCTCAATCAATAGTTGTCCCATTAAATGATAGTACTTACGACGCATCTAAAGGACATAATATTACACTAAGATTCCAAACGTCTGGTGGGCAAGTATTTCCAAAATCTGCTGGGAATGGTAGTGATTTGTCATTCAGTGAAACAGTCGGGGATCAAACTCATAACTATTCATGGGCTGCTAAACCAACTCAACCAAATTTCGTAGAGAATAATACCTTGGGAGTTATGAAGGATTATGTAACTAATATAAATGCTAATGGTGTCTCTGTTAGAACTAATTTATCTAACTCTGATGGAAATCCATTTACACTCGCGGTACCACTAAATAATGGTAACGACTATATTCAAACCATTGATGTAAAAGCATCTACTACTGAGAATGGCAA
Source organism: Nicoliella lavandulae (assembly GCF_037546185.1). Taxonomy (NCBI): domain Bacteria; kingdom Bacillati; phylum Bacillota; class Bacilli; order Lactobacillales; family Lactobacillaceae; genus Nicoliella; species Nicoliella lavandulae. Next base: position 35,988 of record NZ_JAWMWH010000004.1, on the reverse strand, counting down.
CATTGTACCAGTTTACATTGAAGATGGTGGTGGATTTTGGAACTATGTTGCTGTTCCAAGTGGTTTTGGTCCTGCTACTGAATCACCTGGCTGGACTAGTGGTGCAGCTAATAATTGGGGAGGTATGTCCAACGCTAGTTCTAAAATTGCACAATGGATTAGTAAAGTAGATGGTACTCCACAAGCTAATCAATATTCAGTTACTAGGTTAGCTAATAATGAACTAAAAATAACTATTAATTACGGAAAGAGTCAGTCTGTAAAAATAACTAAATCACAATTTGAAACATTGATGAAATCGCAATATGCAACAGTGTCTGATAGTGTAATTCAAGCAATGGAAAATAAATATTGTGACAGTGATGGGAATATAACACTTCCTTATACTATATCTGCAAATAACAATATTATTAATCCTAATAATAATAAACAACAGGTAAGGTATGATGTTACTTTTTCTGATAATAAGGGGGTTTATGATACTAAAACACCTACTTATACTACAGGAATGTTACAAAATTCTGCCGATGGTCAAACTGCTGTAATTACTAGATATGTAGATGAACAAGGAAATCAAATTGCATCTGATAATTCTCAACTAGGTTATGCTAAAAATAATGATACTTTTTCTGCTGATAGTGTAGATATTGACCATTATACTCTAGATACAACTAAACTTCCTGAAGGAGCAACCGAATCTAGCGACGGTAAGTACAGTGTCAAAGGTGTATTCCCACAATCTGATACTACGTATACTTATGTATACAAAGCTTCTACTGATTCTGTTAATGTAAAATATGTTTTAGATAAGGATGGAAATGTTAATACTAATAATGATTGGACTCCGATAGATAATGGTAATGATGATGTAACCGTTACTGGTCTTTATGGACAAACTTTTTATACATCAGCAAAAGATTATTCTGACAAAAATTACTATCTAGTTCAAGTTATAAATGGTCCTACAGGAACATTCACAGATAATAATCCAGACGTTACCTATGTATATGCTAGTTATAGATCATTTAATGTTAAATATATTGATCAAGATGATAATAATAATGTCATTGAAGATGATAGCATCAATAACGGTAAATATAACCAAAAGTCAACTTATAGTACAAGTTCAGAAATTAAAAATTGGGAAAACAAAGGTTATCAACTTGTTTCAGATGGGTACCCTTCTGATTATACGTTTGGATCCGATAATAATGAAACTTTCAATGTTATTTTAAAACATGAAACTAAAACGGTAACTCCTGATAATCCTGGTAACGTAGATCCAACCACGTTATCTAAAACCGTTACGCGGACTATTCAATATGTTGATGCTGACACTAACAATACGGTTTCACCTACAGTTACTCAGAACGTCAAGTTCACTAGAACTGCTACAGTAGATAGTGTAACTGGTAAAGTCGTTTCTTATGGGGATTGGACTGCAGATAATAATAGTCAATGGGCTGCAGTAACTTCACCTGATCTAAGTAGTAAGGGTTATAAGACACCAAGTTCAGTAGCGGCTAAGGACGTAACGGTTGATACATCTAGTGATAATGAAGTGGTTAAGTATGCTCATGATACAACCACTAATACTGCTACTGATCCTGGGAATGTTGATCCAAGTGAGTTGTCCAAGACAGTTACTCGTACGATCAACTACGTTGATAGTTCAACTAATCAAACGTTGGCTCCTGAAGTAACACAAAATGTTCACTTCACACGAACAGCAACGGTAGATAAGGTGACAGGTAAGGTCATTAGTTATAGTAATTGGATAGCAGATAATAATAGTCAATGGGCAGCTGTAACAGCCCCAGATTTAAGTAGTAAGGGGTATAAGACACCAAGTTCAGTAGCGGCTAAGGACGTAACGGTTGATACATCTAGTGATAATGAAGTGGTTAAGTACTCTAAGACAATAAACAGTGGTGCTTCAAGCAGTGCTAGTTCTAGTGCTTCAAGCAGCGCTAGTTCCAGTGCTTCAAATAGCGCTAGTTCCAGTGCTTCAAGTAGCGCTAGTTCCAGTGCTTCAAGCAGTGCTGGCTCCAGTGCTTCAAGCAGTGCTAACTCCAGTGCTTCAAGTAGCGCTAGTTCCAGTGCTTCAAGCAGTGCTGGCTCCAGTGCTTCAAGTAGCGCTAGTTCCAGTGCTTCAAGCAGTGCTGGCTCCAGTGCTTCAAGCAGTGCTGGCTCCAGTGCTTCAAGTAGCGCTAGTTCCAGTGCTTCAAGCAGCGCTAGTTCCAGTGCTTCAAATAGCGCTAGTTCCAGTGCTTCAAGCAGTGCTAGTTCCAGTGCTTCAAGCAGTGCTAACTCCAGTGCTTCAAGTAGCGCTAGTTCCAGTGCTTCAAGCAGCGCTAGTTCCAGTGCTTCAAATAGCGCTAGTTCCAGTGCTTCAAGCAGTGCTAGTTCCAGTGCTTCAAGCAGTGCTAACTCCAGTGCTTCAAGTAGCGCTAGTTCCAGTGCTTCAAGCAGTGCTGGCTCCAGTGCTTCAAGTAGCGCTAGTTCCAGTGCTTCAAGCAAGCAGCTACCACAAACTGGAGAATCAAATGAAAGTATGTACACACTATTAGGTATGTTAATGATTATGATTAGTGGACTACTTTCATTATTAGAATTTAAGCATCATAAAAAGTAATGAATTTATTAATATAAACTCACTAATATAGAAGGTGGAGATAAATCCCGACGGGTCTTGTCCTCACCTTTTTAGTTTGTCCTAAAATGGTAATGAATCATAGTTTTGAAGTGCAATGAGAAAGTTAGACATTGCATTAAATTTTAATATTGAATACAGACCTAAGGTATTATGTCTGTATTCAATATGAGTCAAGCCTTTAATTTTACTTTAAATGGTTAAACCAATTAACATATTAGAGATAATCTGTCTTAAATCATTGATATTATTGATATTTTGTCGGTTTATACATTCTTTTTTGAGAAAATTAAACCAACTCTCAATTGGAGCATTGTCATGACAGTCTCACTTACGATAGAAGACATCGACTGAGTTAAATTAAGAATTTTTAACATGTATTGATAACTTTTATTTTAATAATGTCAACCTTGATTATAGTGAATAATACATCTAATCCCATTAGGAACAATACTACTAAATGAAGTCAGTCATAGTAATTAGATTTAGATACTTTAAGTTCTTTTAAAACTTCATAGCTGCAACAACCATTAATGAGCTGCGGTTTAATCGATTCAAATATTTATTTCCGTTGTTTGCTTTCTAATGCTGGGCAAAAATTATCTCGGCTGATTTTAAAATATCATTTTCCCGCTTTAAAGCTAGTAACTGTTTTTAAGATATTTGCATATATAGATAAACAAAAAAAATAAGACCCACAATGAGCCTTATACTTTTTAATGCTATAATTAACTAGATGAGATAAACTCATCCATCTATATTTAAAGGTTGTGATGCTTTTGTCCAAGTTTTTGGATCAACACCTTGTTGGTAGCTATTGCAGTAGCTAATTGTTCGGGTGCCAGTAACGACACCACCAACAAAGAACAATTCTGTTGTTACTAGTTATTACAAAGTTATTGTATCTCAATTTAAAATTAGATGCAATAAACCTGCTGCTCCTATGTCAATAACTTGGACTAATTTTATGTAGTTTTGACCAAGCTAATTCTTTCATTGTTATACCATCTTACGTACCAATCAATACCTTCAATTGCCTCTTCTATGCTTTCAAACTTTGTTTGAAATACTAATTCACGTTTTAGCATTGAATGAAAGTTTTCAATGTAAGTATTGTCGTATGGATGACCTTTCAATGAATATGAATGCTTGATATTAAGTTTGTTTAATAACTTTTCAAATAAATCACTGGTATATTGACTTCCCATATCACTGTGTAAAAACATAGGTTTGCTAGTCTTTTTCACCGCTTTAAGCATAGTATTAGTTACTAACTCTGCAGTCATTTCATTACAAACCTGATGGGCAATAACCTTATGGTTATTAGGATTATAGACACTGGCTAAATAAACCCACTTGTGATTCGTTAGTGGAACATAGGTAATGTCAGCGCACCAAGCAGAACGCCAGTCCTGACGGACTAAGTTAGCACGCTGTTCATAATCATTATGGGTGGTTGGTTTGCGATATTTTTTGTTCATTACTGAATGAATTTTCATGGAATGCATTAGCTTCCAGACGGTTCTAGAGCTGACCTGTAATCCTTTATTTAAGAGGACTTGATGAATTCTGGGATACCCATAAACATAACGGCTTTGTTGCCAGGCAACTAAAATTTCTCGTTTTAAAATTAGATTATGATGATCACGTTTTGTTGGTTGATGATTAGTCCAATAATAATAGGTACTCTTAGGCATTTTAAAAGCTCTTAAAATGGTTGCTAAGCGGTGTCCATGTTCCAAACTATCTTTAATGAAGCCTAAGGCTTCATTAATTGTTAGCGCTTGCCAAGTAACACCGCGGCTCGTTTTAAAATTTCAAGTTCCTCTTGAGTCTCAGCTAACTTCTTTTCCATTTGAATATATTTTTCATATGAAATACTTTTACCATCAACATTAATCGTCTTGGCTTGCTTGATCCAACGATTGATTGTATTAGTAGAAATATTATAATCCTTAGCAAGTGAACTGATACTACGTCCTTGTTTTGCTAGTGCAATAATTGAATCTCTTAATTCTTTAGAATATGATTTTGGCATAATAAAAACTCCTTTAATAATAATTAAACCCGAAAGGGTACGACATAAAAATGGTCTATATTATTATCATAGGAGCACTTTTTGATGTCCAGTTCATTAGGATTGATAACTCTTTCAGCTTCGCGATACCAGCGAAGAATAGTTTGATAGTTAGGTCCGTCCCTCATCATTTTGATAATTGATTCTTTAAATTCATTTGTATATTTTCTCGACATAAAAAAAGCTCCTATAATTAAATTATACCGGATTTAAAAATCTTGTTCGGAATTTAATCATAGGAGCATTACTTTTTAATAATTATCACTGATGCAACATTAGAAAGGTTTAAAATCGACATTCACTTTTTTATTATGTGGAATCATAAAGAAATGTAATCCACCAAATTTATCAAAAGAAGTTCCAAAATAATTTGGTTGATATTTTTTATGAATGTCCAAATTCATCAATGCTGTAGCATGTCCCCAGTAGGATGGTCCATCTTCGAATAATTGTAAAGCTACAGAATTATAAATAGCATGTTTTAAAGCCGCCATTGATACATCTCTATTCTTTAATTTTATTTCTGTTAAACCTAGTGCAGGATTATCTGTATAGTTTTCTTCTGCAACATCTTTAATATTAAATTTACTACCAACTACTCTTCGAAAACGAGAATCATGACCAACTTTGCTACCGGTATTATTCCAATTATCTTGGCTATAGACATCTGCAACATTTTGAGCAGCTTTAACAGCATTATAAGAGCTCAAGTATTGGATCCCACCTAATTTTTTAATAATTGGATTGATAAGCGATAATGTAAAATTATTTAGTTCTACATTTTGAGCTTGAGTCACATGATTTAAATTAACTATTCTACTTAAATCACGCTTGCTAGGAGTAAATGAGTTCATTGCTAATCCTTGTAGACCAATTCTTCCAATCTTAATTTGTAATTTTGTGTTTTTCCAACTGTTCTTTTGCGCAGCTTTCTTTAGTAAGGCTATACTATATCCTTTTGGTAAATTAATTCTATTTTGAGGATTATTGCGAGCACTATAATTAACTTTTGTTACAAAGTTAGCATCAGAACCAGGATCTTGAATTGAATTACCTTTAATTTTTCGAGCTTGAGTTGGGATAAAATAATTTAAACTATTATTGCCTAATTTACTAATTGATTTTTTAGTTGCTATTGTTGCATCATCTGTGGTTTGTTGCTTAAATTTTTTAATTTGACTATTGATACTTTTGTTTGAATCTGCAGAAACATAACTATTAATAGTTGTTCCGCTTATCATTAAACTAATTATAGAAATCAATGTCATTTTAGATATAGAATGCTTCATAATAAGTTATTCCTCCAATAAAATCCATACAATATTTTTATTCATAATTCATACTTACTAAGTATAGCATTAAATTTAATTACGTAAAAAGTATTTGTCTGATAAAACTTAGTTTTATCTTCTTGTTTTCTCCTATGTCAAGTAATGGCATAAATTTTCTTAAACATTCATTCTAATTTGATTTCAATTATGCTCCTATGATTAAATTCCGGACAAAATTTTTAAATCCGGTATAATTTAATCAAAGGAGCTTTTTTTATGTCGAGAAAATATACAAATGAATTTAAAGAATCAATTATCAAAATGATGAGGGACGGTGCTAACGCTCAAGCTCTTTTGGATGAATATGGACCTAACTATCAAACTATTCTTCGCTGGTATCGCGAAGTTGAAATACTAATCAATTCTTAACGAATGGGACATCAAAAATGTACAAAAACAATTAATGGTTTTAAAGCGGGAGAATGATATTTTAAAATCAGCTACGATAATTTTTGCTAAGCATTAGATCATCAACAACGGTCATCAATGCTAGAGGTTATTAATTTTCACCTTCGTAAAGGTTATCGCATTTCTGAAATCCTAAGGAGTTTAAAAATATCCAGCTCTACTTACTATGACTGGTTAAAATGGCAACCTAGTAAACAAGCTCAGCACCATGAGGTGCTGAGGAAGCAAGCAATTCAGGAAATAATTCACACAATCACAAGCGCAATATGTTGTTTCTCATTTATCAAATTAATAATTATAAGCACATCATCAGCGTGTTTTAGTTGGGTTAAACCGATGATGGTGAAAGGTTTAGTAGTGTTCTTCAATGCTGCTTGAGCATTACGGTTCCATTCATCAGTAGTCGAAACGATAATTCCTGAAGCATAGTAACTCTTACTTGTTTCAGCAACAAATGTGTTAATCGCATTTTTACCGACTTTACCTTTGTAAAATTTAGCTTACACCGCTGTTAATTTACCTTCAAAATCACAGGCCACAATATCAACACCCGTGTTTACTTTTGAAATACCTAATTCATCAGGTACTTAATTTAGCATCCATACATCTTTATATTTTCACTTATAAATCTCATTCTTTAAGTAAGTCACCACCATTTTTTCAGAAGCAGTGCCTCGATCACGTTGATTATTGATATTATCATTAATTTGGGTGATCAATTCGTTAAACGTATCCATTAGTAATACTCCTTAAATTAATAGTAACTTTATTATACATGTTAAATAATGAACCTGAACACAATGCTTTTATAATAGACATAAAAAAAGACCTGAATAAAATCAAGACTTCTTAATATAGATGAAGGAATAACCAAAAGAAACTAAATCAATTAAATTAATTTGACTCTATACAAACCTATGAACAGTTTCTACAGCCCATATTTATTTTTAACTCTGTCACGATTAGCAATATTAAACTCAAATTAGTAACTAATTTGAATTTCTTCGATTATAGCCCCTATCATAGGCGTCTTTAATATCTTTATCAGATAAATAATGATTTATAACTAATTCCTTAATAACATCGCTTACGGATTCATCATCTTCAATTGCTTTAGATTTTAATTTACTTTGAATTTCAGGTGGTAAGTAAATCGTATATTGTTTGTAATCCTTAGTTTTAAGATAATAATCTTTGATTGATGAAAATGATCTAAGTTTATGTTCTTTAGGTTCTTTGGACTCTTTTGGGTCTTTATTTTTGAATAACTGATCTAAATCTGAATCCATGCTCAAATTTTCATTGCCAAATGATTTACGTTTATTAGTCATATTTAGCCTCTTTTCATAGTTCGTTTATTTTTTTAGATAATTCATAATATGCCTTACCAGCTTTATTGTTCTTTCTATATTCATAAGTTGACATATTAGCAACAGAAGCATCAGCCACATCAACTGACCGGGGTATTTCAGCTAGAATATCTAAATTATCGTGTTCAATATTTTCAATTGCATCTTTAGCATGATTAGTAGGTGTAATCATTGTAACGGCATATCCGAGCGTCTTTAAATCAGGTTTAATTTGTGATTTAACATCTCTAATTGTTTTCTTAAGCAATTGCATTCCTAATAAAGATTGATACTCTGCTTGAACAGGAATCAGTACATAATCACTTGCAGATAAGGCATTAACCGTTAGCAACCCACGTGATGGTGGGCAGTCAATTAGGATAAAATCATAATCGTCTTTAATGGTACTAATATTCTTAGATAACACTAACTCCCGTAATGTTGTGTTAACTAAATTTAATTCAGCGTCAGATAATTGTAAAGTCGTTGGTGCAATATCCATATTTTCCTTTAAATTAATAATAATATCTTGAATGCTCTCTTTACCAATCATTACATCAGTCATATTATCCATATGTTCCGAAATTAACTTTCTCATATCATATTTTATGCTGGTTAAACTTGCTTGAGGATCTAAATCAATAATCAGAACTCGTTTATCAAATTGCTGAGATAAATTTTCCGCTACTTCAAAAGTTGTCGTTGTCTTACCAACGCCACCTTTTTGGTTTGCAAAAGAAATAATTTTAGCTGTCATACAGACACCTCCTATTTTTTATATTATTTGATATTACAATGCATTTAGACATTAAAATATTATAATATTTTAATATTACTATATTAACCCCATTTGAAAGGTATTAATAGATAGTGAAGCTTTAAGTACTTTAATATTATAATATCAAAGTACTTAAATATCAAAGCATTAAGATATTAAAATATTATAGTATCATTAGCTAATGCCTAATTTATCACGATTTTAAAAAATATAATATTTACAAACAGTGATTAATGATATATTATGTAAAAAGAAAGCCCAACGCAATTAAGCATCGGGCTTTCAGATAAAAAATATTCGAATTAGGAATGGTAACAGTTGATGAGATTGGCGTCCTGAAACTGCTACCAAATCGTTTTGTGTACCTTAATTATATAATTATATAGTACATAAATCAAGACACCCCTAATTCGAATAGAAAAGAATAGGGGTTTTTTATATGCAATTCATTATGACAGACGTAGAACTAATCAATAACAAGGAACTAACTAACGATGACGTGGTAGCGTACGCACTACTATGTGACCGGATGAAATCATCACGTACCAACAGACAATTCTTTGACGCCAAACTCGATGATTACTACGTGATTTATACCCTAGCTGAACTAGCTGAAAAATTAAAGGTATCTATACGCAAAACAGGGGCTATTTTACGCAAATTAGTTAAACTTGGCTACATTATCAAGAAAAAGCAATTTAGCCGTGCAGATAAGCTATTTTTGCCCAAATTTGAGCGTCCAGAAGCGCAAAATGTGCAGCACGTAGATGCAGAATCTGCAGGTCCTAAAGTGCAGAATTTGCCACCTAATCATAGTCACTTAAACCAGAGTGATAAATCAAAGATTTATACAAGTGACACAGAAGACGCCAGAGAAACGCCAATTGAAAAATGGAGAAATGCTGTAATTGGTTCGACAAAGTTACCGGGATTAGCAATCGATGCCATTCTTAAATATACCGATGGTGATTTAAAGCAAGCCTATAAGCTAGTTGGACTAATCCACAAGGCTAAGCATTTTGTTGTTAACAACAACGGAATTAAGAATAAATCATTTACTAAGTATGAACGCAATGAAAATATTCAAGTTAATTTAGGTGCTAGACTGATGCATGTGTTTTCATACGCGCGCAATAAGCGTAATGAACTGGCTTATATCATGTCTTGCTTGAAGACTTTCTTCTTAGAAGCCTTTGGCCTAGTTAAAGACGAACTTGAGAAACCAGAAGCAGAATCTAAACAACCGCACAAAGATTTACGCCCCCAATGGATGAAAGATCGCGAGAAATACGGTCACGATATTGTAGAGGAAGTGGATCCGGAAGAGAAAAAGCGTATCATTACTAAGATTGAAAAGCTAAGAGCGGAAGTACGTCAAGATCAAGCAGAATATCAGCGTAGGAATTGCTAATAGTGCATTATTAGCCTGTCATACGGAGGTTTGTAAAGAACATCACGATATGACTATAGCTAACATGCTGGTGATAAAAACAAAGCAAAATAAATAAAAAAAAGGCCCTGCATAGCAGGGCGTATTAAAAATTAGCTTAATCACTTATCTGGTTTAAAAATGTTAGAAAGTCTTTCTTAACAGCTCCAGATCCATTAGAGTCTAATAGATCCATATCGACCACATCAGCATTGGTGTCATGGGTTAAGAAACATACTACGTCAAGGGGCTCCCTAATGTGAAAGATGGGCAGTTTTTTACCTGTGTGTTTCTGCCAGTCCATCAGACCGGCATACAGCAAGCTGTCGGGGTCAATGATGCCGAGCAGTGGATCAGAGGCTAACTCGTCGTCAATGCGTGCTTGATAGAACCCATCGTCTTCGTCCGTTTCTTTAGGATTAAGTTTACGGATGAGGGTTTCAATGACTTCATCAATGCGTTCATCGCCTGGAATGATGGGATAGTGGGTACCAGATGGGTAATAGTACTCAAGTTCGTTAAAAATGCGGTTATCAATTAAGATATGAATCACTCTCCTTTTATATTAGTCAAAAACTAAATCCCACCCCACTTGGGTGGGATTTAGATGTGATTCATAACCGATGCATCACGGGGCACCTACCCCATATAGGGCTATTCTGTAACGGGGGCCTAACCCCTTGATGTTATGGGTTTAAGGGGCCCCATTGGTTATAGTTCATCCCTATACGTGTTGAAAAAAAGGCCCGCAACCATCATTGGTTACGGGCTCCTCTTTTAAAATCCTGCATGTATCATATCCAATACGCCTAACAGATCACGATTAGTCCATACACCTAAATCGGGGCAATCATTGGCGTAATATACTTCATGCTCATATCGGCGCCGATCTAAGATTACACTTTGGATGCTGTTATGGCAGTCAGTGAACGCATCTTGGTCGGCCTCTGGCATAGGCTGCGTCTAAGGCTTCATATAACGCGTCTAAGCGCTGTCCGCTGTCGTGTAGATCAAGCCGCTCACACAGGGCCCGCCACGTTTGATCGTGTCCGAAGTTTTGATCCAATAATTTAATATCACATCCATCTGATGCGCATGTTTTTAGATACTCTTCTAGTTTCATGCTTCCACCGCCCTTGCTACGTTGTCTTCAAGGGCGTTGCTGATGAAAGAGTTGCTAAGATACGAATAGTAGATGTTTAGTTCAGTCCCATTGTTTAGCACCTCATCGATGAGCCAATCTTTGACGTAATAGATATGACCGTGATAGTCACTACTTGCTTTGGCTAAAATTGGCGCTATCTGTGTTAAAATCAGTTGTTCTAGCGGGGTGGTGGCATCCGATCTAAGTTCACTGATTAGTTCATCGGGGGTTTGACCGGTGCAGACCACGTCACGAACCTTGAACTGCTCATTCAAAGATTCATCTAAGCACTCGTTAAGTTCAGGGTAGGCGCTTAAATCAAATGGATCGCTGGGTAGTTTATCGGCGTCTTTCTTGAGTTTCTTGATAAATACTTTTAAATTTTTTGAATAATTCATAATATCACGTCTCCTTTTATTTTTATCATTACAATCAAAAAAGCCCATGCCTTTTGGCATGGGGGAGAAGTTATTAGCATGTGTCTTTTGTCTACATCCCCACTTATGGTGGTGATGGCGATTAAGGTTTTGTTATCAGTTTTATATTCACTTGTTTTAACAGCATTTTTACTAAGAGGTAAATTATAAGTGCGCATTAGCTCTCATCATTATGTATGATATAATTTAAAATGGTTAGTAAGAAGTTTTGAGGGCGGTGGCTCGCAATTTTCTTAGGAGGTGGTGCTGTGCATCATAAAAAATCTTCGAAAGGATTGCGTACCAGTTACGATGAGTGTTTATCAAGCACTTATGTTGATGTTTACGTTCGGCATGTTTTTACTTGCATTGCTGGAATACATCAATAAAAAAAAGTAACAAAAAACCGCCCCGAACTTTTGACATGGTTTGAGTGGGCGGATTAATTTCTGTTAAATTCCAATGAGTCACTGCCTTTGAAGCAGCTTGCTGATCAAGACGTCCTGACGGCTATCAGGGCGTCTTTTTTATTTATGACTTTATTATAGCTGTAAACCAGATAAGAATCAATTTTCATCATCAATTCGTTTTAAGATTCTGTACAGCTGTTGTCGACTTAAGCCATTATCGCGGGCTAATTGGGCCTTACTTTTGTAATTATTGCTCTGATAAGCGCGCTTGACATTCAAGTATACCAGTCTTCCTTCACGGTCCTTTGAATCAGGCATGAATTTAAACGGTCGGCCCTTATACACACCGCGTTTCTTGGCTTCAGCAATCCCTTGCCGTTGTCGTTCCCTAATTTTGCTTCTCTCATTTTCGGCAACGAAACTCATCAGATTAATCATCATATCCAACATAAATTTATCGACTAAATCGTTACCGCTGTTGGTCTGCGGTAGATCATCGCTAATCATTTTCACGCCTTTTCGCTTAAGTCGTTCCACAATGTCTCGAATGTCGTCATAATTTCGGCTCAAGCGATCTAGTGTCACCACTTCTACTACATCACCATCACGTACATAATCTAATAGCGCCTGTAGTCCCGGCCTTTCCATGTTCTTCCCACTAATTTTATCGGTAAAAATTTTATCAGCGGACACATCGATAGCCCTTTGCTTTTGTCTAGCTAAATTTTGGTCTTTGCTTGATACCCGTGCGTAAAATATTAATGCCACTTTTTATCACCCAATTTCCAATTAATTAAGTTACACTTAAATGTTACATTTACAACATAATTATATCACATAATTATGTTTGTCCGTTAGGGTACACTCATATGTTACATCATGACAATGCATTGATTGAAAATTTTCATTCGATGCTCAAACGAGAATGGGGATTTCACCAAAAATTTAGTTCATTAGCGCATGTGAAATTATCAATTAGCAAATATATTGAATGGTTCAATCATGAACGAATAAGCTATCGTGAGATAACACAGATGCAATTTAGTTAAAATTTTTTGTCCGGATTCTTGACATAGGAGCATTAAGTTTACTCACTATCTTATCCGATAATGTGTTTGTCGATTATTTTCCATCTTAATTAGCTTGATTTATCTTAATAATGATATTTCAATTTTCTGATGATGGAAAATGGTAAACTGATAAAAGCATTACATGTACTATGTCTCTTTAACATGATAAATATAGTTATAGCATCTTAAACAAATACATTTTACAAGATATTGTTTATGATTATATTTGATTAAAATATTGATTTTTATTTAACTCTAGTTTACCATAATATTGTTACATGAGAGGAAGTGAGTTGCTCCTATGTCAATAACTTGGACTAATTTTATGTAGTTTTGACCAAGCTAATTCTTTCATTGTTATACCATCTTACGTACCAATCAATACCTTCAATTGCCTCTTCTATGCTTTCAAACTTTGTTTGAAATACTAATTCACGTTTTAGCATTGAATGAAAGTTTTCAATGTAAGTATTGTCGTATGGATGACCTTTCAATGAATATGAATGCTTGATATTAAGTTTGTTTAATAACTTTTCAAATAAATCACTGGTATATTGACTTCCCATATCACTGTGTAAAAACATAGGTTTGCTAGTCTTTTTCACCGCTTTAAGCATAGTATTAGTTACTAACTCTGCAGTCATTTCATTACAAACCTGATGGGCAATAACCTTATGGTTATTAGGATTATAGACACTGGCTAAATAAACCCACTTGTGATTCGTTAGTGGAACATAGGTAATGTCAGCGCACCAAGCAGAACGCCAGTCCTGACGGACTAAGTTAGCACGCTGTTCATAATCATTATGGGTGGTTGGTTTGCGATATTTTTTGTTCATTACTGAATGAATTTTCATGGAATGCATTAGCTTCCAGACGGTTCTAGAGCTGACCTGTAATCCTTTATTTAAGAGGACTTGATGAATTCTGGGATACCCATAAACATAACGGCTTTGTTGCCAGGCAACTAAAATTTCTCGTTTTAAAATTAGATTATGATGATCACGTTTTGTTGGTTGATGATTAGTCCAATAATAATAGGTACTCTTAGGCATTTTAAAAGCTCTTAAAATGGTTGCTAAGCGGTGTCCATGTTCCAAACTATCTTTAATGAAGCCTAAGGCTTCATTAATTGTTAGCGCTTGCCAAGTAACACCGCGGCTCGTTTTAAAATTTCAAGTTCCTCTTGAGTCTCAGCTAACTTCTTTTCCATTTGAATATATTTTTCATATGAAATACTTTTACCATCAACATTAATCGTCTTGGCTTGCTTGATCCAACGATTGATTGTATTAGTAGAAATATTATAATCCTTAGCAAGTGAACTGATACTACGTCCTTGTTTTGCTAGTGCAATAATTGAATCTCTTAATTCTTTAGAATATGATTTTGGCATAATAAAAACTCCTTTAATAATAATTAAACCCGAAAGGGTACGACATAAAAATGGTCTATATTATTATCATAGGAGCATGCCAATATGGTGGGTTTATTTTTATTGCCTATGTATCTTCGGTTTGCTACTTTGAAAAATCGATTTTCTTGTATCACTTTCTGTATCGTTCGATGTATCGAGTATCGTAAGTTTTTACATGCGATACTACTTATTGGAACGCTTTAACCATGCGAATAAACCACTTTTTTTGATACCACCTCTTGTATCGACTGTATCACTTTTTGTATCGTTCGATGTATCGTGTGTATCGGATTCTGTATCGGGGTGATACTCAGAATCAATCATTATATTTTTCTTGAAAGTCCTAATACTTTCTAGTTCAAGTTGTTGTTGTTGATCGAACTGTTTATTTTGTTGGTCAATCGTACGCTGAAGACTTTCAACCTGTTTGTATAGCTGCTTAATTTCTCTATCTTGTCGACTTATTATGTTGTCTTTTAATTCAATTAGAGCAGTTTCAGTAGTATCAGATTTTGTATCGCTTTCTGTATCTTGCGATACACGATTTCCGGCAACATCTCGAAAATGGCTTAAAATTGCATTAGAAGACTTGTCATCAAAATATTGCACATTCTTATCAGTTCGCACGGGCTTGATATTATTCTTTTTTATGTATCTGTAGATTCTTAACTTGTTAATATCTAATTCTTCAGCAAGCTCAGGAACTGTCTTATCCATTGATTTAACCGCCTTTCTTATGAAACCCTACACAAGAACTATATTATAAATATATAAAAGTAACAATGCAGGATACCGCCCATTTAACAAAAAACTTTTTGATAATTCATTGTAGTATGTTATTCTTAACTTATAAATTGAATACGAAAACACGTAAAAAAGGCAATAAAAAAAGCCCTCAGCAATCTGCTAGGACTTGAGTTGCTTGTTAGTACTGCAAATACTAACTTACGTGATATCACGTTACTCTAACTAACTGATATCTTTGATGAAAAGAATTGGCGTTCTTTTCATTCAAAATTACAAGTTTATTCTATCATGGATACATAGTAATTACAAAAAAAGATATATACAATATATCACCCGATACATATGGGAGATAATTAATAACAATTAGTTAAGAGCCGTGAGATCACGTAAGATAAGTGATTCCATGGCTCTTTTTTAGTGTTAAAAGAATGACAATCTTTGTTATTGTATGTTGTATCACTCGATGTACTACTGATGTAAAATACGATAATTAAAATGAGGACGGTTACCTTTCTATTCGTCATAAAATGAACCCGTTGGCAGTGCGATACATTGTCCGCAGTTACAGACCATAGGCACGCCAAGCCTTGATCGTATGAAACGCCGATCTAAAAGAGTGGCAAAAGCTGACAAAGTCGGCTGGGAAGTCTAGGAAATGCTACATCATATCCATTATGCACGGTGGGTTTTAGGATTTTACCACGTTAAACTTTAAAATTCCGGCTTAGCAGGAATAAAATACGCGCTAAGGCATAATTGGAACAAGGGCTGGATGAGTTTAAACATGATGCTGTGAAGCTTTACTGAGCTATCAAATTTTGCGTTTATTGATAGTTGAGCAAAGCGATGTACAGACTTTTAAAGAGACATACTCTCTCGATAGTTATGGCCACCAACTAGGCTAACTATCGAGAGAGCTTCGCCGAGCTTGCGAGGCAAGCTCTTTCTTTATGGTCTTATTTTATTTAATTATTAGATTCTTTAATTTCCATGTTGCAAAATGCAATGTCTGGTGTTGCAAAATGCAATGCTAGTTATACTAATATATTTATATACATAATAATACAGTTAATACAGAGAACTAGGAAAGCGTATCAATACCAGTTCTATCTAAATCTAAATCACTATGCAATCTAGAAACAGTGTCGTTATTTTGATCCATTTTATTCAATTGGTCTGATAAACGATTATATTCGTTATTTAGGTTATTTTTAACGTTTTCAGATACTTTACCATTATTTACATACAAATAACTTTTAATTCGCTTAGAAAGCGATTTTTGAGCTTCTACTACATCTTTTAGATGTTTATCGGTATAAACTTTCGATTCCCTTACAGTAATTTCATGAGTTTTATTATATTTAACAATGCTAAGACTTACTAATAACACTAGAGTAAGCACGATTACTAAGATGATTGGAATAGGGTGAGTGTAATCTTCTTTATCGAGCCTATTTTGATCAGCAAATTTAATTTCAAAATCTTTTGGTAGTTTAGATTCTTTGTAGGCGTGAAAACCCATTAAAACACCTCCTAATGATTAAAAAGCCATACCAACGTAAATACGATTAAAACAGCTACTGCAATGGTTGGTAATGCTAATGCGATAAAAGTACTGATAATGGATTTAAAACGTGTGTAATAGGTCATTTTTTCCAATTTTTCAATCTTTTCGTCTATTTGATCTAATTTATCGAATAATTGTTTAGAACGTTGATTAAATAAGCGATATTCTTCGTTTGTATCTAGCAATAGCTTTTTGCGGATTTCAGAGTATTCAGTATCAGAACTTAATTGCTTGGCGTATTTTTCATAATAGCCATTAATATTTCTTTGATTCTCTGAATCAATCTCTTCTAATCTTTGCTTGATAAGGTCGTCCATTAGTTTTGTATCACTATAAATTTTGCTTTCCAGTTTATTTTTATAGCCACGGGTTACGTTTTCAATTTCTTTGCGAGCCTGTTGCTTTAATTCCATGATTTGCATGTCAACTGTGGGGACGTTTTTAACGTCTAAAACATTGCCATTAATTGCGTTTAAAAGTTCAGTTAAAATTTTTTTGTTATTAATGTCTTCCATTTCTAGGATTCCCCCCTAATTTTCTTGAAAATAATGTAATTGAGTGTTTAATGGATAAATATAATAAGCGATTAATTTTTAAAGGTGGTTAAGTATTTTTGAAAAGATGCGATTTGTATTGTGCATGGATAGAGTTTTGCGAAATCATAGCTGAAAATGAATTAGGAGTAACTAATCCAAATTTTTTGCACTACATGGAGTATAAGAAAAAATGTCTGGAATTTCCTGTAAACGTGAAAGTATCACCAGAAGTATATAAAAGAAAAGAATATATAACTGTAATAAAAAACATTGAAAGTTCTTTAAAAAGAGGAAAAGGTATATCAATGTATTTATCCAAAAGAGCTAAAAAATTAAAAAAAGATGGAATGTTTAATGACTTTGGAATAATTCATTTACATCTAAATAAAAAAATTGGGAATAAAGTAGTTGATATAGCTAAGGATAGCGGAACAACTTTACAAGTTTATTATAGTCAAGGAACAGTATATATTTTTAATTTTGGTAGGCATGGAAAGGGTGCATATACCAATCCAAAAGATCTTCAGAAATTATATGATAGATTTCCAGATGCACTAAGGAATAGACTACTTGAATCGAGTAAGATTGATGATGTTCAGAATATGAGTAGTGGGGATATATTTCATATAAGAAAACTAAATGGATTGGAAATGACTTATCTTAGGGGAAAGGATGGATCAACCTTAACAATAAGGCCCTACCTAATCACTTCTTTTACGAATGATAATGGACCTCTCGATTTAAGATTAAATACTTTTTTTAATAATTTAAAGCAAGATTGGGCAATGAAAGGTTATAAATCTGTTGATGTAGAAATAGATATTGAAAAAAAAGAATTTAGAATTATTGATAAAAAGAGCAATAAATTAATATTTAAACTCCATAATGATGTTTTTATAAACTATATGATTTATTAATTATCCTAAGCACTATGAGACTTATCTTCCTCCACGTTCTTGCTGTCTTCTGTATTCTTCCATTTCTCGTTCTTGTTCTCGTTTCTTTAGTTGATTAGCGTATCTTTCCGCACTTTCACGGCTACGCTGTTGCTCGTTATATATTTCGGTAAGTGGTCCTAATTTATCTTTAGCAAGCTTGGAAAGGCTACTCATGCTAGTGTTGTTAGTCTTTTTAGCTTGTTCGAAGTTCCCGATTTCAACGGCTTTACCAACTAATTTTTCTTTGTATTGATCGATACCTTTCTCATATTCGTTTAGCCTAGTTTGACGCTCATTTAAAGACTTTTCGACTTGTTTTAGGTTCTTTTCCCTTTGGGATATTTCTTGTTCACGCTTATCTAGTTGCTTTTGTCGGTCTTGCAATGATTTTTCCCATTTTTTAATTTTCTCAACGGTCATTTTTGCGTATTTTTGGACGATTTCCATTGCTGATTGGAATAAGTAGCTGGCAGATGTCATTTTATGCTCTTTAAATCCTTGCGCAGTCTGCACTTCATGGGGTTCTTGAACCTTTGCGGAAATAGGAACTTTGTGGGTTGGTTGGTGTCGTGCAATGAACTCGATAGCTCTATCCTTAGATTTAGACATTTCGGTTTCATGAAACTTTAGGATTTTGGCTTGGCGCTTATTTTCTTCGGTTTTATCGTCTAAACGCTCTTTGATTTTTTTGTAAGCGTCAAAGTCTTGGACATGCTCGTTGGTACGGGTTAGGGAGTAGTCTTTGCCTAACTTTTTGCTGACAGACGAAACTAATGCGTTATCTTCTTGTTCTCGAAACCAACTTAAAGCCTTTCGGGTGTCGGTAATACTTGATCCAGTTTGATATTGATATTCAGCTTTTAATGCTGCATTCAAACTCATACTAGGTTTGCCCTTAGCGGTTTTTCCAAGTGGTATCATTTGCATGTGAATGTGTGGCGTGGATTCATCAACATTGGTTGTATATCTTGCTACTTTGATGAATTGATGACGCTCATTAAAATGATCGGCATATTCTGCCATACCTTTACTTTCAGCTATTAATATATTTTTTACTTCATCGGGACTTTTTCCGTCCAAAAGCTCATCTTGATTTTGTTTATTTCCAAATGTAGCCACACCAGTTTTATCAAAACTGTTTGTTTTTTCTTTGGATTTTACAAACTCATTTACATTTTTAAACATCTTGCTAATGTGTCTACTTTTTTTCTGACTAGCATTATATTTTTCAAATTGATCCTGATAACGTTCTTTTTTAATTTGATTCAAATCATCAGAATTTAAAATTTCTTTTGTCTGATTAAATTGAGTTTTTTCATAGTCGATACTTTTGTTTGAATGGTTAATTTTTTTGTCATGTTCGACATGTTTTTTTACACCCGAAAATGATTGATTGGCGATATTCAAAGTAGCGGTTATTTTCATTTTTGCAGACCTCCCATACTAAACATAAATAAAATAATGCTTACTTGTTACGTAGGATTATAGCAGAATGTTGCGGTAAAATGATAGCCACTTATCAAATTCACCGCAAGCGGTGGAATTTACGTGGCTCTTGCAGAGAGCTAGTGGCACATAATTTATCCTCTGGGCTAAATTACGTGCCAGTAAAAATTTCAGTCTTTGGACTGAATTTTTACCAGTGCATTTTTTATTCTTATGAATAAAAAATCATATTCGCAATTTGAGAATTTCATTTCAAATTAGCTCATATTTTTTTATCTTCAGATAAAAAAATAGAACGAAATTCCTCAAGAAATTTCGTTCTAAGTTCAAAATCACATCTATCATTTTACTTTCCACTATCTTTAAAAATTGAATTTACATAGAAAACCGTTCTAACCGATATTCCAAATGCTTTTGCGGTCTCCTCAGCCGTGTGAGACTGCTTATATTCATAAATAGCTGGGTACTTGTCCTTATTCTTTCCTGTGAGACGCGTCCTACGTCCCTCTCGGTAATTAGGATTATGCTTTTTAGCATATTTTTTACCCTCTTGGGTTCGATTTACAATCATATCTCTTTCCATTTCAGCAACAGCTAATAAAACGGTTGTCGTAAACTTCCCAATTGATGAATTATCAATAAGCCCAAGATTTAAAATGTTGATCTTAATATTTTTATCTTGTAGTTCGTTAAGTACATTAAGTGCTTCTCTAGTATTTCTAGCTAATCTATCTAGTTTAGTAACTACTAAAGTATCGCCCGATTTTAAAGCGTCCAATAGTTTTTGAAATCCTACTCGGTCTGTACTAGTACCAGTGTATTTATCAGTGTAGATATTCTTTTTTAATACACCATTATCCCTAAGGCCTTGGACTTGATTATCTAGTGATTGACCTAAGGTGCTAACTCTTGCATATCCATATTGCATTAGGAAGTCTCCCTTTTTTGCATAAAATAGTTGCATAACATCAATACCACTATATCAATGTTATCTATATATGCAAGAAACTAATAAGTTATTTGCACATCATGTTTTTCTGGATCAATAATGGCATCTTTCATCGCGCACCAAACGCAGAATGATTTGATATTTAGGGCTATATTCATCAGAAAGGTCGCGAGCGTTAGCTCCGTCCTTAATCATAGGAGCAATATTCCAAAAATAATTTTAACTAGTATATTAAATTTTATTTTATAAAAACGAACCTTTTGTATTATAATCAAATGCAAAATGGCATTTATTAACAATTGTAATAAAAAAATAAACATATAGTCATCGATAATGATTGTTTAACATTTGTATAAATCTTTTAATATAGTAAAGTGTACTATGTAGTATTAAGTTATTTATGATCGTAATAAAGCATAAATGCACTGCACCCCAAAGTTTGTACAAAACTTTGGGGTGTTTTTTTGTGTCTAAATATAAAGTAGAAGATAAATTAAATGTAATTAACGCATACCTAAACGGTATGGGATCGCAAATGGTGGCTAGAAACTTTGGAGTTAAAAGTAGAAATACTGTTTTATGTTGGGTTAAGAGTTACAAAAAACATGGACTAAATGGTCTTAAAAAAAGAAAGAATATAATCGAATACTCTACCAAAGAGAAACAATATATATTAAACTGGATGAAAACGACTAAATCATCTTATCCAGAGGCAGCTTATCATTTTAATATTCCTTCTCCATCAACTATCTGGACTTGGGAAAAACGACTAGAGCAAAAAGGTATTGATGGTTTATTGTCCCGAAGGGAAAGAAAAGCCATGACAAAAAGGAAAACTAACAAAGCCGAATCAAACAATACTAATACCGATAAAGAAAAATTGAAGAAGATTGAAGAAGAAAATTTAATGTTGAGAATAGAGAATGACTTCTTAAAAAAATTGAGGGCCTTAGACGACGAAGAAGACCAGAAGTAATTATTAAAATAATCGACGAACTAAGGCTGAAATACCATACCACTAAAACATTAATACTAAAGGCATTAAGGATATCTAGAAGTACTTATTATTATATTAGATCAATCCAAAATAAGCCTGATAAGCACGCTGAAATCGCTAAAATTATCAAGGATATTAAAGATAAAAATAAATCCTACGGATATAGAAGAGTGTGTTTAGAATTAACTAATCGTGGATACCGTGTTAACCACAAACTAGTATTAAAGATAATGAAAAAGAATAATTTACTATCTTCATCATATTCAAGAAAAACACGTAAGTATAATTCCTATCGTGGTCAGGTTGGAAAACTTAAATCAAATCAATTAAATCGAAGATTTAATACTGACAGACCATATCAAAAGCTCTGTACTGATATCAGTGAATTCAGATATGGAAATTGTGATATTAATCATCGTATTTATCTTTCACCTATTATGGATTTATTTTCTGGTGAAATAATATCCTATAACATTAGCAGCCATCCAAATATGAACTGTGTTATGAAACCGTTGAAAGAAGTTATTCAATTAGTTAAGGATTTACCATACAGAACGACAATTCATAGTGATCAGGGAGCTCAGTATCAAAGTCATATCTGGCAAAAAGAGCTTAAGAAGAATAAGATATTTCAAAGTATGTCCCGTAAGGGGAATTGTATAGATAACTCACCTATGGAATCATTTTTCCATATTATGAAAGCTGAAATCATGGACTGTAATTATGACTTTAAAGAAGATTTAATGTCGTCAATGAAAATATGGATTGATTATTACAATAATCATCGTATTAAAACAAAACTAGGCGGAAAGTCACCGGTTCAATACCGGAAACTTTCCGCCTAGGAAAAACAATATAATAATGTACAACTTTTGGGGTGCACATCAAAATGACACTGAGTATAATTGAAATTGTTTATCATGTATTAATATAGGTGATAATCAATTAAAAAGGATATATTATTTTTATTTAGGAGGACTAATTAATGAAATATAATAAATTTCAGTTTCAAAAAACAAAAGATAGAAAAAAAATGAAAAAAGTAAAAAAAAGATGGGTAGTTATTTCATTATCTACTTTTGCTTTAATAGGTTTTTCCTCATTATCAATTTATAATAGCGAATATGTAAAAGCTGATAGTACTGCTGTTCAGAATGCTGAACCTAAGACAGATTTCAACAGTTCTACTAGTTCTAGCGCTTCTTCTAGTGCAGATAGTTCCAGTTCTACTAGTTCTAGCGCTTCTTCTAGTGCAGATAGTTCCAGTTCTACTAGTTCTAGCGCTTCTTCTAGTGCAGATAGTTCCAGTTCTACTAGTTCTAGCGCTTCCTCTAGTGCAGATAGTTCCAGTTCTACTAGTTCTAGCGCTTCCTCTAGTGCAGATAGTTCCAGTTCTACTAGTTCTAATTCTAGTAGTTCTGATAATTCAAGTTCAGACCTCTTATTATCTTTAGAAGATAGAATGGCGGCTGATAATCAAGAGTATAGTTATAAATCGTTGGTATCTCAGGGTGTTATTAAAACAAACAATATTTCATGGTCTAATAATGACGGATCACAGTTACCTACTGGATATATTGATCTATTACAGGGAAATAGTGACAAAGTGACTACACTATCCTTTACCATAAATTCTAATGACATATTAAAAGAGGGGGACACCATAAGGATTCCAGTTTCTACTAACTTAAATAATCAACCTGGGCCTTATAATTTTAATATCAATAATTTAAATCCAGTTATTTACGATAGCGAAACAAAGAGCGGAATTTCTAAGGGTGTTTATTATGACAGTGGTTCTCAATCAATAGTTGTCCCATTAAATGATAGTACTTACGACGCATCTAAAGGACATAATATTACACTAAGATTCCAAACGTCTGGTGGGCAAGTATTTCCAAAATCTGCTGGGAATGGTAGTGATTTGTCATTCAGTGAAACAGTCGGGGATCAAACTCATAACTATTCATGGGCTGCTAAACCAACTCAACCAAATTTCGTAGAGAATAATACCTTGGGAGTTATGAAGGATTATGTAACTAATATAAATGCTAATGGTGTCTCTGTTAGAACTAATTTATCTAACTCTGATGGAAATCCATTTACACTCGCGGTACCACTAAATAATGGTAACGACTATATTCAAACCATTGATGTAAAAGCATCTACTACTGAGAATGGCAACATTGTACCAGTTTACATTGAAGATGGTGGTGGATTTTGGAACTATGTTGCTGTTCCAAGTGGTTTTGGTCCTGCTACTGAATCACCTGGCTGGACTAGTGGTGCAGCTAATAATTGGGGAGGTATGTCCAACGCTAGTTCTAAAATTGCACAATGGATTAGTAAAGTAGATGGTACTCCACAAGCTAATCAATATTCAGTTACTAGGTTAGCTAATAATGAACTAAAAATAACTATTAATTACGGAAAGAGTCAGTCTGTAAAAATAACTAAATCACAATTTGAAACATTGATGAAATCGCAATATGCAACAGTGTCTGATAGTGTAATTCAAGCAATGGAAAATAAATATTGTGACAGTGATGGGAATATAACACTTCCTTATACTATATCTGCAAATAACAATATTATTAATCCTAATAATAATAAACAACAGGTAAGGTATGATGTTACTTTTTCTGATAATAAGGGGGTTTATGATACTAAAACACCTACTTATACTACAGGAATGTTACAAAATTCTGCCGATGGTCAAACTGCTGTAATTACTAGATATGTAGATGAACAAGGAAATCAAATTGCATCTGATAATTCTCAACTAGGTTATGCTAAAAATAATGATACTTTTTCTGCTGATAGTGTAGATATTGACCATTATACTCTAGATACAACTAAACTTCCTGAAGGAGCAACCGAATCTAGCGACGGTAAGTACAGTGTCAAAGGTGTATTCCCACAATCTGATACTACGTATACTTATGTATACAAAGCTTCTACTGATTCTGTTAATGTAAAATATGTTTTAGATAAGGATGGAAATGTTAATACTAATAATGATTGGACTCCGATAGATAATGGTAATGATGATGTAACCGTTACTGGTCTTTATGGACAAACTTTTTATACATCAGCAAAAGATTATTCTGACAAAAATTACTATCTAGTTCAAGTTATAAATGGTCCTACAGGAACATTCACAGATAATAATCCAGACGTTACCTATGTATATGCTAGTTATAGATCATTTAATGTTAAATATATTGATCAAGATGATAATAATAATGTCATTGAAGATGATAGCATCAATAACGGTAAATATAACCAAAAGTCAACTTATAGTACAAGTTCAGAAATTAAAAATTGGGAAAACAAAGGTTATCAACTTGTTTCAGATGGGTACCCTTCTGATTATACGTTTGGATCCGATAATAATGAAACTTTCAATGTTATTTTAAAACATGAAACTAAAACGGTAACTCCTGATAATCCTGGTAACGTAGATCCAACCACGTTATCTAAAACCGTTACGCGGACTATTCAATATGTTGATGCTGACACTAACAATACGGTTTCACCTACAGTTACTCAGAACGTCAAGTTCACTAGAACTGCTACAGTAGATAGTGTAACTGGTAAAGTCGTTTCTTATGGGGATTGGACTGCAGATAATAATAGTCAATGGGCTGCAGTAACTTCACCTGATCTAAGTAGTAAGGGTTATAAGACACCAAGTTCAGTAGCGGCTAAGGACGTAACGGTTGATACATCTAGTGATAATGAAGTGGTTAAGTATGCTCATGATACAACCACTAATACTGCTACTGATCCTGGGAATGTTGATCCAAGTGAGTTGTCCAAGACAGTTACTCGTACGATCAACTACGTTGATAGTTCAACTAATCAAACGTTGGCTCCTGAAGTAACACAAAATGTTCACTTCACACGAACAGCAACGGTAGATAAGGTGACAGGTAAGGTCATTAGTTATAGTAATTGGATAGCAGATAATAATAGTCAATGGGCAGCTGTAACAGCCCCAGATTTAAGTAGTAAGGGGTATAAGACACCAAGTTCAGTAGCGGCTAAGGACGTAACGGTTGATACATCTAGTGATAATGAAGTGGTTAAGTACTCTAAGACAATAAACAGTGGTGCTTCAAGCAGTGCTAGTTCTAGTGCTTCAAGCAGCGCTAGTTCCAGTGCTTCAAATAGCGCTAGTTCCAGTGCTTCAAGTAGCGCTAGTTCCAGTGCTTCAAGCAGTGCTGGCTCCAGTGCTTCAAGCAGTGCTAACTCCAGTGCTTCAAGTAGCGCTAGTTCCAGTGCTTCAAGCAGTGCTGGCTCCAGTGCTTCAAGTAGCGCTAGTTCCAGTGCTTCAAGCAGTGCTGGCTCCAGTGCTTCAAGCAGTGCTGGCTCCAGTGCTTCAAGTAGCGCTAGTTCCAGTGCTTCAAGCAGCGCTAGTTCCAGTGCTTCAAATAGCGCTAGTTCCAGTGCTTCAAGCAGTGCTAGTTCCAGTGCTTCAAGCAGTGCTAACTCCAGTGCTTCAAGTAGCGCTAGTTCCAGTGCTTCAAGCAGCGCTAGTTCCAGTGCTTCAAATAGCGCTAGTTCCAGTGCTTCAAGCAGTGCTAGTTCCAGTGCTTCAAGCAGTGCTAACTCCAGTGCTTCAAGTAGCGCTAGTTCCAGTGCTTCAAGCAGTGCTGGCTCCAGTGCTTCAAGTAGCGCTAGTTCCAGTGCTTCAAGCAAGCAGCTACCACAAACTGGAGAATCAAATGAAAGTATGTACACACTATTAGGTATGTTAATGATTATGATTAGTGGACTACTTTCATTATTAGAATTTAAGCATCATAAAAAGTAATGAATTTATTAATATAAACTCACTAATATAGAAGGTGGAGATAAATCCCGACGGGTCTTGTCCTCACCTTTTTAGTTTGTCCTAAAATGGTAATGAATCATAGTTTTGAAGTGCAATGAGAAAGTTAGACATTGCATTAAATTTTAATATTGAATACAGACCTAAGGTATTATGTCTGTATTCAATATGAGTCAAGCCTTTAATTTTACTTTAAATGGTTAAACCAATTAACATATTAGAGATAATCTGTCTTAAATCATTGATATTATTGATATTTTGTCGGTTTATACATTCTTTTTTGAGAAAATTAAACCAACTCTCAATTGGAGCATTGTCATGACAGTCTCACTTACGATAGAAGACATCGACTGAGTTAAATTAAGAATTTTTAACATGTATTGATAACTTTTATTTTAATAATGTCAACCTTGATTATAGTGAATAATACATCTAATCCCATTAGGAACAATACTACTAAATGAAGTCAGTCATAGTAATTAGATTTAGATACTTTAAGTTCTTTTAAAACTTCATAGCTGCAACAACCATTAATGAGCTGCGGTTTAATCGATTCAAATATTTATTTCCGTTGTTTGCTTTCTAATGCTGGGCAAAAATTATCTCGGCTGATTTTAAAATATCATTTTCCCGCTTTAAAGCTAGTAACTGTTTTTAAGATATTTGCATATATAGATAAACAAAAAAAATAAGACCCACAATGAGCCTTATACTTTTTAATGCTATAATTAACTAGATGAGATAAACTCATCCATCTATATTTAAAGGTTGTGATGCTTTTGTCCAAGTTTTTGGATCAACACCTTGTTGGTAGCTATTGCAGTAGCTAATTGTTCGGGTGCCAGTAACGACACCACCAACAAAGAACAATTCTGTTGTTACTAGTTATTACAAAGTTATTGTATCTCAATTTAAAATTAGATGCAATAAACCTGCTGCTCCTATGTCAATAACTTGGACTAATTTTATGTAGTTTTGACCAAGCTAATTCTTTCATTGTTATACCATCTTACGTACCAATCAATACCTTCAATTGCCTCTTCTATGCTTTCAAACTTTGTTTGAAATACTAATTCACGTTTTAGCATTGAATGAAAGTTTTCAATGTAAGTATTGTCGTATGGATGACCTTTCAATGAATATGAATGCTTGATATTAAGTTTGTTTAATAACTTTTCAAATAAATCACTGGTATATTGACTTCCCATATCACTGTGTAAAAACATAGGTTTGCTAGTCTTTTTCACCGCTTTAAGCATAGTATTAGTTACTAACTCTGCAGTCATTTCATTACAAACCTGATGGGCAATAACCTTATGGTTATTAGGATTATAGACACTGGCTAAATAAACCCACTTGTGATTCGTTAGTGGAACATAGGTAATGTCAGCGCACCAAGCAGAACGCCAGTCCTGACGGACTAAGTTAGCACGCTGTTCATAATCATTATGGGTGGTTGGTTTGCGATATTTTTTGTTCATTACTGAATGAATTTTCATGGAATGCATTAGCTTCCAGACGGTTCTAGAGCTGACCTGTAATCCTTTATTTAAGAGGACTTGATGAATTCTGGGATACCCATAAACATAACGGCTTTGTTGCCAGGCAACTAAAATTTCTCGTTTTAAAATTAGATTATGATGATCACGTTTTGTTGGTTGATGATTAGTCCAATAATAATAGGTACTCTTAGGCATTTTAAAAGCTCTTAAAATGGTTGCTAAGCGGTGTCCATGTTCCAAACTATCTTTAATGAAGCCTAAGGCTTCATTAATTGTTAGCGCTTGCCAAGTAACACCGCGGCTCGTTTTAAAATTTCAAGTTCCTCTTGAGTCTCAGCTAACTTCTTTTCCATTTGAATATATTTTTCATATGAAATACTTTTACCATCAACATTAATCGTCTTGGCTTGCTTGATCCAACGATTGATTGTATTAGTAGAAATATTATAATCCTTAGCAAGTGAACTGATACTACGTCCTTGTTTTGCTAGTGCAATAATTGAATCTCTTAATTCTTTAGAATATGATTTTGGCATAATAAAAACTCCTTTAATAATAATTAAACCCGAAAGGGTACGACATAAAAATGGTCTATATTATTATCATAGGAGCACTTTTTGATGTCCAGTTCATTAGGATTGATAACTCTTTCAGCTTCGCGATACCAGCGAAGAATAGTTTGATAGTTAGGTCCGTCCCTCATCATTTTGATAATTGATTCTTTAAATTCATTTGTATATTTTCTCGACATAAAAAAAGCTCCTATAATTAAATTATACCGGATTTAAAAATCTTGTTCGGAATTTAATCATAGGAGCATTACTTTTTAATAATTATCACTGATGCAACATTAGAAAGGTTTAAAATCGACATTCACTTTTTTATTATGTGGAATCATAAAGAAATGTAATCCACCAAATTTATCAAAAGAAGTTCCAAAATAATTTGGTTGATATTTTTTATGAATGTCCAAATTCATCAATGCTGTAGCATGTCCCCAGTAGGATGGTCCATCTTCGAATAATTGTAAAGCTACAGAATTATAAATAGCATGTTTTAAAGCCGCCATTGATACATCTCTATTCTTTAATTTTATTTCTGTTAAACCTAGTGCAGGATTATCTGTATAGTTTTCTTCTGCAACATCTTTAATATTAAATTTACTACCAACTACTCTTCGAAAACGAGAATCATGACCAACTTTGCTACCGGTATTATTCCAATTATCTTGGCTATAGACATCTGCAACATTTTGAGCAGCTTTAACAGCATTATAAGAGCTCAAGTATTGGATCCCACCTAATTTTTTAATAATTGGATTGATAAGCGATAATGTAAAATTATTTAGTTCTACATTTTGAGCTTGAGTCACATGATTTAAATTAACTATTCTACTTAAATCACGCTTGCTAGGAGTAAATGAGTTCATTGCTAATCCTTGTAGACCAATTCTTCCAATCTTAATTTGTAATTTTGTGTTTTTCCAACTGTTCTTTTGCGCAGCTTTCTTTAGTAAGGCTATACTATATCCTTTTGGTAAATTAATTCTATTTTGAGGATTATTGCGAGCACTATAATTAACTTTTGTTACAAAGTTAGCATCAGAACCAGGATCTTGAATTGAATTACCTTTAATTTTTCGAGCTTGAGTTGGGATAAAATAATTTAAACTATTATTGCCTAATTTACTAATTGATTTTTTAGTTGCTATTGTTGCATCATCTGTGGTTTGTTGCTTAAATTTTTTAATTTGACTATTGATACTTTTGTTTGAATCTGCAGAAACATAACTATTAATAGTTGTTCCGCTTATCATTAAACTAATTATAGAAATCAATGTCATTTTAGATATAGAATGCTTCATAATAAGTTATTCCTCCAATAAAATCCATACAATATTTTTATTCATAATTCATACTTACTAAGTATAGCATTAAATTTAATTACGTAAAAAGTATTTGTCTGATAAAACTTAGTTTTATCTTCTTGTTTTCTCCTATGTCAAGTAATGGCATAAATTTTCTTAAACATTCATTCTAATTTGATTTCAATTATGCTCCTATGATTAAATTCCGGACAAAATTTTTAAATCCGGTATAATTTAATCAAAGGAGCTTTTTTTATGTCGAGAAAATATACAAATGAATTTAAAGAATCAATTATCAAAATGATGAGGGACGGTGCTAACGCTCAAGCTCTTTTGGATGAATATGGACCTAACTATCAAACTATTCTTCGCTGGTATCGCGAAGTTGAAATACTAATCAATTCTTAACGAATGGGACATCAAAAATGTACAAAAACAATTAATGGTTTTAAAGCGGGAGAATGATATTTTAAAATCAGCTACGATAATTTTTGCTAAGCATTAGATCATCAACAACGGTCATCAATGCTAGAGGTTATTAATTTTCACCTTCGTAAAGGTTATCGCATTTCTGAAATCCTAAGGAGTTTAAAAATATCCAGCTCTACTTACTATGACTGGTTAAAATGGCAACCTAGTAAACAAGCTCAGCACCATGAGGTGCTGAGGAAGCAAGCAATTCAGGAAATAATTCACACAATCACAAGCGCAATATGTTGTTTCTCATTTATCAAATTAATAATTATAAGCACATCATCAGCGTGTTTTAGTTGGGTTAAACCGATGATGGTGAAAGGTTTAGTAGTGTTCTTCAATGCTGCTTGAGCATTACGGTTCCATTCATCAGTAGTCGAAACGATAATTCCTGAAGCATAGTAACTCTTACTTGTTTCAGCAACAAATGTGTTAATCGCATTTTTACCGACTTTACCTTTGTAAAATTTAGCTTACACCGCTGTTAATTTACCTTCAAAATCACAGGCCACAATATCAACACCCGTGTTTACTTTTGAAATACCTAATTCATCAGGTACTTAATTTAGCATCCATACATCTTTATATTTTCACTTATAAATCTCATTCTTTAAGTAAGTCACCACCATTTTTTCAGAAGCAGTGCCTCGATCACGTTGATTATTGATATTATCATTAATTTGGGTGATCAATTCGTTAAACGTATCCATTAGTAATACTCCTTAAATTAATAGTAACTTTATTATACATGTTAAATAATGAACCTGAACACAATGCTTTTATAATAGACATAAAAAAAGACCTGAATAAAATCAAGACTTCTTAATATAGATGAAGGAATAACCAAAAGAAACTAAATCAATTAAATTAATTTGACTCTATACAAACCTATGAACAGTTTCTACAGCCCATATTTATTTTTAACTCTGTCACGATTAGCAATATTAAACTCAAATTAGTAACTAATTTGAATTTCTTCGATTATAGCCCCTATCATAGGCGTCTTTAATATCTTTATCAGATAAATAATGATTTATAACTAATTCCTTAATAACATCGCTTACGGATTCATCATCTTCAATTGCTTTAGATTTTAATTTACTTTGAATTTCAGGTGGTAAGTAAATCGTATATTGTTTGTAATCCTTAGTTTTAAGATAATAATCTTTGATTGATGAAAATGATCTAAGTTTATGTTCTTTAGGTTCTTTGGACTCTTTTGGGTCTTTATTTTTGAATAACTGATCTAAATCTGAATCCATGCTCAAATTTTCATTGCCAAATGATTTACGTTTATTAGTCATATTTAGCCTCTTTTCATAGTTCGTTTATTTTTTTAGATAATTCATAATATGCCTTACCAGCTTTATTGTTCTTTCTATATTCATAAGTTGACATATTAGCAACAGAAGCATCAGCCACATCAACTGACCGGGGTATTTCAGCTAGAATATCTAAATTATCGTGTTCAATATTTTCAATTGCATCTTTAGCATGATTAGTAGGTGTAATCATTGTAACGGCATATCCGAGCGTCTTTAAATCAGGTTTAATTTGTGATTTAACATCTCTAATTGTTTTCTTAAGCAATTGCATTCCTAATAAAGATTGATACTCTGCTTGAACAGGAATCAGTACATAATCACTTGCAGATAAGGCATTAACCGTTAGCAACCCACGTGATGGTGGGCAGTCAATTAGGATAAAATCATAATCGTCTTTAATGGTACTAATATTCTTAGATAACACTAACTCCCGTAATGTTGTGTTAACTAAATTTAATTCAGCGTCAGATAATTGTAAAGTCGTTGGTGCAATATCCATATTTTCCTTTAAATTAATAATAATATCTTGAATGCTCTCTTTACCAATCATTACATCAGTCATATTATCCATATGTTCCGAAATTAACTTTCTCATATCATATTTTATGCTGGTTAAACTTGCTTGAGGATCTAAATCAATAATCAGAACTCGTTTATCAAATTGCTGAGATAAATTTTCCGCTACTTCAAAAGTTGTCGTTGTCTTACCAACGCCACCTTTTTGGTTTGCAAAAGAAATAATTTTAGCTGTCATACAGACACCTCCTATTTTTTATATTATTTGATATTACAATGCATTTAGACATTAAAATATTATAATATTTTAATATTACTATATTAACCCCATTTGAAAGGTATTAATAGATAGTGAAGCTTTAAGTACTTTAATATTATAATATCAAAGTACTTAAATATCAAAGCATTAAGATATTAAAATATTATAGTATCATTAGCTAATGCCTAATTTATCACGATTTTAAAAAATATAATATTTACAAACAGTGATTAATGATATATTATGTAAAAAGAAAGCCCAACGCAATTAAGCATCGGGCTTTCAGATAAAAAATATTCGAATTAGGAATGGTAACAGTTGATGAGATTGGCGTCCTGAAACTGCTACCAAATCGTTTTGTGTACCTTAATTATATAATTATATAGTACATAAATCAAGACACCCCTAATTCGAATAGAAAAGAATAGGGGTTTTTTATATGCAATTCATTATGACAGACGTAGAACTAATCAATAACAAGGAACTAACTAACGATGACGTGGTAGCGTACGCACTACTATGTGACCGGATGAAATCATCACGTACCAACAGACAATTCTTTGACGCCAAACTCGATGATTACTACGTGATTTATACCCTAGCTGAACTAGCTGAAAAATTAAAGGTATCTATACGCAAAACAGGGGCTATTTTACGCAAATTAGTTAAACTTGGCTACATTATCAAGAAAAAGCAATTTAGCCGTGCAGATAAGCTATTTTTGCCCAAATTTGAGCGTCCAGAAGCGCAAAATGTGCAGCACGTAGATGCAGAATCTGCAGGTCCTAAAGTGCAGAATTTGCCACCTAATCATAGTCACTTAAACCAGAGTGATAAATCAAAGATTTATACAAGTGACACAGAAGACGCCAGAGAAACGCCAATTGAAAAATGGAGAAATGCTGTAATTGGTTCGACAAAGTTACCGGGATTAGCAATCGATGCCATTCTTAAATATACCGATGGTGATTTAAAGCAAGCCTATAAGCTAGTTGGACTAATCCACAAGGCTAAGCATTTTGTTGTTAACAACAACGGAATTAAGAATAAATCATTTACTAAGTATGAACGCAATGAAAATATTCAAGTTAATTTAGGTGCTAGACTGATGCATGTGTTTTCATACGCGCGCAATAAGCGTAATGAACTGGCTTATATCATGTCTTGCTTGAAGACTTTCTTCTTAGAAGCCTTTGGCCTAGTTAAAGACGAACTTGAGAAACCAGAAGCAGAATCTAAACAACCGCACAAAGATTTACGCCCCCAATGGATGAAAGATCGCGAGAAATACGGTCACGATATTGTAGAGGAAGTGGATCCGGAAGAGAAAAAGCGTATCATTACTAAGATTGAAAAGCTAAGAGCGGAAGTACGTCAAGATCAAGCAGAATATCAGCGTAGGAATTGCTAATAGTGCATTATTAGCCTGTCATACGGAGGTTTGTAAAGAACATCACGATATGACTATAGCTAACATGCTGGTGATAAAAACAAAGCAAAATAAATAAAAAAAAGGCCCTGCATAGCAGGGCGTATTAAAAATTAGCTTAATCACTTATCTGGTTTAAAAATGTTAGAAAGTCTTTCTTAACAGCTCCAGATCCATTAGAGTCTAATAGATCCATATCGACCACATCAGCATTGGTGTCATGGGTTAAGAAACATACTACGTCAAGGGGCTCCCTAATGTGAAAGATGGGCAGTTTTTTACCTGTGTGTTTCTGCCAGTCCATCAGACCGGCATACAGCAAGCTGTCGGGGTCAATGATGCCGAGCAGTGGATCAGAGGCTAACTCGTCGTCAATGCGTGCTTGATAGAACCCATCGTCTTCGTCCGTTTCTTTAGGATTAAGTTTACGGATGAGGGTTTCAATGACTTCATCAATGCGTTCATCGCCTGGAATGATGGGATAGTGGGTACCAGATGGGTAATAGTACTCAAGTTCGTTAAAAATGCGGTTATCAATTAAGATATGAATCACTCTCCTTTTATATTAGTCAAAAACTAAATCCCACCCCACTTGGGTGGGATTTAGATGTGATTCATAACCGATGCATCACGGGGCACCTACCCCATATAGGGCTATTCTGTAACGGGGGCCTAACCCCTTGATGTTATGGGTTTAAGGGGCCCCATTGGTTATAGTTCATCCCTATACGTGTTGAAAAAAAGGCCCGCAACCATCATTGGTTACGGGCTCCTCTTTTAAAATCCTGCATGTATCATATCCAATACGCCTAACAGATCACGATTAGTCCATACACCTAAATCGGGGCAATCATTGGCGTAATATACTTCATGCTCATATCGGCGCCGATCTAAGATTACACTTTGGATGCTGTTATGGCAGTCAGTGAACGCATCTTGGTCGGCCTCTGGCATAGGCTGCGTCTAAGGCTTCATATAACGCGTCTAAGCGCTGTCCGCTGTCGTGTAGATCAAGCCGCTCACACAGGGCCCGCCACGTTTGATCGTGTCCGAAGTTTTGATCCAATAATTTAATATCACATCCATCTGATGCGCATGTTTTTAGATACTCTTCTAGTTTCATGCTTCCACCGCCCTTGCTACGTTGTCTTCAAGGGCGTTGCTGATGAAAGAGTTGCTAAGATACGAATAGTAGATGTTTAGTTCAGTCCCATTGTTTAGCACCTCATCGATGAGCCAATCTTTGACGTAATAGATATGACCGTGATAGTCACTACTTGCTTTGGCTAAAATTGGCGCTATCTGTGTTAAAATCAGTTGTTCTAGCGGGGTGGTGGCATCCGATCTAAGTTCACTGATTAGTTCATCGGGGGTTTGACCGGTGCAGACCACGTCACGAACCTTGAACTGCTCATTCAAAGATTCATCTAAGCACTCGTTAAGTTCAGGGTAGGCGCTTAAATCAAATGGATCGCTGGGTAGTTTATCGGCGTCTTTCTTGAGTTTCTTGATAAATACTTTTAAATTTTTTGAATAATTCATAATATCACGTCTCCTTTTATTTTTATCATTACAATCAAAAAAGCCCATGCCTTTTGGCATGGGGGAGAAGTTATTAGCATGTGTCTTTTGTCTACATCCCCACTTATGGTGGTGATGGCGATTAAGGTTTTGTTATCAGTTTTATATTCACTTGTTTTAACAGCATTTTTACTAAGAGGTAAATTATAAGTGCGCATTAGCTCTCATCATTATGTATGATATAATTTAAAATGGTTAGTAAGAAGTTTTGAGGGCGGTGGCTCGCAATTTTCTTAGGAGGTGGTGCTGTGCATCATAAAAAATCTTCGAAAGGATTGCGTACCAGTTACGATGAGTGTTTATCAAGCACTTATGTTGATGTTTACGTTCGGCATGTTTTTACTTGCATTGCTGGAATACATCAATAAAAAAAAGTAACAAAAAACCGCCCCGAACTTTTGACATGGTTTGAGTGGGCGGATTAATTTCTGTTAAATTCCAATGAGTCACTGCCTTTGAAGCAGCTTGCTGATCAAGACGTCCTGACGGCTATCAGGGCGTCTTTTTTATTTATGACTTTATTATAGCTGTAAACC
>NZ_JAWMWH010000003.1:0-412259 GCF_037546185.1 Nicoliella lavandulae | reverse complement strand
TACTACACACTGCTGATTGGCACATCGGTCGTCGACTGCACGGCTTTGATTTATCAGAAGAACAAGTCAATGCGTTCAAACAAATAGAACGGATTGCAAAAGATGAACACGTAGATGGCATTATTATTGCTGGTGATTTATATGACCGTAGCTTACCAGCTGAATCATCAGTTCATTTATTAAACAAAATGTTGAAGCAATTAAACTTAGTGGACCATTATCCGCTATATGCAATTGCTGGTAATCACGATAGTGCCACGCGCTTAGCGACTGGAAGCGAATGGTTTGAAGACACGCAGTTGTTTATTCACACTAGTGTTGCGCAATCAATTGAACCAATTGAAACTACTGACACACAGTTATTCTTGTTACCATACTTTGAGCCGTTTGAAGTCCGTCAATTTTTAGACGATGATTCAATTCAACATGTTGACCAAGCATTTGTTGCACTAGTTCAACAAATGAAAGCACATTTTAACCCGGCTAAACGCCAGGTCCTAGTTTCTCATTTCTTCGCGGCAGGGAGTGCAACGACTGACTCTGAAACGAAACTGACGGTGGGTGGATTAGCGTCCGTACCGCTGGATGTTATGCAAGACTTTGATTATGTTGCGCTAGGACACTTACATGGCAAGGATGCAATTCATGATTCAGTGGTTCAATATAGTGGTTCGCCAATTAAGTTCTCTCTTTCAGAGGCTCAGCAAAATAAAGGCGTCATGATTGTTGATACCGATGACATAGCGCATCGTCGCTTTATTCCACTGAAGCCACTTCATGATGTAGTGGAGTTAACGGGTACGTTTGACGAATTAACGGCCCCATCATTTTATCAATCCGTTGATACGAGCAACTATATTGGAATTACAATCACGAATCGTGACCAAATTCCGAATTTAATGGCTCGATTACGTAAAATTTATCCCAATATTATTGAACTAAAACGTGCGAATGGACTTGATGCCAACATCGCATACCATGGTGAAGATGGGCGTAAAATTCGGCAAAGTGATCCAATGACATTATTAGCCAATTTTTATCAACAAATTAATGATCGTTCATTAACGTCAGACCAAACGAAATGGGCTAAAAAGACACTTAAATCAGTTCATCAGGAGGAAAATTAATGAAACCAATTAAATTGACGTTAAAAAACTTTGGCCCGTATCGAAATGAAACGATCGACTTTGCTAAGTTAAACCAATCTTCCTTATTCTTGATTGCTGGACCTACTGGTAGTGGAAAAACCACCATTTTTGATGCCATTACGTTTGCGTTATATGGGGCCGGCGCTAGTGATGATCGGGATGTAGAACAAATGCGTTCTGACTTTGCTGGACCAGATGATGTTACGGTCATAGAGTTTCAATTTGAGCATCAGGGGTTAATTTATGATATCAGACGAGCACCAAAGCAAACACGGAACAAAAAGCGTGGTACTGGTCAAAAAGAATATGCCGCAGAAGGTACTTTAAAAATATTTGAAAATGGTCAGCAAAAAGCAGAACTTACAAAGTTATTAGAAATTAATACTACCTTAGAGTCAGTATTACAAATTAACCGGCGGCAATTTACGCAAATCATTTTGTTACCGCAGGGTGATTTTAGACGGTTCTTAATTGCATCTAGTGCTGATAAGGAAACAGTGCTACGTCACATTTTTAAGACACAGTTATATCAAAAATGGGGTGACGCACTAAATGACCAATTAAAAGAACTAAAAGGCAATACGAAGGATTGGCAGTCAGCTATTAATCGGGACTTAACTAAGATTAAATGGAGTGAAAATCAAAGTGAAGGGATTAAGACTCAATCGACCGAAGCCCAAATTGAGGCATTGAAGACACAACAAGTCGCTGCTCACCGGAATTTAAAACAGTTAGATCAAAAAAATGAAGAATTACGGAAAAATGTTAATGCATGTCAATCTAAATTAGACGAAGCAAAAGAACGCAATAAACAGATTCAAACCTTAAATGATAAACGAACAGCATTAGCACAATTGAATGAGCAACAATCTCACTTTGATGCAATGCAAAAGCAACTCGCTACTTTAACGTGGGTAAAGCAACATCAGGAGGGTTATAACCGACTAAATGAGTTGGCAACGCAACGAACTGATTACCAAAGTCGCGGCAGTGAAGCACAAGCTCAAATTGAAACCCTCAATAAGAAGGCTCAGACACTAGCTAAGCAGACCCAAGCATTAGAACAACGAGCGGATGAACATACGGAAAATTTGGAACAATTATCTATCTTAAGACACTATCGTCCCCAAATGGAACAATATCAGACCGTCTTAAAAGATATTAAATCAACGAAAGCTGATTTAGTCGCTGTTGATAATCAATTAGATGCACAAAAGATAACCTTGAACAAATTAACTGCTGCCCATGCTCAAAATGAGCAGCAATTAGCAGCTCGATCTGAATTAAAATCAGCTCTATTAAATCATCAGCACCAAATGGAACAAGTCGAGCGGTTAACAAGTTGGGCCAATCGAATTCAAGTTCAATCAGATGATTTAGCGCAATTAGATTCGGAAATCTCAGATGAAGCCGATAAGATCAAGCAAAAGCAGGGGCAAGTAGCCACCTTAAAAGCCACCTATGAAGATTTGAATAATGATTTTATCCAAAATCAAATCTTAGTGTTAGCCGGACAACTAAAACCGGGGACGCCATGCCCCGTTTGTGGTAGCGAACACCATCCCCATCCAGCTAAGACAATTGATGATAAACCAGTGGATCAAAAAATGGTCCAAGATGCAGAACATGATTATCGCATCGCTAAGGACGAACTAACTCGATTAGGTTCTAAGCATTCAGAACAACAAAAGCAGCGCACTCAAATGAATGCTAAGGTCGATCAAGAATTGACGTTATTGTTAAATGATTTAAACAAGCTAGTTGATGCCAGTCAAGTGCATGCAATTACCGCAGCTAAACGATTAATTGCTAACGTAGCAGATGAGAATCAAGAGGCCATTCAACAGACCCAAGCTAAGTTGGCTGACTTAAAACAAGTTCAAGCTGATGACGAAGCAACGCAAGTTAAATTACAGGATACAACTGGTTTAATTGAACAACTAACAAATCAAAAAAATGAATTAAATACTAATTATCAAAAACAGTTGACTCAAAGAGACGATTTACGAACTAATTTACCTGATGATATAACGACTCTAGATCAGCTTAATGAACGAATTGATGCTTTGAGTGAACAGGTAACTACCTATCAAGATGAAGTTGATGATAATCAAGCTGCGCAAAAGCAAAATCATGAACAATTGGCTAGTTTAAATGCTGAATTAAAGGCGATTAATGATAATATTGTAACGATTAAGGCCGATGAACAACATAAACAAACCCAATTTGATCAATCACTGCAGGCGTACTTTGGTGATGATGGGATCACCCAGTTCAAAGGTCAATTAGCACATTTAGATCAAATAGACGAACTCTCAACGGCAATTGAACATTACCAAAATGAACTCAGTAGTGTTAAGACAACCATTAAAACCTATGA
Organism: Nicoliella lavandulae; assembly: GCF_037546185.1. NCBI lineage: Bacteria > Bacillati > Bacillota > Bacilli > Lactobacillales > Lactobacillaceae > Nicoliella > Nicoliella lavandulae. The sequence continues at coordinate 408,731 of NZ_JAWMWH010000003.1, read as the reverse complement.
AGAAGTGGTCGGTGATGATCAAACGATTGACTTAACTACATTAATGAATCGATTAGTTGAATTAGAACAACAGTTAAAAACCGCCCAACAACATTCGCAAGCCGAACGAGATCAAGTGTTGTTAAACAATCAGGTCTTAAAAGATGTTACTGCTAACTATCAAAAAATTGGGGCGCAAACCGATCGATTAGATCAGCTGACGTTACTATCAACAACGGTGAATGGACGCGGGGATGCCAAGCTTAGTTTGGAACGCTATGTGTTACGAGCCCAACTCGTAACTATTTTATCAGTTGCTAATACGTATCTGGCTAACCTAAGTGCTAATCGTTATCAACTAATGTTGCATGATGGAATTGGTTCTAATCAAAAAGATACCGGGTTAGAAATTGATGTCTATGATGATAATGTTGGCCAGGCTAGAAGTGTGCATACCCTTTCTGGCGGCGAGAGCTTTATTGCAGCGTTGAGCTTAGCGTTAGCGTTAGGTGAGGTAATTCAAAATGAATCAGGAGGCATCAAGATCGACACCCTATTTATCGATGAAGGTTTTGGTTCACTCGATCGTGATTCATTGCAAACTGCGATGGCAGCATTAGAGAACATTGAATCTGATGGTCGAACGATTGGAATCATTAGTCATGTGGCGATGCTGCAAGAACAAATTGCCAGTCAGTTGAGAGTTATTCCAGAAGAACAGGGCCAAAGTCATGTTAAGACGATTGCCCCTTAGGAGGATTTAATGAATAAATTATTTATAAGTCAACCAAGAAATATTGGCTTTGCCATCGACTCCAGAACGGTGATTTTAATTACAATGGGAATCGTAATTGCTTGTTTAGTAGCAATTATGGTCATGATTTATTTAAATCGACGATGACAATAGTTGGGACCCCCAATTAGGTAGCCCAAAGTAAATAAAAGGATTAAAATATAAGGATAGGGGGATTGAATTAATGAAAACTAAATTAATATTGAGTGGGGTCGTTCTCTCGCTATTATTGGCGGGATGTGGAAATACGGATGGTCAATTTTCTGGTCGGCCGAATAGTGTGGCTAAGGTAGTTGCTAAGTCAAAACAATCAGCTAAGGAACAATCAGAAAAGAATGCTAAGTTCGACAAAAGTCAATACCAAGCCATTACTAAGCAAAACATTAGTGATGCTACTAATAAAAATCAGATTACAGTTGCGAAGGCTCAGACTGCTAATTTAAAATTGTACTTTGATGGTGTTGTAAAGGCGATTAGTAAGTCTAAAGCAGATGAAAGTAATATCTTGGTAACCCATGCCAATCGTAGTTACTTAATCTATGGAGCTACTTCTATTTTTAAGGGGCTTAAAGTAGGTGATCACGTTACTACTTATGGTAGTGGTTTGGCACTAATTAAAAAACATGATGATAAATTAGGAATTAATAGTAACTTCATTAATTCGCAGACGTTGATTTTCAACGCTGATCAAATTAGCACAAAATAAAAAATCGTGGTGAATACCACGATTTTTTATTCTTCATAATTTTTTAAATTAATGTATAGTTGATGCATTGGTTGTTTAACGGTCGGAATCCCAACAATAATAGCAATCATAAATGCAAATTCGAGTAATGGAGGGTTAGTGGTAAACACAGGTAGGTGAATAATCCATAGAACTATAAATGCAATTAACAATATAATGATTCCGAATCCATGTTCTCGCCAGAAAGTAGTCGTTGTTTTATTAGTAATGCTATATTCGTACCAAGCAATGATAAAGTGTGAAAAACTGGCAATTAACCAGATAGCAGATGCGATAGCGTACAAGTCAATGATGAATATTTCCATAATGATTCCTCCTATGTTTACAAATTTTTTAACAAATCTTGATTTAATTATAATCTAATGAACGGTATAATTAAATAACCGAGCTTATTTCATAACAAAAATGATATAAAAAGGAAATGATGCTTTGCGATTCAAAAGAATAGGACCTTACATATTTATAATGCTAATTGCATTAGCGATGCTGATGCCCCAAATAAAAGCCCATGCCTTTATCTTTGGGGTGGATTCCGCTTTTCATATGAACCGTTTTTATGATACTGCGATGCAAATTAAAACGCATCAATATAGTTATTTTCAATCTTTTTTTGGTTTTCAACAGTCGGGACGGGTTGTCAATGCACTATATGGACCGTTGTTTGCATACTTAAATGGAATGATTTTATTACTAGCTAAAACTTGGTATCATTATCAAATTATTACTTCGTGGTTAGTATTGACCATTAGCGGTAGTTTGATGTATCGACTAGCAATCAAGAATTGGGTTAAGCCCATCTTCAGTATTTTAATTGCGGTAGCGTACATGATGTCTGATCCAGTCATGGCGTGGATAGTAGGCCAACAGTTTACTGGATGGGGCGCTGCATTTTTACCATTAGCGCTTCTGATGGGAACCGAGATGATGCGTGAGCATAAAATTAGTGTCGTGAAATTGGCGGTTGTAATGGCACTGCTATTTCAAATTCATGTGTTAACATCACTAATGGCAGCACTAGCATTAGTTCCGTTCTTCTTAGTGGGCCTTTATCTAACTAACCACCGGTTGAAAATGATGTGTAACTTGTTGCTATCAATGGGATTGACCATTTTATTGACCGCTAATGTTTGGGGTGGCATGTTAGAGTTATCGTCGTCAAACAATTTAATGCCCGTGGCTCCAGGAATTAACGTAAGTGTCACGGCGCCTCGAATTGCTGGGCAGTCCCAAGCAGTAGTTGCTAGTGCAGCTAGTGTTGGGACCGGATCAGGATTGAATACCTTAGGCGTCACTCCCTTATACATGCTAATTGCAGTGGCCGTATTGGTCTACTTAGGTTTAAACCTACGCAAAAGTACTAAGTCAACCTGGATCATTTTTTTGAATGGGATGGTATTTTTATGGATGTCAACTGATTATTTTCCGTGGACCCAGATTGCAAATGCATTCCCATCAGTGGATTATCTCCAATTTCCGGCGCGCTTTTTAGCAATTGCTCTGGTTCTGTTATTATTAGCGTTTGGGATGTGTTTATCCAACCAAAGTAAATTGATTGTGGTTAACCTAGTCAAGATTTGTTTTATTGGATTTGTTTTGATATCATTTAACCAATCTGCTTATCTATCGCTTCAAAATGGGATTAACACTTATCGTTCTAACCAAGTAGTGTTACCAGATCGTAATTTAACCATTAACCCATCCATGAAGCCGGATCGGATTAGACAGTTGTTTAATACTAATGATTTATCTAAGGCGGTTAATGCTTTTAATAAACCAACGCCGGATTACTTGCCGTTCTTTACTAAAATTAGGCCGGATCAATACTGGATCTATCATCCATATCACCTATATAAAGCCCAGATATTAACGAACTTACAACCAGTTAACAAATCACAAGTCCAACCGGTTAAAAAGAAAGTTAGTGGCGATGCATTAAAGGTAACTTGGACGAACCCATTAAATCACAAGTGGTGGATCTCGATTCCAGTTATTAAATATGCACATACTAAGGTATTGATAAATGGCAAGGCAGTAAAAGTTGATACCAGTACGATTGGCAAGTTATTTATTGATTCTAAGCCAGGAATTAATCATGCAACAATCGTTTATCAATCGAGTCGATGGTTCAATGCACTGGTATTATTAATGATAGTGAGCTGGGTTGCATTAATCGTTGGTTTTATTTTTAATAAAATTAGGTTCAATGTAAGATCGATTAATAAAATATGAAAAAAAGATTAAATTGATATTGATTTTCAATCAAAAGGATATATAATAAATATATGAAATAAGTGTTACACTCTTAGACTGTTTCTAGAAAGGCTGGCATTGTGATGAAATTAAAAGACTTTAAATCGCATATTGTTAAGATGATTGAAAGCTCGGTTAAGTTCAAAAGAACTAAAAACAACTTTTTGATCATTTCTACGAATACTGGCATTATTAACCAAAATTCACACACTCTTTTAACCATTAATATGAATAAAAAGAATAAATTTACAATTATTGATAAATTAAGCAATGACATTAGTGAGTACATGGCAATTGTTCAATTAGTAGTGATGTTTGCTAATACTGATCCAACTGATCGTGAAGATTTATCAACTGCTAATATTAATTTAATCAATTAGTACTATTAAATGTTCAATCAAATATGATTGGGCATTTTTTAGTATGTTATAATAACTTTTATCGTTGATTTTTGAAAGTTATTTAAATTTAGAAAGCTGGAATTGAGAAATGGCACAAGTCGTTGATTGGCGACGTAATTTAAACGTGCTTTGGTTCGGTAATTTTATTGCCGGGATTGGATTTAGTTGTATCAGTCCCTTTATTGCATTGTTTATTGGTCAATTAGGTGATTATAGTAATGAACAGGTATCATTACTGAGTGGAGCTGCTTTTGCAGCCCCATTTTTGATTAAAATGGTGGTATCACCACTTTGGGGTATTTTGGCTGATCGTTATGGACGAAAACCAATGTTATTAAGAGCTTCATTGGGTATGGCAATTGTCATTGGTTCAATGAGTTTAGTCACCAATGCGTACGAATTAATCGGGTTACGATTATTACAAGGGGTATTTTCTGGATTTATTAGTAATGCGATTGCATTGGTGGCAGCTGAAACACCATCAGAACATATGGGGCAGGCATCTGGTAAAATATCGACAGGTAATGTAGCTGGTACGCTAATTGGCCCCATGATTGGTGGTTTAATTGCAACTACTTTTGGGTATCGATTTACGTTCTTAGTAACTGGAACCGCAATGTTGTTGGCATTTCTATTAAGTTTATTTTTGGTTCATGAAAACTTTAAACCAGTTGTAAAACGGCCAGGAGTAAAACAACCCCATTTTATTCAAGGAATTCCAATGGGAAAAGTGATTTTAGGGATGTTTTTAACAACGTTATTTGTTCAAGCCACTAATAATTCGATTTCACCCGTTTTAAGTTTATATGTGAAACAGTTATCACCCCATACTAGTTCAGTTGCACTGATTGCGGGGGTAGTACAAGCCATAAATGGAATCTCAATGGTGCTAATTGCTCCCATATTTGGTAGACTTGGGGATCGAATTGGGGCCCAACGAGTTTTGAAGTTTGGATTAGTGTTTGCAGTAATCGTGTTTTTAGTTACGGCACTGGCTCAAAACGTTTGGGAATTAGGGATTTGTAGATTGTTAGTGGGGGTTTCAGATGCCGCATTATTACCGATGGTTCAAGCCCTGATCGCTAAAAACAGCCCTAGTGACCGAATCAGCCAAATGTTTAGTTGGAATCAAAGCTTCCAAGCAGCTGGTAACGTTAGTGGACCATTGATTGGATCATCCGTAGTCTTATTTAGCGGTTATCGCGGTGTGTTCGTCACAACTGCGATTATTGCGGGAGTCAACTTTTTAGTGGTGACCCACTTTTTGAGTAATCATTCTCGAAATAACTAAAGGATGTCATTTATTTACGTTATCTTTACGTTAAATTTACATTCATTTAGTACAATTAAGACTGATTTAATTTAATCCCCTGGGGACCGTTGTATAACGGTTCCCTTTTTGTTAACGCTTTTTTAACCAATTCTTTATCAAAATTAAAAAATAATTAGAAAAAGGGTTGACTTTTGAATAAATGTGGTTAGAATAATAAGTAATCAATGAGATAAAGAATTACATAAACAAAGTGATCAGGAGAGTAATTATTTTCGATGGTTCAGAAAATCTACGGTGGTTGTGAGTAGATCGATTCGAGATAACGAAGATGGCCTGTGATTTGGCGCTATTGATATTCAAATAGCGATGGGGTGGCAACCATTATTAATTGCACGCGTTATTTAGACGTTGATGAGGATGGTGAAGTAATTTGCCATCAAATTAGAATGGTACCACGGTAGACTCCGTTTCTAGATTTAATCTAGGAGCGGAGTTTTTTGTTTTCTTTATCTTAAAATATAAATGCTGAGGGGCGATTATTTATGAAGAAATTTAGTAAATTATTTGTGTTGTTAAGTGTATTAGTGGTCTTACCACTTACATTGTTAGCTGGTTGTGGAAAGTCACAAAAAACAGTTAAGTTAGGAATTATGGGTAACGATGATCGAATTTGGAACCCAGTTAAGAAAACATTGAAAAAAGAAGGGATTAACCTTCAATTAGTTTCATTCAGTGATTATTCTCAACCAAATGGGGCATTACAAAACCATGAAATTGATGCAAACGCATTCCAACACCAAGCATTCTTGGATAACTGGAACAAAGCACATAAGTCAGACATCGTTTCAATTGGTAACACGATTCTAACGCCAATTGGTCTTTATTCTAAGAAGATTAGTAACATCAAAGATCTTAAGAAGGGTTCTACAATTGCCATTCCAAATGATCCTACTAATGAAGGTCGGGCATTACAACTCCTTCAAGAATACGGGTTACTTAAAGTTAAGAACCTATCAGGATTCCCAACTCCTAAGGATGTTTATGACAACAAACTAAATCTTAAATTCACACCATTAGATGCTGCACAAACTGCTCGTTCATTGGATGATGTGACTGCTGCTGTTGTTAATACTAACTATGCTTTGGATGCCAAATTAAATCCAAAGAAGGCTTTGATCAAAGAAGAAGTTAACAATGAATCAAAACCATACATTAACATTATTGCTACAAACAAATCACAAAAGAATGATAAGGATTTAAAGAAGGTTGTTGAAGCATACCAAACTGAAGCAACAAAGAAGAACATCGAAAAGACTTATGATGGTGCATTTATTCCAGCTTGGAACATTAAGTTGAAATAATTATTGAGGAGGAATGATGATGGCTCAAGTGGAATTAAAGAACATTGATGTTATTTTTAACCAAAAGCATCAAAAACCCGCTAAGGCTGTTTCAAATGTTTCGTTATCAATTGAAAAAGGCGATGTATTTGGAATTGTTGGTTATTCTGGTGCTGGAAAGAGTACGTTGGTACGAGTAATTAACCGGCTCCAAGAGCCTACTCACGGTGAAGTGATTGTTAATGGCGAAAATATCGAAAAGTTAAATAATGTGGACTTAAGAAAGATCAGACGCAAAATTGGGATTATCTTTCAACATTTCAATTTAATGAATTCAAGAACAATTGCCAATAACGTTGAATACCCATTACTAGGGACTGGTGTTAGTAAGGCCCAACGAGCTGAAAAAGTTGATAAGTTATTAAAGCTAGTTGGACTAATTGATAAGAAGGACTACTATCCAGCCCAGTTATCAGGAGGGCAAAAACAACGGGTTGCTATTGCACGGGCCTTAGCATCCGATCCAGAAATTTTGATTAGTGATGAAGCAACTAGTGCATTAGATCCTAAAACGACCCAATCCATTTTACGGTTGTTAAAGCAATTAAACCACGACTTAGGATTAACCGTGATTTTAATTACCCATGAAATGGATGCTGTTAAGTCCATCTGTAATAAGGTGGCCGTGATGGACACTGGAAAAGTGGTAGAATCTGGTAGTTTACTATCAATCTTTAGCCATCCCAAAAATGAGTTGACCCGTGACTTTATTGAAACGACTAATCAAATTAAGCCAGCGCTACAAACATTGAGTCATCAACCTGATTTTGTGAATCAAGATCAACGGAAATTAGTTGAATTACAATACACTGGTAGTACTACTAATAACCCCGTGATTGTAGAGTTATTTGAAAAGTTTAGCATTACCGCTAACATTATTTTTGGAAATGTTGAATTCATTCAAGGCGTTCCATTAGGGCACTTAATTGTCACGTTAAGTGGTGATGATGATAACATTGAGCGCGCTAAGCAATATCTAGCAAAGGAAGATATCAACGTTCGTGATATTGACCTAGCAAAGGTTCGTGCACAAGAAGAACTAGAAGAAAAGGAGGCGGACTAAATGGGATTATTTAGTCAGTATTTTCCAAATGTGGTGACTTCAATCCCTAGTTTCGTTCAAGCAACTTGGGAAACAATCTATATGACTGCTATTACTGCAATTGTTGCGGGAGTGTTTGGAATTTTAATTGGGGTCTTACTAGTGATTACTGGCCCAAATGGAATTGCTCATCAAGCTAGTTTTTACACTGTTTTGGACAAAATCGTTAATTTATTTCGGTCGATTCCATTTATCATTTTGTTAGCAGTGATTGCACCATTCACTAGATTGATTGTTGGAACTAGTATTGGAACGATTGCAGCAATCGTCCCCTTGATTGTTTCTACGACTCCATTTTATGCTCGTCAAGTTCAAAACGCGTTGCTAGATGTTGATGAAGGAATCGTTGAAGCCGCTCAAGCAATGGGTTCTAGTAATTTAGCCATTATCTTTAGAGTATATCTAAAGGAAGGGCTACCAGCGATTATTCGTTCTTCAGTTGTAACTTTAATTAGTTTAATTGGATTAACAGCTATGGCTGGAACCGTTGGTGGTGGTGGTCTAGGGAACCTAGCTATCATGACTGGATATCAACGATTTGAAAATGATGTGACCATCATGTCAATGATTATTATCTTAATTTTAGTCTTTATCATTCAAATTATTGGTGATATCTGGGCTAAAAAGACGGATCACGAAAATATACATTAAGAGGCGATTTATATGGACCAAGCGACTCAATTAGATATCTTGAAGCATTTAATTAATATCAAGACAGTTGCTGATAATGAAGCTGAAGTAGCGCTTTATCTTCAACAATTGCTAAAGGACCACGGCATTAAAAGCCAGGTGATTGAACAATTCCCTGGACGCAGCAACTTAGTAGCAGAAATTGGGGATGGCAACGGGCCCAAGTTAGCCTTTAGTGGCCATGAAGATACCGTTCACCAAGGTAACGATGCAGATTGGCAAACGCCACCATTTGAAGCTACTGTTAAAGATAATAATGTGTATGGTCGTGGTGCGACTGATATGAAGAGTGGATTAGCTGCTCAGGTAATTGCATTAATTGAGTTAGCAGATTCTAAAACGCCTATTCATGGCACGCTACGCTTCTTAGCTACTATTTCTGAGGAATTAACGCAGGGTGGTGCTAACTATCTGAGTCAAAAGGGCTATGTTGATGATTTAGATGCAGTTATTTTGGGTGAACCAACTGGAGTGCCAATTGCAGACACAAAGCGCTATTTTAATAGTGGTGGTAATTACACGAGTGCTGAAGTTTCAGAGCAATTAGCATCAGTTGATAGTCGCTATCATAACCAACATTTCATTGTGAACGCGCATAAAGGAGCCTTTATCTATACGGTTGAAAGTTTTGGTAAAGCTGCTCATAGTTCCACACCCAATTTAGGCATTAGTGCGATTGATAACTTATTTGAGTATCGCATGGCTGAGAAAAATCTATTTGCTAACTTCATTGAAAAAGATCCCGAATTGGGTGGCACGATTTACACCCCTGATATTTTTAGAGGTGGCCAACAGGTAAATAGTATTCCAGATTATGCATATCAAAAGGTAATGGTAAGAACCATTCCACAATTATCGAATGATACCATTAAAGAAGCTTTGCAAGATTTAGTGGATCAGTTTAATCAACGGAAGGGATTTAACCTAAAGCTAACAGTCACCTTTAGTGGGAATCCCGTTAAAAGTGATGCGACATCTAAAGTGATTAAAATTGCCCGATCAAAGGCTTCAGCTGATTTAGATGAGCCATTGGCACTCCCGTTGATTCAAATATCAATGGGCACTGATGGCTCTCAGTATCAACATCGAAATCCTAATTTAGACTTAATTGTGCTGGGGCCGGGCAATAATACTGCTCATCAGGCTAATGAATTTGTTGACTTGGATTCATATTACCGATTTATTCGTTTATATCAAGATATTGCAAAGGAATACTTACAATAATTTAAAAATAGCTTGTGGTTTAATATCACGGGCTATTTTTTGTTGACACATAAGTTTTGGTTAATATAATTAGATTAAAAGGATAGTGAATGACTTTGGAAACAATGGGCGATAAAGAGGCTAGTCGCCATGCCGAATTGATTTATCAACGGATTCAACCATGGTTTAAAAGATTACCCAATACTAGGTATCGATTAATTATTGTCAATGATGTGTATGACCACTGTTACAATTTCTACATTGAAATTAGTCGCTATCGAACGTTAACGCGATTAGTGCCATTACATGAATTAGATGATTATGAACTAGCCTCATTAATTAAAGTGGTACGTAATCTTTACCATGATTTTCACTTACCCGCAGAATTACGTAATTTCAACGATCATGACAAACGGATGCTAAATCGTTGCTTTTAGTAATGAAAATAAATGATTATAACTAGTGATTTTATGAGGGGGGCAACGATATGATTACAATGGCCGGTACAATTGGAGCAGGCAAAACATCCCTGGCACAAAAGCTTGCAGAACACTTAGGAACTGAATCATTCTTAGAACCAGTGGCGGATAATCCCATCCTACCTAAATTCTATGCTGATTCTAAGAAGTATGGATTTTTGTTACAAATTTATTTTTTAAATAAGCGTTTTGATATGATTAAAGCAGCCCAATCGCATCCTAACAATGTGTTGGATCGATCGATTTATGAAGATTCAGTATTTACTAACTTAAACTATCGATTAGGTAATATCAATGATCAGGAAAAAGCGGTCTATAATAGTCTGTTGAAAAATATGATGCAAGAATTACCTAAATCCACTCGCAAGAAGAAACCGGATTTAATGGTATTTATTGACATTGATTTAGAACATCAACTAGAACATATTAAGAGTCGGGGTCGAAAGTTTGAGCAAATTCAAAATGATGATAAATTGTTGAATTATTATAAACAGCTACAAAAAGCATACGAAAAATGGTATGACAACTATCGTGAAAGCCCAAAGATGAAAATTAATGGAAATCGTTATGACTATGTTAATAATCCGGCTGATTTAGTCGAAGTCTTACGTCAAATTGAATACCATGTCATGAAATAGGCTTTGACGAATAATTTAACTTATAGTATAGTTAATATGTAAATAAAACATTAATGGGGTGCCGATAATGGCTGAGATAATACCCACGAACCTGATCCAGGTAATGCTGGCGCTAGGGAATTAATTATTAAAGTGTGTAAATCCCTATCCTTTTTGATAGGGATTTTTATTTTATTTAGCGATGAGGTCCCATTAATGTTATTTCTTTAGGAGGATTGATTAATGGGACAACAAAATCGGATTCAAAAGATAACGATTTTAGCAATTATGATTGCACTAGATTTTTTCTTATCACCAATTTTTAGAATTGAAGGGATGGCACCGATGTCTAGTGTGCTAAACGTTACAGCAGCGGTCTTAATGGGACCAGTGTATGCAACTGTAATGGCGGTTGTTTGTGCATTGATGCGGATGCTATTTTTAGGGATTCCACCATTAGCATTTACCGGTGCGGTATTTGGGGCGTTATTGGCGGGGTTATTATATCGCTATAAACGAAGTCCTTGGCTGGCTATTTTAGGGGAAGTGATTGGAACTGGGTTGATCGGGTCACTGGCTTCTTATCCCGTAATGGTCTGGTATACCGGAACGACAACGAATTTATTTTGGTTCGTGTTTACGCCGCGGTTCTTTGGTGGGGCAATTTCAGGATCGATCATTGCTTATCTAATTTTAGTAAAATTAGTGAAAACATCTCAATTCCAGAGAATCCAAGCTTTATTTTTTAAAAATTAAATTCATTAATGAGGACTCATTCGATCGTAAAGAATGAGCCCTTTTAGTTTGCTTTAATAACAAGGATTGCGCCTCCTCAATCTTGTAAAACCTATTTACATAAACTTTACATACGTAGCCTAAATCAGCTAATTTAGGCAAATTCTTTTACACAAAAAATACATTGGTTTTACAGCTTCTATAAATTGGCATGCTATTCTTTAAATTGTTAAGAAACATTAAATAAATTAACTATTTCGTAAGGATAGGTGAGAATATTGTCAATTCAATTAAAGCATCTGGTAAAGAAGTATGATGGATCAGATACACCAGTTTTAGAAAATGTATCAGCACATATCGAAGATAACGAATTTTTTGCAATCGTTGGACCATCGGGTTGTGGGAAGAGTACGTTGCTTCGGATGATTGCGGGCATTATTCCAATTACATCTGGGAATTTATACCTAAATGGCCAACGGGCAAATGACTTAGAACCAAAGGACCGTAAGTTATCAATGGTGTTCCAAAGCTATGCGTTATATCCATTTTTATCAGTATTTGATAATGTTGCATTTGGCCTTAAGGCCAGAAAACAACCTAAAGATGTTATTAAACGTCGGGTTGAAAATGCATTAGAATTAGTTAATTTAACCGAATTTAAAAACCGGAAGCCAAAGGATTTATCCGGTGGACAACGCCAACGGGTAGCTTTAGCCAGAGCCGTTGCCAATGAATCTAAGTTATGCTTAATGGATGAACCATTATCAAACTTAGATGCTCAATTAAGAGCCAAAATGAGAATTGAATTGAAAGAACTACAACGTAAGTTAGGCTTAACCGTTATTTACGTTACTCATGATCAAGTAGAAGCAATGACGATGGCTGATCATGTAATGGTCTTAAACCATCACCACATTCAACAAATTGATACTCCATTAGGTGTTTATCAACATCCCGCTAATGAATTCGTTGCTTCCTTCTTTGGCACCCCGCAAATCAACTTACTTAATGCGGTTTATTCAAATGGAACGTTGACTATGGATAATAGATTTAAAGTTGAAGTTAGTGAACCGCTAATTGACGGTCATAAGTATAAGGTTGGCATTCGGCCTAATCAATTCAAGGTTAAGACGGGGGTTAACGATGGGAACGCACGGGTAACTAGTGTTTCTCAATTAGGTGATCGGACAATGATTGAAGCAAGTCTAGATAATGGCCAAGAGTTACGAATCGTGTTGAACGGCCAAGTTGATATTAGACCGCAAGAATTGATTCAAGTTGAAGGGGCAGAAAGTTTCTTCATTTTTGATTCAGATGATCGGAGCTTAGTAGGAATTCAGAAGGGAGTTTTAGAAAATGCTTAAATCGTTCGATGAAAACCAAATTAAAGATTTAAACGGCTCGAATGCTTCAGGCATGGATAAGGTCAAGGTATCGATCAAGAAGCATCGGGATGCATGGTATGCTGGCTTATTCTTAGGCCCATCCATTTTAATCTTAGGAATGTTTGTCTTTTATCCCATGCTTAAGACAGCCTACATGAGTTTATTTTTAACGAATAACTTTGGTGAAACGTCTGTCTTTGTTGGTTTAAAAAATTACATTACATTATTAAAGTCCCCATCCTATTTAGCTAGTTTGAGTGCCACGGTCGTGTATGTGATTGGAGTGATGGTATTAACGATTGTATTGGGCCTATTATTAGCGGTCGTTGCCAACCAAAAACTTCGTGGAATTGGTATTTTTAGAACCTTATTCTCATCTACGATGGGGGTTTCAGTTTCCGTTACCGCAATCTTTTGGTTATTCGTTTTCAACCCATCAACTGGTTTATTAACGCAAATGGCAACATTATTGCACCTACCACAATTAAACTGGATGACCGATCCGAACTTAGCAATGATTTCAATCATTATTTCAACCGTTTGGATGCATTTAGGGTTTACTTTCTTAATTTTATTTGGTGCATTACAAGCAGTACCCCAAGCATTATATGATGCTGCTAACATCGAAGGGGCATCTAAGACTTACCAATTATTCAAGATTACAATTCCAATGATTTCACCAACCCTATTCTTTGTGGGAATTGTGACATTGATTGATGCATTCAAGAGTTTTGGATTAATTGACTTGATGACTGCAGGGGGCCCGAATAATGCTACGAACCTACTAGTTTATCGGATTTACCGGGATGCATTTTTAAATGGTAACTATGATCAAGCAAGTACAGAAGCCATTATTTTAACGGTTATTATTGCAGTGATGACATTGATTCAATTTAAAGTCTTAGAGAAGCGGGTGAACTACTAATGGATATGGCAGGACAAGATCAAATTAAGAAGAGTAGCGGTTCTGGCTTAAAAAAGGTACTTCAATATTTTTTATTAGTTGTGTTAGGGTTAATTGTTATTGGTCCGTTCCTACTTGGTTTATGGACTAGCTTTTTACCCACTGAAAGTATTTCAAAGGGCTCATTATCAGGAGCACTAACGTTTAGGAACTATATTGTAGCGGTGCAAACAACGCCCATTTTAAGATACCTATTCAATAGTTTTGTAGTTTCATTTTTAACGATGGCTGGTCAATTAATATTTTGCTCAATGGCAGCCTATGCCTTTGTATTTCTTAAGTTTAAGGGCCGTAATTTCTTATTCTACGTATTCTTAGCAACGATGATGCTTCCATTCGAAGCTGAAGTAATTCCCAACTTTATGACAGCCAAGAGCTTAAACTTGTTAGATGGTTATGCAGTAATGGTGATTCCATTCCTAACGACTGCGTTCGGAACGTTTATGTTAAGACAAGCATTCCTACAAATTCCAAAAGATTTAAAGGAAGAATCCGATGTGGAAGGGTTATCCCATCTTCAATTCTACTGGCATGTAACCCTACCATACGCTAAGATCACGTTGTTAACACTAGCGGCTTATAGCTTCTTAAGTAGCTGGAATCAATACTTATGGCCAATGGTAACCACTTTTAGTGATAAATATCGCCTGGTTCAAAATGGATTAAGACAGTTACAGTCTACTGAAACATTTAATGATTGGGGGATGATTATGGCCAGTGCCATTATCGTAGTTATCCCAACCTTAGTGATTCTATTTATTTGACAACACTTCTTTAAGTCCGGCTTGAATGACGGATCAGTGAAATAGGGGGCACATGATGAAAAAGCGGCTATGGATTACAGGTTTGATTGGGATTGTCTTAGTGTGTGTGTTTGGAATCGTACTTAATTCGCGTTCTAACGCAGACTATCAACCAACTAACAATCAACGAATTAAAATTTCATTTTGGCATGAAATGACTGGTGCAGGCGCACAACAAATTCAACAGTTTGCAGATAACTTTAATAAGTCACAAAGTAAATATGAAGTAGTTCCTCAATATGAAGGTGACTACAATGAAGCAATTCAAAAGATTTTACAAACGCATGGCACTAATGCTTCACCAGCATTGTTCCAATCAATGGATGTTTCAACTGGTCAAATTAGAAATGCTAATATCACGACACCGGTGCAAAAGTTTATTGATCAAGATAAGTATGACATGAGTAAAATCATGCCAGCAGCAAGAGCCTTTTATAGTAAGGATGGTAAGCAATTATCAATGCCATTTAACACTTCTCAACCAACGGTTTACTACAACAAAGCAGTATTTCGTAAGTATGGCATTAAGGACTTACCCGTTGACCCAACTTATTCTGATATTCGAAATGCAGCAAAAGCAATTTCTGAAAAATCTAAGGGCAGCGTAAAGGGAATTAGTGTTGACGCTTATGGTTGGTTCTTCGAAGAATTCATGGCTAACAGTGGCCAATTATTAGCTAATCAAGAAGACGGTCATACTGGATTCCCAACCAAGGTTAATTTTACTAATCAAGCTTCAACTGATGCTATGAACTGGCTTCAATCCATGAACAAAGACGGCTCATTTATTAGCTTTGGTGGCGGAAGTAATGCGCTATCCAATGAATTAGCATCCTTCCTATCAGGAAAGCTAGGAATTACAATGCAATCATCAGCTTCAATGGGTCAATTAGAAGCTGGTTCCAAAAATGGTGATTTAGGTGTAGCATATTACCCAAGACCTGATGGTAAAAAAGCAAATGGAGTTGCAATTGGGGGCGCTTCACTTTGGATTTCCAATGATAAGGACGCTGCGACCCAACAAGGAGCATGGGAATTTATCAAGTACGTAATGCAACCAGCTAATCAAGCTCAATGGCAAAAGGCAACTGGTTACATTGCTTTAAATAAGGATTCACAAAATGAACCCGTTCTAAAGGAATTGTACAAAGAACATCCAGAAGCCCAAGTTCCAAGTAATCAATTAGCTAGAACTAAGCCTAACTCAACGAATTCAGGGATTCTAATGGAAGGGTTAGTTCAAATGAGAACGATTACGCAAACTGCAATGCAACAAATTTATTCAGGTCGAGATGTTAAGTCAGCTTTACAAGATGCAGAAAACCAATTTAATAGCTTTTTAACTCAACATAATTTAGCTAATGGTTATTCTAATAAATAGTCAAGGCGGGGATATAAATGAAGACAATGGTGTTTGCACATCGCGGGATTCCGGTGAAGGAACCAGAAAATTCGCTTAGTGGGTTTAAGTATTGTTTAGAACATGGTGCTGAGGCCTTAGAATTTGATGTTCATTTAACTAAGGATAGCGTTCCAGTGGTGATGCATGATGAAAAGATTGACCGCACCACGAATGGTTCAGGATTGATTAATTCATATACCTATGATGAATTAAAACAGTTCCAGCTATCGAACGGTGAATCAATTCCAACCCTAGATCAATTCATTGAATTGGTGTCCGGTAAGGATATTTGGTTAAATCTAGAATTTAAAACTAACAAGATCCATTACGCAGGAATTGAAAAGTTAGTCTTGCAGAAGATGCAAGCAGCTGACTTAGTCCACCCGGTTATCTATTCATCATTTAACATTGATAGCATTCGAATTGCTAGAATGTATGATCCTGATCAAGATTATAACTTTCTATTTGAAAAGAAGGTTGCTGACCCAGTTAAATTAATGAAGACTGAACATTTAAATGGATTGCATCCGGGGTACTATATTGACGGATTAGCAGATCATGAACGGATTTGGACGATCGATGATGCAAAAGAGCAACAAAAGTTATTTCAAGCAGGCGTTTTAGGCATCTTCACTAATGACTTTGAAAATGCACAAAAACGCAGAGCGGCATTAAATCAGGAGTTAGTCTCTGATTAATTTATTAAAATAGAGTTCTTCATTAAATTAATGGAGGCTCTATTTTTTAATTAATTGTTAAGTTAAGCAAATAAATAGCATCAACTAATTAATTGGAGTAGCATATCAACTATGTTATTTATGATAAATTAGGTGATGAAATTATTTTGTTTAACTATCGAAAATTATTAATTAGTATGGGCTTAATTGTGTTTGCTATTTTTGCGGCTAGTCAGACGATAATTAGTGAAAGTAGTGATAGTATTCCGGGCACCTATGCAACCCGTCCAAGTGAACAGAATGCTGGAGCAATTGAATTAGATGCGCCGTTTATTAGTCAAAAGGCAATCCAAGCATGGAATGGCTGTGAAGCAGCTAGCTTATTAGAAGGACTTCATGAAAAAGGAATCCTATTAAATACTGATTTAAAAACATTTTTAACTGAAATGCCAATTAGTGCGGATAATAATCCAAATGATGGGTATGCAGGTTCACCATACATTAAAAATCAGACCAATGCTTTTCAATCAATTTTTCCTGCAGCGCTAGCCAAATGGGGCAATCGCTATCATCAGGTAAAAGATATTAGTGGTGCTACGCCAGATCAATTAAAACAACAAGTTAAAGCTGGAAATCCAGTCGTGACTTACATTGTTAGTCACTATGGCACTCCGCAATACCAAAAATATTCATGGGGCACCGGCATTAATAATAGTCACGTTGTGCTTTTAGATGGCTATGAACGTGGATATTATCATGTTGCAGATCCTAACCACGGAAAATATTGGGTGAAGGCCGCCTTATTTGAGAAAGCATATAATTATCAAAAGAATGCAGTTGCAATTCAATAATTGTTAACTGCTTTTTTTGTGAATTTTATTTAGGCATACCTAAATAAAATTAATTAATAGCCTTACATAGTGGATGGATTTGTGTTATATTATGTGAGGGAATTACTTCCCCCGCTATCGATAGTTGAATTGTTGGGTTTGTTTTAGCCATTATCAATGGCTGGAGATAGGAAGGAAGATTTATATGGTTGAAAAAGTAACTGATTTATTTAGTAAGTGTGTTGATGTTAGTGCGGACGTGCGTGCGGATTTAGCGAACAATGTTTATCATTCTCGCTACTTACCATTATTTATGACTTTGGTACATGAATCTAATCACTCATACCGTGATTTTGCCACCCAACACTTTTTAAGTGATGTGGCTGCAAGATACGCCCACAGTGATATTAACAACGAAAATGAAATTAGAAATGGGTTGTTGACTTTATTTGATCAATATTTAGCGCACCGCCGGATTATTGATTTTGATGTCAATTCACCATTTTTCCAAGTAGTTAATCGCTACTATATCGAACATCTAGGTGGTAAGTATAATCCAGCTAGATTTAGAAATTATGTGAATGGCTATTTATTAACTGATGTCATTGAATCAGAAGACGATGTCGAACTAGCAATTAATAACTCGATTTTGCATAATGATGCAAGTTGTCAATAAATTGATGACTTATTAGTTACTAACTGATAGATCGATATTGCTGGCTAAAATAGGGATGATCCTGATTGGAAAATCGGGTTTATCCCTATTTTTAGTAGTATAATATGGGTAATTTAAAAAGAGGAAGTGCTGCTGATGATTAGACCTTGGTTTGCAGATGTAGTTGTTTATCAAATTTATCCGATGAGTTTTAATGACAGTAATGGGGATGGCATTGGTGATTTAAATGGTATTAATGCGAAACTAGATTATATTAAAAAGCTAGGGGCTAATTTTGTTTGGTTAAACCCCATTTATAAATCACCCAATGCAGATAATGGTTATGACATTTCTGATTACACGATGATCCAGCCTGCCTATGGAACCATGAATGATTTTAAAGCGCTATTAAAGAATGCGCATCAAAAGGGTATTCGAATAATGATGGACTTAGTAGCTAATCATACGTCTGATCAACACGAATGGTTCAAACAAAGCCAAAAGTCAAAGGACAATCCTTATTCTGACTATTATATTTGGAGCGACCCGGTAGATGGACATGCACCGAATGAATGGCAATCAGTGTTCGAAGGTCCAGCTTGGACATACGTGGCGGCTCGTAATCAGTATTACTTACACAGTTTTGCTTCAGCTCAACCAGACTTAAATTGGCGTAATCCTAAAGTTAGAGCAGCTATTTACGATATTATGCGCTTTTGGTTGGATTTAGGAGTTGATGGTTTCAGAATGGATGCAATTGATTTTATTGCAAAGCCTAAGTGGGACAACGAAGGCCAGTCATTTACAGACGTGGGAGTGGCTGAACCAAACTTAACCCGTTTAAACCAATATTTACGTGAGATGAACCAACAGGTTCTATCCAAATATCATCACATTTTGACCGTTGGTGAAATGTCGACTGCAACTCCTGATGCGGCTGCTCAATTTTCGAACTTAGATGGTAGTGAGTTGAACATGGTCTTTCAGTTCGAACATGTTAACCTATCGCCAAATCCAGATTCACGATTAGGTAAATGGAACGACGCACCGGTTAAGGTGACTGAACTTAAATCAGTCCTATCTAAGTGGCAGGTGGGCTTGGATGGCCGTGGTTGGAATAGCTTATATTGGAATAATCATGATCAACCACGTGCCGTTTCCCGATTTGCAACTGATGCTAAACCATATCGTGTTCGGGCTGCCAAAATGTTAGCTACGACTTTACATCTACTGCAAGGTACGCCATATGTTTATGAAGGTGAAGAACTAGGAATGACCAATGCTCATTTTAATCGTTTAGATCAGTATGAAGATTTAGATTCAATTAATGCCTATCATCAAGTTGTCGATATTGATCATATTGTTGATGGTAAACAAATGTTAAGCTATTTAGCTGATCGTTCTCGTGATAATGCTAGAACGCCGATGCAATGGAGTAATGAATCTAATGCTGGGTTTACCAGTGGAACGCCATGGTATCAACTAAATCCTAATTATCCGCAAATTAATGCTCGAATGGAGTTAGTTGATCATGACTCTGTCTTTTACCACTATCAAAAATTGATTGAATTTAGGAAAACTAATACAACGATTCAATATGGTACTTATACAGAATTGGATGCTGCCGATGACAAAGTATTTGCCTATATTCGTGAGCTTGAGCATCAACGGGTCCTAGTGATTAGTAACTTTACTAGCGAGACTGTTAATCGAGACTATGGACAAAGTAGTGGTCAGTTAATAATTAGTAATTACGATGATGACCGAGGAACTGAAATACGGCCCTATGAAAGTAAAGTTTATGAATTAAATAATTAACTATTAACTAGCTGAATTAACATTCGTACTTTGGTTGTTTATTGCGTTAAATTAGATTATAATGTTAGTAATTTAATTCAAGAGGTGACTATGATTATGAATCAATATCCACAAGCTTTAACAATTGCAGGCTCTGACAGTGATGGAAGTGCCGGAATGCAAGCTGATTTACACACTTTTCAAGCATTAAAGGTACACGGGGCATCAGTGATTACTGCCTGTGTTGCTGGAAATTCCTATGGAATTCACGACAGTGTTACCATGCCGCTTTCTTTCATTAATCAAGAATTTAAGGATTTGGCAGATGATTATCAGATTCGTGCTGCAAAGACGGGGATGCTTGGGGATAGTGATTTAATTAATACCGTGGTCGATAATTATCAACAATATGATTTTGGACCATTAGTAGTTGATCCAGTTATCATTACTAAACATGGTGCAATGTTATTAGAACAAAGTGCTTTCGATACTTTAAAAACTAAGTTAATTCCATTAGCTACCGTTATTACACCTAATTTTTATGAAGCACAAAAGTTAGCTGATATGGAAATTAACAATGATCATGATATGCTTACGGCTGCTGAAAAACTTCGTAATATGGGAGCTAGAAATGTTATGGTCAAGGGTCGTCATGATAGTGACGATCAAGAAGAAGTAAAGGACTTAGTACTCCTAGAAAATGGTGATACTTTCTGGTTAACTGGTAAGTATTTTGGCACTGATCGTAAAAATGGGACCGGTGATACATTGTCAGCTGGAATTGCTGCTGAGTTAGCTAAGGGGAATTCAGTTACTGAAGCAATTAAAGTTGCTAAAGCATATGTTGACCGAGCAATTCAAAATGAAATCCTAGTTGGTCATAAGTTTGGTCCAATTAATCATTGGGCTACTGAGGATATTGACTAATAAATAAAAACGGACGTTGAATCCATTTATTGAATTCAACGTCCATTTTTTATTGTTCAGTCTTATTGATTGCTAGTCCGATTACCAAAGTCTAATGAATCACCTAATCCCATTCCAGTCATATAAACGGTCTCAGGATTCTGCTTGCTCCCATCCTTTTTAATGGTTTTTAAATTATCAGATAGTTTAACACCATTATCAGATTCAAAGTTTAGGTTAATGTTTCTGTGAAAAATTCGCCGAAGCTTTAAATAGAATTGAGCATTAGTATAAGCATCAGCAGAATTTGTAGCTTTTTCATTTTCTGAATGTAAACTAATTTTAGATCCTAAATCACTTAGTGACGTAGGAGTGCCAGATTTAATAAGCGCTTTGATTAAGTCAGTCTTATCGGTGGCATTTAATAACTTAGTATATGCGTTAACTTGTTTATTAAACCGTCCGTTTGCATTTTGACTAGTAGTAATAGTATCAGCGTGGACAGATTCGGTAGTAATAGCAGTAGTTGCACTGGTTAATAAAACGGTAGCTAGTGCAATGCTAGTAATTAATTTTTTCATTATTGGTCTCCTTTAGGATAAATTACATTAAAATTATATTCGTTCATCCATTTGATTTCAATGCTAAAATCCAATAATAAAGAAGATTAGAACCACTGCTGCCACGATTGCAATTGACTTCAAATTAAAGTGTGCATTATGGATATTTTCTTTTGAAATGTATGCATTTTGAAGATGGTTAACTTGCTTAGTCTTAGCTGTTAGTTGAGTCTTTAAATCACTAACCTTATCTTCGACCTTTTGTTTCTTATTGATCCATTTCTTAAGGGTTTTATCGGTTGAATCGACCTTATTAAATGCATTTTGATAGTGGTATTTAGTAACAATTTGATCATGTTTGGCATTCGTTAGCTTGGTTGAAAGTGACTTTTGTTCCTTTTCAAGGCTAGGTAATTGCTTATTAATGGTCGAATTATTATCACGATAGTTTTGGTCTAATGCTTGTGATACAGCAGTATAACCAGATCTAGCGACCCCTAATACTACAATTATTAAAATGATCTTGATGATCATAGATAATTTGAAGAATGATTTAAAACTAAACTTATCCATACTTAAAACCTCTTATTTCTTAAATTGTATAACTAATTATACACTTACAATGTATTAGTTTTAAATTAACTGCTCAAATTATTAAATATTTTCATAATTGAATTGATTAGTGTACAATATTCTTTGAATAATGAATGGTTATAGTTATATTCATGTTGATAATGTTAAGGAATTGTGTCATTTGGTTTAAGAAATCATTAATTAAATGATTTGCTTACAAGAAGTTAGTATAATTAATTTATTGATTAAATCGAATTACAAAAATTCATAAGAGGAGTTCATAGTTATGAAAACAACCAATAAGAAAATCATTGCAACACTATTGTTTTCTGGAATGATTGGATTAACTGCAATCACCAATCCATTAAATCATGTGCATGCAGATGACACATCAATTAGTAGTAGCGCCACTTCTAGTAATGCTACTAGTTCAATTAATAGTGCAGTATCATCTAGTATTGACAGCGCTGTTAGTTCCACTAGCAGCAGCATTAGTAGCGCATCATCTGCTAGTAGTAGTTCAGTGGCAAGTAGTGACACTGCTAATTCAAAGGCCAATGTTACCTACACCATTAAGAATGCTAATAACTACGTGATGCGTGAAATTAACACTAGTTCAGCTAGAATTTGGGATTCACCTTATACTAATAGTAGTAAAGTAAAAAATACAACCACTAATTTAAATGGCAAGTTAATTAAAATTACGCAAACGGCGCGTGGTACTGATGGCAGTCTTTACTACCACATTACTTACCAAGGAACTGATTTAGGTTGGATTTACAAGAGTTACCTTAGTTACACTGATGATTACGAAATGCCATATGTCTACACGAGCCAACTTTACCCAATCTATGCACCTAGTGGTTGTGAAGCTGCCGCTTTAAAGATGGCGTTAAGTACTAAGGGAAAGGCTTTAGATATCCCACTAGATAAGTTTATTAACTTAATTCCACGTAGTTCAGATCCTAACAAGGGATACAAGAACGATCCGTTTACTAAGGGTGCTGGAGCTACCATTTATCCTAATGCCCTAGCTAAGTTCGCTAGAAACTACGCTAGTGGTTCCAAGGACATTACTAATACTAGCTTAAGTAATATTATTTACAATGTTAAGCGGGGTAATCCAGTTGTGTTTGAAGGTTCATGGAGAATGATTGTTAACTCCAAGTCTGATCATGTTTTAGTAATTCTAGGGTACAAGAACGGTAAATTCTTAATTGCTGACCCATACATGAGACAGAACTCAAAAAACAAGGTCTTCTGGACATCTACTAGTGACTTCTTACAAATTTGGCACACGACTAAGCGTGGTAGCCGGGCAATGGTAGTTATTTAAAAAAAGCTTGACTTTAAATAAAGTTATCATTATAATTTAGTTACAAAATAAATTGCGAATTCTAATAAAACATTGACAAAGGCCAGTAAGGTTTTGATTTAACTAATAAGCGAGCTTCGTTTGGTGAAAGGAAGCAGTTAAAATAAATCTGAAAATCACTTTGGAGTTACACACCGAAATTTAGTAACGTGTGTTGGGTACACCCATTACAGTGTTAGCGTATTATTTGTACGTGAAGTGGTTAGCTAGCTTCTTTAGTTAACAATTAAGGTGGTACCGTGTTAAAGCACCCTTATTCTTTTGAATAGGGGTGCTTTTTTATTAGCTCGCTTAATTAAGGAGTGTTACATTTGGGAAATCTATTTAAGCGTTTGTTTAAGAAGCAGGATCCAAGTTTTTATGAATCACATGATTCTAAGCTGGAACCATCTCTAGGCGCCAAGGATTTACTTGGTCTTGGGGTTGGAATGGTGGTCGGAGCAGCTATTTTTACCCTACCTGGAATTGTTGCGGCTGATCATTCTGGTCCAGCGGTGGCGCTATCGTTTATTATCGGTGTGATTGGGGCCGGACTTTCAGCATTTGCTTATGCTGAAGCATCATCAGTATTACCATTTGCTGGTTCTGCATTTTCATGGATTAACGTGCTATTCGGTGAATTCTTTGGTTGGTTAACTGGATGGGCATTATTAGCCGAATACTTTATTTCAGTTGCCTTTGTGGCATCTGGGTGGTCGGCTTACGTTCAAGGATTCTTAAATAGTATGGGCATGAAAATTCCAACGGCCATTACCAGTGGATTCAATCCTAAGACTGGCGGGGTTGTTGACTTATTTGCTGCTTTTGCGGTTATCGTAGTTGGTCTGTTACTTTCCAGAGGAGTTGATAAGGTTAGTCAGGTTGAAAATGCCATCGTGGTCATCAAGGTATTGGTGGTAGTATTATTCATTGTAGTTGGCTTTACCGCTATTCATCCTTCTAACTATGTGCCATTTATTCCGGCTCATCAACCTGGTACTTCTTTTGGTGGGTTCCAAGGAGTGATGGCAGGAGCGGCTCAGATCTTCTTAGCATACGTTGGATTTGATGCAATTGCTGCGAACACCGCAGAAACTAAGAATCCTGGTAAAAATATGCCAATTGGGATCATTGGAACCCTACTAATTGGAACTGCGTTCTTCGTTTTAGTTTCATTAGTATTAGTTGGAATGTTTAAGTACAACGTTTATGCTAATAATGCTGAACCAGCTGCTTGGGCGTTACGAAAAGCGGGGCACTACTTAACTGCTAACTTACTTTCAATCGTTGCCATTGTAGGGATGTTCGCGGCACTGATTGGAATTCACTTGGCTAGCTCTAGATTGATCTACTCATTTGGTCGGGATGGATTATTACCATCATTCTTGGGTAAGGTTAATAAACACCACTTACCAAATAATGCATTAACTGTAGTTACAGTTGCTGCTGTGTTGGTAGCTTCAGTATTTCCATTTACGTTCCTATCTAACTTAGTATCAGCAGGGACTTTAATTGCATTTATCATGGTATCATTATCCATTTATGCATTGCGGCCTCGGGAAGGCAAGGACTTACCAATGCCTAAGTTCAAGATGCCGCTATATCCAGTATTACCATTCGCATCTGCTGCTTTCTCAGGATTTATCTTTTACAATTTAAGTATTGATGCTAAATTATTAATGTTAGGTTGGTTCGCAATTGGAATCTTAATTTACTTCCTATACGGGTTGCGTAATTCCAAAATGAATCAAAAATAAACAAAAAAACAGCTGATTATTCAGCTGTTTTTTTGTTTGTGTGATAAAATAGAATGAATAAGTTTGGTTATTGAAAGAAGGTTCTAAAATGGATAATGATTATAATCAAAAATTATATCGAATCATTCGGGCCTTAAATCATCCGATTCGGATTCAAATTTTATATTATCTATCTGAGCAAGGAAAGAGTAATGTTACTAATTTAGTTAATCAAGTTAATATTTCTCAACCAGCGGTCTCTAGACACTTAAGAATTTTATTTGATGCCCAATTGATTAAGAGTCAACAAAATGGTAAAGAAAAGGTTTATCAATTAACTGATGAACACGTGAAAGAACTATTAAAAGTGTTGCATAATCATATTGAAGAACAAATTGACTAGTTTTGCTTGCAAAATATATCAAAGTATGGTTATATATAACTATGATGATTTAAGTTATAAAAAAACTAATCACCAGGGCAATGGTGATTAGTAATTGAGTTCTTGATTATGCCTGTTTAAATCAATTAAATTGCTTTTGGGGGTATTTAATTAAGTTCTTAACTATACATTAGTGATTAGTTAAATCTAGACAAACCAAGATGGTTGTATTATACCATATTATAATAGCTTATGAGTAAAAAGTTCGCAGTTTGCGGACTTTTTTATTTATTTTCATTTAGAATATAATTCGTGCTATGATAAAGATAACTAGATGAGGGGGAACCTATGATGAAAATTGATTTCGATTTGAACCGAATTAAAGCCATGTTAAACGATAGTAAGGAAATACATAGCGCTGTGCGCGTGACGGATGATTCAATGAATATCTTTAATCCTGAAATGCCACACTTTAAAGTGGAATATGAAGAATGCTCAATTAATGTTGGTAGCGATGACGATGATGAGAGCGTATTTACGTTTAAGGATGTTGAATTTTTAAATACTATTAATTTTGATAAATTAAGTAATGATTTACAAAAGCTAACGTTCGCTAAGGAAACCCTTAGTACCGAATTTGGGATTGAAGTGAGTGAGCTAAACGTGGCAACTAAATATGAGGATCAATTTAGCGAAGCAGGGGTCGTTGAAGGAATTTTAAAGATGATCGATGGCTTTGATTGGGTACATCATTATCTATTAGCAAATGAAAAGTTACTTTAGAATTAGGGGTTAGCTTTAAATGCCAAGAACGACTAGAACACATAGACATAAGTCACATTTTAATTTCCACCTTAGCATTCAAGTTCCAACGCCTACAGTTGTTTTATTTACACTGAGCCTAGTGACTTATTATATTGCGAATAACAATTTATTTCTTAGACTGGTTGGCATCTTGCTCCTATTGAGCGCGATTGGATATTGGAATGCATTTTGGTGGGGCAATTACACCATCTTTAAGCAAGCATTAACCAAGATCAGTAAGCAGCGGGTGTTAATTATAAATGCTTATGATATTTCACCATTAAGCCGTGAGATAACTGCGTTAGGCAACCGTGCTGAAGTTGAAATTGCGAATGATGATTTGTCTGCATTGCCATACAGTAACGGTGAGTTTGATGTGGTAATAGTTAACTATGCGTTTCAAGAGATTAAGCCTCGTTTAAAACAGGTAAAAGCAATGCAAGAAGCTGCAAGGGTAACTAAGCCCAACGGAAACATTAGAATTATCGTTAAGGGATTCGGTGTGGAGCGATATCGAGTCTTTTTACGACAATCTGGTTTTACTAACCTAATGGTTCAAAATAACGGTTGGCGTGGTTGGTGGTCAGGACCATGGTGGCCATCGTTTACCATTACTGGCAAAAAGTGGTAAAAAACCGCTCATCATTTTAATGGTGAGCGGTTTTTTTATGGTTTAATTTGAGCAATTTGAGTAATAATATTAATAAAATCATCAATTTCAGCAGCTGGGTACTGACTTAAAATGGCACTAACTTGCTCGTGTAAGTGCTGTTCTAATTGTTGATGAACATTGGCAATTTCACGGCCTGCGCTAGTAAGTCGCACTAAAATTTCCTTGTCATTTTTCGTTGTTCGAAATTTTTCTAATAATTGCTGTTGGGCTAGCTTAGTGATTATTCTGGAAATAGTTGGTTGTGAAAAATTAGTTAACTTAGGTAATGATTTAACATGGACTGTTGTTTGCCGGTTGACGATTGAAATTGTATGAATGTCCTTAGTGGTTAATTGCTTTAATTGATCTTGAACGGTTATGTGATCAGTTAATTGTTTAATCATCCACTGCTTTTCATTATCATTAGTACCATCTTGATTGAGCATTTTACCAATTTGTTTGATGATCTCAGCTGCTGAATTATTATTTTGCATAGGTCTCCTTGTTATATATACCAATATTAAAACTAGATATTAAGCATTTTGACGACAATGCCTAATATCTAGTTTGATTGGAAAATTATTTTTGCTTATCGTCTGCGTCAGTCTTATTTTGACTGATTTTTTGACTAATTAATTCATTTTGTTTCTTTTCTTCGTTTAATAGTTCAATTCGTTCATTATGAATGATATCTAGTTCACTTCTAATTTCACCAAGAATTTCAAGTTGTAATTTTTCAATTTCAAAACTGTGGGGCATTTGATTTTGGTTCAATTGATCCAACTTAGCATGCAAAATTCTAAGTTCACTTTCAGACTTTAAGTTAACATGGTAATCGTTGTCAGCATCTAGCCGATCACGATGGGTCGAACGATTTTGACTCATCATGATAATTGGTGCCTGGATTGCTGAGATACAGCTCAATGCCAAGTTAAGTAAAATAAATGGATATGGGTCAAAATGAGCGCCAAACAAGTGTAATGTATTAATGATCATCCAAAGGAGTAGGAAGATAACGAATGTTAAAATGAAGCTCCAGCTTCCCCCAAATCGAGCAACTTGGTCAGCAACCTTTTGACCAAAGGTTTCACTACTATTGAGGGCCTCATTAATATCTTTGATCTTGTAATCATCATCGCGCAACGTACGAGTTAACTTCCGATCAATTTTTTGATTACGGTGTTCATCATCGCGAATTAATTGATTGACCATGTCTACTTGGTACTTTAAAAGATGTTGATTACAAATAAAATCGTCATCACTAGATTTAGTGTAATCATGTTTGATATGACCACAAATTGTGGAGTCTAAATCTTTTAATAATCGCCCCTCATTAGAGAGATACTCCTTATTATCTACTAGACATTTTTCAACTTTACTTTTCATACTTCATCACCTAAATTTAATATATTATTACCTAATTGTAGCACATATATACATGTAACGATTAGATAATGATAAATTTTTTATTGACAACGACATAAAAATAAATATAATAATAAATAATAATTAAAAACCGATTAAAAGACGATGCGTAGAAGAGTATCATTTCGGATGAATTAAGCGAACCCTGTTTAGTGCGAGAGGGAATTTGGAACTAATGTGAAAGTAATCTACAAGTCATAACCATGAATTAACTAGTGGTTATTGGGAGTGCGCCCATTACAGCAATGAAGTCTTGCCTAATTAATGATTGGGCAGTACTTTTGGAGCCCATCATTGTGAAGTGGTGGGGAATAAAGGTGGTACCACGTCTCGGCGTCCTTAGCAGATAATGCTAAGGACGTTTTTTTTGGTTTAAAATATTTTTAGGGGGTTTTCAGAATGAAAACAGATAAGTTAAGTGCCAAACAGTATTTAATTCTTGCTTCGTTACTATTTGGTTTATTTTTTGGAGCAGGGAATTTAATTTTCCCAATTCACTTAGGGCAAATTAGTAACCACAGTTGGTTACCAGCCGCAATTGGATTTTTAATTTCTGCAATTATTTTGCCGTTATTATCAATTTTAGCAATTAGCTATACCGAAAGTAATAGTTTATACGATTTGGGTAAGCCAGTTGGTTACTATTTTGCATTAATCTTTTTAGCAATTGTTCACTTGTCATTAGGGGTATTGATTGCATCCCCAAGAACAGCAACGGTTACATTTTCAATGGGAATTCAACCGTTCATTCCTAAGGCGAATGCTCAAATTAGTTTATTCATCTTTTCCATTTTCTTCTTTGGATTATCATATATCCTAGCATTTAATCAAACTAAGATTACGGAATACGTTGGTAAAATTTTGAATCCAATCTTTGTTATTATTTTAGCCTCAGTTTTCGTAATCGCATTCTTTATCAAGGGTGATTTACAACATATTTCATTACTAGCACCAGCAGGAACCAGCGGTTCTAACATGATCAATGGATTCTTAGAAGGTTATAACACCATGGATGCAGTTGCTGGACTCGGATTTGGAGTTACCATTATTGCTGCATTAAAGCAATTTGGGTTGGATGACAAGCTTAGTCGTTCCAAGGCAGTTGCTAAAGTTGGTGCATTGACCATGTCATTTGAAGGTTTGATTTACATTTTCTTAATTGCATTAGGTGCTACTAGTTTATCCTACTTAAAACCTTCTGCCGATGGTGGAACTGCATTTACTCAAATTATGAATCATTATACTGGATTGGCGGGAGCTGGTTTATTAGCAGCTTTAACGTTCCTAGCTTGTATCACGACTGAAATCGGATTGATTACTTCACTAGCTCAAGATTGGGGAAACCGCTTCCCTAAATTGGGATACCGTTTCTTCTTAACGATTGCAACGATTGGATCATTTATTATTGCTAATTTCGGGTTGACCCAAATTATCTTATATTCATCACCACTACTTAATTTCATTTATCCAATTGCAATTGCCGTTATTATATTAGGGCTATTAAATCGTTGGATTGGAAAGAACCAAACGATTTATCGGACTACGGTTATCTTTACTTTAATTCCAGCTATTTTAGACTTTATTCATAACTTACCACCTGTTTTTGCTAAACTACCAACCATTAATGCAATTGATAGTTGGGCATTGAAAACAATTCCACTTTATAACGAAGGACTTGACTTTATTCCATTCTTATTAGCTGGATTAATCATTAGCATTATCTATGTTCGAATCAGAGGGCTAAAGACTGCCGAAGATTAATAATTGTGTTAGTATTAAACCATCATATTAATTAGGAGTTGAGATTATGAGTTTAGATTTATCTGATCAAACAACGTTAAATTTTGGGGATGCTAATGCTCCGCATGAAGTAACTGTTATTACTAATTTAGCTTGTCCATTTTGTCATAAGTGGTTTGAAAATAATTTTGATAAATTAACCCAAGAAGTAAAGGCGGGCCACTTATTAGCTCACTTTAAATTCTTGGACAAAGATAAGTTAGATTTACAAGATGGTAACTTAGCTCATGAATTTATCGATTATGCTAATCCTGAAGCAGCAATTAAGTTTGTAAAAGCGGCTTTTGATAATCAACCGGAATGGCATCGACTACCAAAGGCGGATGCTGAAGATTATATTACTAGTCATTTTGATGTTAAACGGGTTAATTCTGATGAATTTTTGGCTAATGTAAAACATAATATTGAAGAATTAGGTGCACCAAGTGTTCCTACCATCATTTATGATGGCAATCAGGTATCAGACAGTAACTTTAATTTACCAGATTAAATAAAAAATCGTTTAGAACTACTTCAGTTCTAAACGATTTTTTATTTGGTAGTAGGTTTATGCTTTAGCAGCCATAGTAACATAATCGTAACGGATCCCATTAAGATTGCCGCAATCCAGTAATTAAAATGCATTCCAAACACGAACCAATCGTCGTGTCCAAATGGATAAGTAGTAACTGTGTGTCCAGCTTTAATACTCATTCCAGAGTATAAGATCGAAGTGGCTAATGATAATCCAACTGCAAACCCAATGTTACGGCTTAACGCTAGAATTGAACCAGCAATTCCTTGTTGTTCTTTAGGTGCATGTTCCATTACCATTGGATTGTTTTGGAACAGGCCATTGGCGGTTGCAAAGAAGACAAATCCAATCAGCAACACTATAATTGACCAATTTGGGTTGATCGTAGCAAAAATCACTTCAGCAATGACGAAAATGATGGAAGCCCGAATCGACATATGCACAGCACCATATTTATCACATAAGACTCCGCCTAAATAGGCTGTAAATACATTCACAATTGGTAAGATGCTCATAATAAGTCCCATTGCCGAGGGTGAATATTTAAGTGTATTTTGAATATAGAACGGAAGTAAGACGTTGTTAAAATAAATGATGATGTACATAAACATTAGGGCAATGATGCTAATGGAAAAACCAACGTTCTTAAACAGTTTTAGATCAAGAATGGGTTCACTTACGTGGGTTTCAATTCCGATAAAGATAGCAATTAAACCAGCAGTGATAATGAAGCCACTAACTATAATCGGTTTTGTAAACCCAATTTCTTGCCCCACGAAAATGGCTAAGAAAAATATTAAGATGGCCATCGCCAAAATAATGAATCCAGGCCAGTCAATTTTAATCTTACGATGTTGATCATGGTTGGGTTTGGGATAGACAAAGTGGCCAAACAGCCAGGCTGCGATTCCAATTGGAACGTTAAATAGAAAGATCCAATTCCAATTAGCAATTGATAAAATGAGTCCCGCAACGGCAGGACCGGCAATGTAACCTAATTGGCCGATCGTAGTATTGATTCCTAATGCACGGCCCCGCAGATTAAAAGCCACTGATTCAGTAATGATTCCCAGGTTAGTCGCCATGGTCATTGATGCGCCCAACCCCTGTAAGCATCGCGCGATTAATAAGATCACTAAGTTAGTACTAATCCCACACAAGAGTGAGCTAACGGTAAAAATCAGGGTCCCTAGTTGAAAAATGGTGACCTTATTGATTTGATCACCTAATTTACCGAATAAGATTAAGGACATGCAAATCAAAATTAAATATGCGGATGATATCCATTCGGCCTGATTCATTGGAATGGATAAATCATTTGAAATCTGTGGCAGTGCAGTGTTGACAATACTCATATCAACGGTTCCTAAGAAGGATACAATTGCGACTGCTAAGATAGTGAAAAGTGTTTTACGGTCCATATAAAAATCCCTTCTAAAGTTTTATCAGCACTTACTATCTTATCTAAAATTTAATCAAATTAAAACAAATTTTTATTTTAGGGCTAAATATTATATGATAGTAGATATATACGATAGGAGTGATAACCATGATTCAATGGGCTATAAAACCTTTCAACGAGTTAACGTTAACTGAAAACCAAAGCATTCAAAAGTTTATGAATGTTAATGGTAATAATCCAGCTGATCGAAAAGCTTATCATATTTGGGCAACTGATGACCACGGAATCATTGCCTATGTGCGAGTGTATGAATTAGATGGTGATTTAGCATTCGATCGGTTTCGATTTAATGATCAAGTCAATTCAGAATCAATGGTTTATCGGGTCTTAGAAGCTGGTAGCCGCTTTTTTGAGTGTGAAATGGTTCAAGTTGATAAGCCGTTCGATGAATCATTACTTAATATGTACGAACGAGTAGGCTTCAAAGAAGCGGATGGTAAATTAAAAATGCCCGTTTATCATTAGAAGATATTCACATATATGAGCAAATATTTTGTAAATAGAAGTTAGCTGTGTTAATTTTAAGATGTTCAATATGAAGGGAGGATGGTAAAGATTAATGCAAAAGAAGCGATTTTAAATCGTCGTGCGATTCGAGCATTTAAATCAACCCCATTGAGTGATGACCAATTAAAAGAAATTGTTCAAACTGCTCAGAAGGCTCCATCCTGGATTGATTCTCAACCTGGTCGGATTATTATTGCTACTGGCGATAAGTTAGACCAGATGCGTTCAGAGCACCATCAATTAAACGATGATCCTGATGTGCATACTCATTCTGACGTTCCGTTCATCCCAATTCGTGATTGGGATGAAGAATCGCAGGTTAACATGACGACCCGCGGGGCTTCTGGTCCCAAGATTTTTGGTACAGATAAATGGAATCAGATGAAGGGTGCTCAATCGGATGAGTTATTCGGTGCACCGGCAGTTGCATATTTGACATTATCCAGTAATTACACTCCATGGTCATTATATGACTTGGGTGCAATGGGTGAAGCGATTATGGTTGCTGCTCAGGGGATGGGAATTGATTCAATTCCTGCATTTGAATTTGTTAAGTATCCCGACCGTTTACGTAAAAATTTATCAGTAAATGATGATCGTAAATTTGTAGTCGGCATTGGTTTAGGCTATGCAGATGCAGATCATCCGATTAATCGGATCAATGCTTCTCGAATGGATTTAGACCAAGTATTAAAAATTATAAAATAAACTTTTAGGAGGATTTTTTTATGAGTAAAGTTGCTGCAATTGTTACTAGTATGTACGAAGACGTTGAACTTACATCACCAAAGAAGGCATTAGAAGATGCTGGAAACCAAGTAGATATCATTGAAAACGAAGCTAATGGTACTATTGAAGGTAAGCATGGTGACAAGCAAACTGTTAACAAGTCCATCGATGATGCTAAAATTGAAGATTATGATGCATTATTAGTTCCTGGTGGATTCTCACCTGACCAATTAAGAGCAGATGATCGTTATGTTAACTTTGCTAAGAAGTTCTTGTTAAGCGGCAAGCCTGTCTTTGCAATTTGCCACGGTCCTCAATTATTTATTCAAACTGGTTTAGTTAGTGAATTGACATTAACTTCTTACGTAACTGTAATGCCAGATCTATACTACGCTGGTGGTAACGTTAAGGACGAACCATTAGTTATTGATGAAAAGCATAACTTAATTACTAGTCGGACTCCTGATGACCTTGATTACTTTAACAAGGCTATCGTTGACGCATTAAAGTAATTTCAATCAACTAAATAGAGCCGGTAGATGCTGATGCATCTGCCGGCTCTATTTTTTAATCCATATAAAAACTGGTTAGTAAATTTGCTAGCCAGTTTTTATATTTTTATATTATAGATGAACTGAATCAGTTTCGTCTAAGTATTCTTCGACCATATCATCAATAATGCCAAATACAATTGACTTGTCACTATCACTAACTGGGACAACATGAATGTTATTAACATCATCCTTAGTAATTGATTCAATATTAATTGGGTCCGTACTTCCGTTTAATACTAATTTGTAGTAATGGTGTAAATTAGGTTGTTTGAACCGAATTGGTACGTTTATTTGATCAAATAAACGGGTCAATTGTTCAGGGGTGGCATAATGATTATTAATTTCAGTTAAGTAGTTAATGTTTAAAATGCCATGGTGATCGACTTGAAATTGATTTGTATATTCAATTGCGTGGTCAATATATTCGTCTGGGTGGATATTAGTATTAATGTTATTTTTTAATTCGTTATATTCAGTCATATGTTTTCCTCCTTACATAAATTAATATGTACAAGCTTTAAATTATTTATCTAGTATAGCCTATTCAAAGTTAAATTTCAAACATTAACCCGGTTTATATTTAAAATTAGACCGGACCAATTTCAAATGTGGTCGATTAAAGTTTGATTTAAGCCGTTATACTGTACTTTACAGATGCTAATTACTATACTTTAAATATTGAAAGGATGATGATTATGACTAAGAAAATTCTAATTACCCCAGCAATTGAACGTTTTGTGGGGCAAGAAATTAAAGATAAGGGGATTGAACCAGTAGTAGTTGATGGTCAAGACGCTGACTTAATTTTACAAAAAGCTAGCGATGTTGATGGAATCATTTTAATGGCGGACCCATTTCCTAATTCCATGTATGCTAAGATGCCTAATTTAAAAGTGTTAGCACGCCAAGGGGTGGGCTATGATAATGTTGATCCCAAAACAGCAGCTGAAAATGGCGTTTGGGTTACTAACACACCTGGTGGCAATGCCGTTGAAGTCGCTGAAAATGTTCTCGCCCAAATGCTAATTTTATCTAAGCATCTTTATACTATTTCTAAAAAGATGCGTGAGGGCGACAGTTCCTACGGTGAACAACAAATGGCTTCCCAAATTAGTGGGAAAACGTTAGGAATTGTTGGTTATGGTAACATTGGGCATGAAGTGGCTAAAATGGCATCTGGCTTCGGAATGAACGTCTTAATCTATAATCGGACCCCACGTGATACTAAATACGGTAAGATGGTTGATTGGAATCAACTATTTAAAGAATCAGACTATGTAACTCTTCACTTACCAGCCGTGCAAGGCACGATTGGTAGTGTTGCTAAAAAAGAATTTGATATGATGAAAGAATCAGCTTATTTGATCAACTTAGGACGTGGTCCATTGGTTAATCAAGATGATATGGTCGATGCGCTTAAGAATCATCATATTGCAGGAGCTGGGCTAGATGTTTACGATAAGGAACCATTACCAATGGACAGCCCCATTCGTAAATTAGATAATGTCTTTATGACTCCTCACTGTGCAGGTAATTCAGTAGAGGCATGGAATGCAATGTCGCATACGGCATTGGATAACATCTTAGCAGTGTTTGATGGCAAGAAACCAAATACACCAGTTAACGAAGTTAAATAGTGATATAACGCGAAAACGACCGTTCATTCGAACAGTCGTTTTTTTGATTGAGATGATGGACATCATTTCTTTTTCGCACCTTTAGTTTATCACGATTAATGTTTATTTAGTATTAATATGATTTGTATTTATTAGTTTATTTTTACATTAACTAAAGTACAAAAATAAAAACGCTTCTATAATATATAGAGGCGATTTTATCAATGATTATAATTCTACATTATATTCGTCAAATAATTCTGGAAGCGTCTTTAACCCTTCACCGTCGAACATCTTAAATAATTCTTTTGGTGTGTAGTGAACATCAGCTGGTTTATCGTCTAAGAATTTAGGACTAACTGATTCATCTAACTTACCATTAATAATGCTTAATTGAAGGTCTTCAACTGGTAAGCCACGTTTATCACTAATGCGGACATCAACCAGGAATGGTTTGCCAGCAGCGGCTGCAGCAGCGGCCTTTTCAATTGCTGGTTTTAATTCAGAGAATTTGTTAACGGTTGCAGCTTCGATGCCAAATCCTTTAGCAACGGTTGCGTAGTCAATGGATTGTAAATCTAATCCGAAGATTTGCATTGGGGCATCTTCTTGTTCACCTTGAATGAAGCTTAGGTTAAGATTAGAAGTCACCACGGTAATTACGGGGATGTTGTATTTAACAATGGTAGCTAAATCTTGTAAGACCATTGCTTGAGCACCATCACCAGTAATGTTCCATGTTTGTTTATCTGGATAAGCTCGTTTAGCAGCCATTGCACCAGGAAGACCACTTCCCATCGTAGCAAAGAGGGCTGAAATGACCCACTTATTTTCCTTCGTAAAGTTGAGGTATCTAAATGAGTTAATGATATTATCACCAACGTCAATGGAGTAAGAAGCGTCAGGATCAGCAACTTCATTAATTGCATTGTATACTTGTCCTGGTAATAATGGATTATTTTCTGATTTCTTCATGTGATCTAGATATGCTTCCCAATTTTGCATATCAGCAACGGCAGCCTTAAAGTAGTTCGTTTCAGCTACCTTAGTGCTGCGTTCGATTGCTTTTTCGACAAATTGAGTAGCATCGGCCCAAATTCCTAAATCTAAAGTATGGTGACGACCTAATTTACTTCGGTCATTATCAACTTGGACGTATGAGAATGGGTGACTAGCATAGTAGGTATTGGCAAATGGGAAATCACCACCAATAGCGATCACTAAGTCTGAAACTGACATGATTTCGTCGGCAGCCTTAGAAGCAGCTCGATTAGCAGTTCCTAGGAATCCTTCGTAATCATTAGGAACTAATCCATTGGCTAGTCCATCAATAATAATTGGAATTTGCAACTTCTTAGATAGTTCAACAATTTTTTCGCCACCATCATGAATTCCACGCCCAACGTGAAAAACTGGTCGCTTAGCTGATTTGACCATTGCTAAGAATTTATCTACTTCTGAATCAGTTGCTTGTGGTTGAGGAGCAGTTTTGTTATCACTTAAGGTTGCGGTGGTATATTTCTTTTCTGGAATGGATTCATAGCCAAATTCATTTGGAATAACGACTACTGCGACTCCATTATTTTTGTATGCGGCCTTAATCGCTTCATCTACAACGTGAGGAAGGCTTTCAGGGGTCATTACAATTCGATCATAACATGCAACATCTCTAAAAATAGGGGTTTCTGGCATTTCTTGGAAGTAGTCATAGTTCATATTAGTACTTGGAACCTGACCTACTAATGCTAACACTGGTGCGTGGTCAGCCTTAGCATCGTATAAACCGTTTAAAAGGTTAACCGCCCCAGGACCGGCTGAACCAAAGGCCACACCAATCTTACCAGTTAGTTTAGCGTGAGCAGCTGCAGTTAATGCAGCAACTTGTTCATGACGAACTTGAATAAAGTTAATGTTCTTTTGTTCAATTTGTAGCCCACTTAGTAATGAGTTGATTGATCCACCAGGATAACCATACACATCTTTAACGCCCCATGATTCTAAAACTTTTAGTAATGCGACGCTTGCTTGAATTTTATTCTTACTTTCCATTGTCAAATACCTCCTATTAGTAAATGATATTATTCATATCGCATATTTTAACATCTTTTTATGTTTTGTATAAATAAAATGCACTACTAATCAAATCTGATTTGTTATAATTATGTTTAAGAAATATAGAA
Source organism: Nicoliella lavandulae (assembly GCF_037546185.1). Classification (NCBI taxonomy): domain Bacteria; kingdom Bacillati; phylum Bacillota; class Bacilli; order Lactobacillales; family Lactobacillaceae; genus Nicoliella; species Nicoliella lavandulae. The sequence continues at coordinate 370,797 of NZ_JAWMWH010000003.1, read as the reverse complement.
TAGGAGAATCACAATGAAATATGATGCAGTTATTTTTGATGTTGACGGGACTTTAATCGATAGTTTTCCACGTTATTCATCAATTATGAAGCAAATTATGCCTAAGTATGGGATCGAACAAATATCAGAGACTGAATTAAAAGATACTTTTCCACTAACGCCTGATCAGACACTAAAGCGCTTGAAGATTCCAATTCAATTTAGTAATCAGGTCGCCATTGACTACACGATTGCTGCAGCTCAATTAAATCAAGCGCCTAGTTTATATCATGGTTTGAATGAGTTCTTTAAACAAGTTAAAGTTGACCATCAAAACGTTGGGTTAGGAATCGTAACTTCCGGCAGTAGTAATGATATTGCTGATTTAAAAAATCACTTTAGCTTTATGAATCAAATGTGGGTAACGGTAACGTCTGATTTATTACCATACCATAAGCCAGCCCCGGAACCGTTATTATATGCAATCGATCATATGGGTGTAGATCGTAAGAAAACATTGTATATTGGGGATGCGTTTACCGATGAGGGATGTGCTGAAAATGCTAAAGTTGACTTTGGATTAGCTGGTTGGGGCAATATTGATGATGCCCTTAAAAACGGTTCTGCTAAGTATGACTTTAAAACACCGCAAGAAATTTTGAAATATTTAAAATAGGTGGTTGCAATTTACCGATTGGTTTGGTACTATATAAAAGTAATCTTTCGAGTCGGTAGCTCAAGCAGAGCACTCGGTCCTTTTCCGAGAAGATGTTAGTTCAATCCTGGCCCGACTCATACCAAAAAGACTAACGATTTTATCGTTAGTCTTTTTTATTTAGATATGAGCATCCCGAACCATTAATTTAAGTTGATGTGCAACCCGTTTGGCATCGAGACCATTTACGGGCCGAATACTTAAGGCATGTTGTTTAACTAAATCCTGTAATTCAGTATCATTTAATGGTCGTTCATTATGATCCAATGTAATGGCGTATAGTTGGTTTACAGCGGGGTGGTCGTCGATATAATCCTTAAGTTGGTCAATGATACTAAGGGTAAATGCATCTTGGTCGTTGACGTTAGCTAATAACTTAAGACGTTCGATACTCGAATCGTGATCACAGTATCGATTAGTAAGGTCATCGTATACATTGGGATCCACTCGATCAGATTCCCATTGCAAGGCATTGATTAGATCGAGTGTCTTTTGAATTGATTGGGATGCAGTTTTGGAATCCATCGATTCAAAATCCTGTTGCAAATACGATTTTAATTTAGCTTCATCTTTTTGATTCATAACGGACTGCTCCTTTTAATCGGATTTATAAATATTATAGCAACGTTTATGGTAAAATTACCAATGGAACAATTTAAGAGAAGAGGATATTGAATGATGAAACCCTATTATCACAAAGTTCAGTATTATGAAACTGATAAGATGCAGATTACTAGTCACACGAATTACATTCGGTTCATGGAAGAAGCGCGTAGCGACTACTTAGAACAAATTGGTTGGGCGTATGATCAATTTGAAGCCAATTCGATGATTTCGCCAGTCACTAAAGTAACGGCTGAGTACAAGAAGACAACTACATTTCCCGATTTAATTAAAATCGAGACGAGTGTTGCTAAAGTTAGTAAATATCGCTTAGTTTTGAAATATATAATGACTGTTGATGATCAACTAGTTTGCAAGGCTAGTAGTGAACACTGCTTTTTAGATAATGAACATCAAATCATTAATCTACCTAAACGGGTGCCAGCGTTTTATGATCGCCTAGTTGAACTAAATCGTCAGGAATTATAGGAAGTGGTGATAACTATCAAAATAATTGATAAGATTGCTGATTCGTTTTCTAAATACTCTAATATTATTAAGCGAATTTACGTTGTATTGATTTTAGCGTTCGTTGTATATTCAATTCATTCGATCATTGAGCAAATTTCTTGGCATAAATTAGTTCGTGCCAGTCATTTACTATCGGCGGGTAGTTTTGTTGCCTTACTTATATTAGGCGCATTAGCCATTGTACCAATGATGATCTATGACTTTACCTATACTCGTAAAGCTAAAATGGACATCTCAATGCCAGAGTTGATCACTAGTAGTTATGTGATCAATACATTCACTAATATTGGTGGCTCTGGTGGGTTAGTCGGAGCTAGTTTACGTATTTTTCTATTCGGGAACGTTAATGAAAATAATAAAGAAACGGCTAAGATCGTGACGCAAATTGCGTTGTTCACGATGACCGGATTAGTCGTTAATGATATTGCTGCGATTTTGTTAAACATTGATCGGTTTGGCGCTGAGCCAATTTGGATTAAAACGGTTTGTTTATTATTTCCATTGTATTTACTGGTACCGTTCGTAGCTAAGAATGATACATTAAATCGACGTGATTTATTTCATTTGTTGATTGGTTCAACATTGGAATGGGTTTGTTGTTTAGCATTTTTCATTAGTATTGGCTTTTTTATGCACATTCACTTTGATGTAAGAGCTGCATACCTTGGCTTGATCTTCGCTGGAATTGTAGGAGCAATGTCACTAATTCCAGGTGGAATTGGATCATTTGAAGTCGCATTGACCTTTGGGCTAGAAAAGGCAGGCATTTCTGCTGATATCATTGTGATTTGGGCATTGATCTATCGGATTTGCTATTACTTTGTTCCATTTATAATTGGAATGATCATGTTATTAGTTAAATACTTAAGACGGCGCAACCATGCCTGAGAATAATCATTAAAGCAGAACTGACCAGTTCTGCTTTTTAATTTGCGTTAATTGATTGAATAAATTATAATGACGATTGTAAATATAATTAAATAATCACTAGGGGAGCTTTAATTAGCTGAGAATTAGACCCTTGGAACTTGAATCTGGTTAGGACCAGCGCAAGGAAGTGGACAGTTGATCGATCATTACTATGATTATGATAATGAAGGGCCCTTCTTTGCGAAGGACCCTTTTTGTGATTAAAAGGAGCAATTTATATAGTAATGAAAAAAGAAATTCAAGCAGTTATTGATGATGTTGATAACCACAAAGATCAATTATTAACACTATTAAGTCAGCTAGTGGCATTTCCCACACCAGCCCCTCCTGGCCGTAATACTGATAATGCCCAGTCGTTCGTGGTCAATTATTTAAAACAACTAGGGTTTGATATTGACCAATGGGATTTATATCCCCATGATTCAATCGTTGTTGGGACAAAAACCAATGCCAATAGTGAGCGATATCAAAGTCTAATTCTAAATGGGCATATGGATGTTGCGTCAATACAACCAGATGAAAAGTGGCATTCTGATCCATTTAAAATGTTAGTTAAGGCTGGGCGTGCTTATGGCCGTGGCGTTGCAGATATGAAGGGCGCATTAGCAGCGATGTTAATGGCCTTTCAATTATTGCATGATGCTCAAGTTGCACTACCCGGTGAACTAAAATTTGAATCAGTGATTGGTGAAGAAAGTGGTGAAGCTGGGACACGCGCTGCAATTGAACGTGGTCATCATGCTGACTTTGCCATTGTTGGTGACATTAGTGACTTTCACATTCAAGGGCAAGGTGGCGTGATCACGGGATGGATTACAATCAAAAGTGACCAGACATTTCATGATGCCACTAGGCGCCAAATGATGAATGCAGGCGGTCATTTAAGAGTAGCTAGTGCCATTGAAAAGATGATGAAGGTCATCAGTGGATTGAACGATTTAGAGCGGGATTGGGCAGTTAATAAGAGTTACCCTGGCGTAGCCCCTGGTTCTGATACGATTAATCCAGCGGTGATTGAAGGTGGACGAAATGCTGCTTTTATCGCAGATGAATGTCGACTATGGGTAACAGTACACTTTTATCCGAATGAAGATTACCATGCGGTAATTAAAGAGGTTGAAACGCATATTAATAACGTTGCGATGGCTGATCCATGGCTTAAGGATCATTTACCAATTTATAAGTGGGGCGGTAAATCAATGGTAGAGGAGCGCGGTGAAGTCTTTCCAGCACTGGATTTAGATTCATCTTCACGACCAGTTAAGCTTTTAGATACTGCCCACTATCAAGTGACAGGTCAAAAGCCAATCGTGGATGTTTCACCAAGTGTTACTGATGGTGGTTGGTTTGGCAATGCTAACATCCCAGCTGCTATTTACGGTCCAGGGACGATTGATGAAGCCCATTCCGTTGATGAATCGATTCAAGTTGATGATTTAATTGAATATACGAAGGTATTAATGCAATTCATGTTCGAATGGCTTAATACCAAGCGAGGAGAATCAGATTAATGCAATTTAGTGACCAATTGATAACAGAATTAAAACCAGTCTGGCAAGCTAATCATAACCACCCGTTTGTCAAAGAGCTAGCAGCTGGCACATTACCGGTTAGTAAGTTTAAGTTTTATATGGTCCAGGATTATTTATATTTAATCGATTATGCAAAGTTATTTGCATTAGGAGCAGCAAAGGCCAATGATCTAGCCGTTGAAGCCAAATTTGCTGAATTGCTAAGTGAAACGCTAAATACTGAGATGGCATTGCACCGTCAATACGCGCAGCAATTTGACATTAGTGAAGCAGAATTAACGAATGCTGAGCCGACACCCACGACCCTCAGCTATACCAATTACATGCTATCAGTCGCACAAAGTGGGGGCTTGGATAAGGTTCTAGTTGCGCTATTGCCATGCATGTGGAGCTATAATCAGATTGGTAAGCAATTAGTGGGTACGCCCGGAGCTAATCACCCGTTATATGCAAATTGGGTTGAAATGTATAGCGATGATGACTATACAGCATTAACGGATTGGACGATTGGATTATTGAATCAAGTGGCAGCTGGGAAAAATGAATTTGAGATCAAAGAATTGACCAATATCTTTTTGAACACCACCCGTTATGAATACTTGTTTTGGACAATGGCCTATGATCACCAAACTTGGCCGACCATTAAATAAAAAAAACGGTGCTAAGCAAATTATTGCTTAGCATCGTTTTTAGTTTGACTATCTGATTTTGAACTTGATTTATTATCGCTAGAAAACGATTTGATTTTTGCATCAATCATCCCTTCAACGTCCTTACGACTAACTGGCCGATGATTTTGAACGAATTGATTGGTGCGTTTGATTACGTGATCACTTTCATCCGGATGGGCAAACACATAATCGAACCAGGCCCATAATGAAAGATAGGCAATTAATGAAAAGACCGCGACTAGTGCATGGTTGTTGTTTACGACCGTTTCTAAAGTAAAAATGACCCCTAGAATTAATAATACCATTCTTACGTTACGGGTTTTTAATACATCAATGAAATAGTCATTAGCAAAGTAGTATGTACATAACCATGTAATGAACCAAATTAAGTTAATAATGGCTAGGTCAACTAATACCCAGATACCAGTAGTAGATGCCTTACTAGCGTTAAGGGCATCTGCCATCTTAGTGATGATAGCTGGCATTACTAAGAGTAACTCAATGATTAATACGATTAATGTAATGATCAAGCGTGCACTTTTCGGGGTATACTTATCCTTTTTATCCATCTTTAAGCCTCCCTTCAAGAAATACTACTAGATAAGAATAGCACATTTTAATCGTTCACGCACTTAGAAACCATATTATAAATAATAAGTTATAAGTAATTTGTTATATAATTGACAGCATCTGCTATAATAATAAAAAAGATCAGACATGGGGGGACGTTAATGGCAAATGAACGAAATTCAATGCGTTTTCGAGTTTTGGCACTGTTACTAGGGTTGTTTATTGATGCCTATGGCAATAGTTTAACGATTATGACGAATAATGGAAATGGTATCTGGACAGCAGTAGCGGTCGACTTTAATTTACTATTTGGAATTGCGATTCCATGGACCTTATTTGGGTTTGGAATCTTGAATATTATTATTAACCAAGTGTTAATTCGGCGTTTTGACCTATGGCGAATTGGTAGTGGGATTGTTTATATGGTCTTTTTCAGTTATTTTATTGATGTCTTTAACCGCATGAACGTTGCACTAGGGATTACTAGAGTGAATACCGTTGTTAGTCTATTATTATCATTGCTAGGGGTCTTATTAATCGGGATTGCCATTTCTATGTATCAACGAGCTAATATTTTAATGCATCCCAATGATGATACGACTAACATATTGAGGTTCAAATACTTCCATGGTAGTGCAATTAAAGCTCAATTTACGGACATGGGGGTCATTGCAATTCTGATCATAATCTGTTCATTATACTTACATCGAATTGATGCCATTGGAATCATCACAGTTGTTGGATTTTTATTATTAGGTCCAATTATTCAAATCTCAGATAAATTAGTTCTGCCCAAGTTAAAACATAACTTCAGTCAAAATGATGACATATAAAAAGACTTTCTAGCCGATGCACTGCACCCCAAAGTTTGTACAAAACTTTGGGGTGTTTTTTTGTGTCTAAATATAAAGTAGAAGATAAATTAAATGTAATTAACGCATACCTAAACGGTATGGGATCGCAAATGGTGGCTAGAAACTTTGGAGTTAAAAGTAGAAATACTGTTTTATGTTGGGTTAAGAGTTACAAAAAACATGGACTAAATGGTCTTAAAAAAAGAAAGAATATAATCGAATACTCTACCAAAGAGAAACAATATATATTAAACTGGATGAAAACGACTAAATCATCTTATCCAGAGGCAGCTTATCATTTTAATATTCCTTCTCCATCAACTATCTGGACTTGGGAAAAACGACTAGAGCAAAAAGGTATTGATGGTTTATTGTCCCGAAGGGAAAGAAAAGCCATGACAAAAAGGAAAACTAACAAAGCCGAATCAAACAATACTAATACCGATAAAGAAAAATTGAAGAAGATTGAAGAAGAAAATTTAATGTTGAGAATAGAGAATGACTTCTTAAAAAAATTGAGGGCCTTAGACGACGAAGAAGACCAGAAGTAATTATTAAAATAATCGACGAACTAAGGCTGAAATACCATACCACTAAAACATTAATACTAAAGGCATTAAGGATATCTAGAAGTACTTATTATTATATTAGATCAATCCAAAATAAGCCTGATAAGCACGCTGAAATCGCTAAAATTATCAAGGATATTAAAGATAAAAATAAATCCTACGGATATAGAAGAGTGTGTTTAGAATTAACTAATCGTGGATACCGTGTTAACCACAAACTAGTATTAAAGATAATGAAAAAGAATAATTTACTATCTTCATCATATTCAAGAAAAACACGTAAGTATAATTCCTATCGTGGTCAGGTTGGAAAACTTAAATCAAATCAATTAAATCGAAGATTTAATACTGACAGACCATATCAAAAGCTCTGTACTGATATCAGTGAATTCAGATATGGAAATTGTGATATTAATCATCGTATTTATCTTTCACCTATTATGGATTTATTTTCTGGTGAAATAATATCCTATAACATTAGCAGCCATCCAAATATGAACTGTGTTATGAAACCGTTGAAAGAAGTTATTCAATTAGTTAAGGATTTACCATACAGAACGACAATTCATAGTGATCAGGGAGCTCAGTATCAAAGTCATATCTGGCAAAAAGAGCTTAAGAAGAATAAGATATTTCAAAGTATGTCCCGTAAGGGGAATTGTATAGATAACTCACCTATGGAATCATTTTTCCATATTATGAAAGCTGAAATCATGGACTGTAATTATGACTTTAAAGAAGATTTAATGTCGTCAATGAAAATATGGATTGATTATTACAATAATCATCGTATTAAAACAAAACTAGGCGGAAAGTCACCGGTTCAATACCGGAAACTTTCCGCCTAGGAAAAACAATATAATAATGTACAACTTTTGGGGTGCACATCACGAAAGTCTTTTTTAGTGGTTGAACCAGTGTTTAAATGCAATGGCATTAATGAGTAAATCTAATGCCAACCAGTCAAGTTTTGCAGCATACTTAGGTAATTCATCACGTTCAATTAATGTATTAACGGGTTCATCAATGTTATTAATATCATCGATGATTGCGTTAGGGGTGATTTGGTTATTGAAGTACTGTCTTAACGTTACATATTCAGATAGGTTCGCTTTATTATCCTTAGGCGTTAAATGAAGGAGCTCAACATTTTGTAAGTTTAAGTCTTCATCAAAGTCGTTAAGCGCTGCTTGATACTCAGGTAGTAATTTAGTATTTAATGCATTGATATATGCTGTAATCAATTCTTGATCGCTAGGACTGAATTGGTCACGATTGTCTTTATTATCCCATAACTCTAAAAAACGAATATATAAATTAATTTCTTCAGTATAGTAATTGCGAGTGGCCGGATCTTGTTCAGCCTTGTTTAATAATGATTTGACCTTGGCTAGTGCTGATTGTTCAGGTTCCAATGGAATCATCCTTTCTTGGTTGAATTAATCGATGGATAGGTGTTATCACTACCACATTAATAATATCATGTTTTGTGGTAATCGATAAAAATTTCTACTTAATTTCAAAAAAATAAAAATTTAATCAATGTTTAGCGAATATATATATTAACGGAGGTGCTAAGCATATGTTTAATCAAAATCAATCAATTCAGCACAAAAAGAAATTAAAGAAAGTCAAGAAACGATGGATCGTAGTGAGTTCAGTAGTGATGGCCTTAGTCGGTGGGGGATATTTAACTAATCAATCGTTACCAACTGTTTCCGCAGATACAATCAATACAACTCAAACGGTGCGGGTTGCTAATCAAGCCGAATTATTGGCAGCATTGCAGGATGAATCGGTCAATCGAATTAAGGTAACTCAAGATATTGATGTAAGTCTGGATTCACTTCGAGTGCGGATCGCAGGTCGAGCAATGACCATTGATTTAAATCAACATACAGTTAATTTAAATCAAGTTCAATTAAGGCTCAGTCAAACGGCGAATAATTATAACATTTTAATTCAAAATGGAACCTTAAAGGGAACCAGTCAAGCGGGAATGATTACACAAGATAGTGGCAGCACGAATCAAGTTACACTTGAATTAAGTGCTGTATCAGTGGTGGGAAGTGAGATTAGTGGTGGGGATGCAATTATAGTAACTCACCATGAATCAGCGCCTAACAGTAATGAATCAACACCAGCTAGTAGTTCAGAAACAGCTAGTAGTGTCGCAAGTGATCAACCCAGTTCTAGTTCGGCCACTTCAGCTGAGGAATCAAAAACATCAACTGAAGTACCTGTAGTTAGTGACACTAGTAGCGCCACGGATCAAAGTGTAACGAATAGTAATACTAGTGAACCCAAGTCAGAGGCTAGTAGCGCAAATGATAGTGATGGTAGTTCAGCTACCAGTGTGAATAGTGCTAATTCAAATGTTGCCAATTCAAACCCGACTTTAACCAGTAGTCAGGCAACCCACAGCAGTGCTAGGGTTGGAACTGCTATTGCAACTAATGCTAACAATAATAGGGTAACCCCGTTATTTATTCCAAGCTACCCAGTTGCTACGACTCACTCGCAATTAAATCGTGAATCATCAGTTGTACCTAATAATTTTAGTGCGGCTACCAATTCTGCAAGTAATTCAACTACTGCTAACAGCGCTGCCACTTCTAGTAGTATAAATAACAGTTCTAGTCATCATAGTGTCGATTCCACTAGCGTTACTAATAGTGTTAGTAATGATACGGCTAAACCAGTTAATAATATGGTAGGCACAAAGCAATCAAAGCCTAAAAAGGTGGTTAAGCGAACTAACAAGGTTAAATATCTAAAACTTAAAAAAATGAAGGGCAAATTAAAGGTTACCTTATACCGAGATTTTAAGTTGACCAAAAAGATGAATGGTAAGCTAGTAGCAGGAAAGCAGTATCGATTAATTAGTAAGAAATTAAATCGGAATGGTAAATTAGTTTATCAAATTAAGGCTGGCTATTTAGTTGGCAGTAAACAACACATTAAGCTAATGAAATAAGCTTAAATTCCAGATATTTTATCTGGAAATACATATTTAGTATTAATTTACTTTAACTAATAAAACAAAAATAAAAAAAGAGGTTGACGAAATAAAAAATATCAGCTATTATATACATTGTTGTTTTGATATTTAATCAAACAGATTTCGGAGGGGTAGCGAAGTCTGGCTAAACGCGGCGGACTGTAAATCCGCTCCTTCGGGTTCGGTGGTTCGAATCCACTCCCCTCCATTGATTATAGGGATATAGTTCAAGGGCAGAATACCGGTCTCCAAAACCGTTGATGTGGGTTCGATTCCTACTATCCCTGTAATATGATGATTTGGCGGTATTGGTGAAGTGGTTAACACATCGGTTTGTGGATCCGACACGCGTGGGTTCGATTCCCACATACCGCCCTCGAGTTGTTAGCTTAATTGTAAAGCCCTGGACTCTTTATCCAGGAGATGGTGGTTCATATCCATCACAACTCATATTATTGGGCTATAGCCAAGTGGTAAGGCAACGGGTTTTGATCCCGTGATGCGCTGGTTCGAACCCAGCTAGCCCAATCACTAAAGCGACTAACATAACATGTTGGTCGCTTTTTCTGTATAATAAACTAAAATGCAATAAAAAGGATAATTTACATATGATTGAGAAATTAAAGAAATTACTAATGAATATCGTTATGTACGTTGGCATCTTTGTGCTATTTATTTTAGCACCGCTATTCATTCTACATTTAATTTATCCAATGGAAAAATCAGCGGATGTTTGGATTACATTCTTAGGAAGCTACTTAGGTTCAATTGTAGCGGTTATTGGAACTGTTATTGTAACTAGGATGCAAATTAAAACTGAACGATTAGATAGTTTAAATAACTCGTTATTTATTGAAAGATATCAAATGTTAAATTCATTGCTCAGTGATCTATATCGAATTAAGAACGATACTTTGGATTACTCTAGAAAGGTTAAAGTTATTAAGCGCTATATTAAGAATAATAATAAGATTGAGGGGATTAAACGCTATACCCAAAATTTTTTAGATGACTTTGATGTTGATCAGTTTGCTAGTTTTTATAATTACTCTAAAAATCGATTAATGTCTATGGACTTATCTGAAAGTGATTATAATAATATTGATCAAATTATTACTAATTTATTCAATGATAATAAGAAACTACTTATGACGTATCGTGATTTAAGTTCAACATTTAGACAAAAGGGCGATGAACCTAAAGAAGACATTGATTTAGATTCAATGATTGATTCATTATCATTAGAAGGGCAAAATTTAAGAATTACAATTAAGCATCTAGACCAGTTGGATCAAGATATCCAACAAATTATAAAGGATAGTCGTGATACAATCATTCGGTAGTTTCAATCAAAATAAAAGGAAAGGCCTTAGTTATGTTTTAACTGAGGCCTTTCCTTTTATTTTATTATATTTTAATTACTGCTACTGGTTACGTTTGAACTGCTACTGTTATCACTAGCAGCATCCCTCAATATATTATACGCAGCCAACAGTTGGCCATTAGCAATTTCGTTTCTCAATGCCTGATTATTAGCATTAAACCAGGCACTTTGCGCCTGCAATAAATATTCCTGCGGAATATCATTTTGAGTTGCAATTTGATTAAATAATGATTCATTATTAGCGGCACGTTGTAATTCACTTAGTGGGGTGGTTTGAATGATTTTAATAACTTGCGGTTTAACTTCGCTTGGTAAACGTTTTGCAGCAATTTTTTCACCTTGGGTTTTGATGACTTTATCAAGAGCCGTATCAGTTTTACGTTGTGTATTTTTTAATTCACTGACTTGGTGATTAACTTGAACAATCCCCCATACTAAAAGAATGGCAATAATCGCCATAATCCAGCGTCCATAGTGATGTTTCTTTTTACATCCATTGGTTAATTGATTATTTGCATTATCTAACTGTTGATTATCATTAGGATTCGATTTTGAGTGTCGATCATATCGTTCAACTCGCGTTTCTGGTTCATTATTGTTCATTTTAATTCTCCTTATTTTAATATGTATTTATCCTACCATTAAATTAAGGTAAGTTGAATTATTCTTGGTAATTTTTATAAAATAATAATTGAATTATAATATTATATGCCATATAATATATGACATATAATATTAAAGAGGCGATAATATGGCAATTAAAATTAGTACGGATTTGTTGGATGGATGCGTACTAGGAATCTTGAGTAGAAACGATTTATATGGATACGAGTTAACTAAGTTAGTTCAAAATTCCATATCAGTATCAAATTCAACTATGTATCCAGTAATGCGTCGTTTAAAATCAGAAGGCTTAGTCATTACTTATGATCAACCGTATAAGGGTCGTAATCGACGTTATTATCAAATTACAGATGCAGGCCGTAAACAGTTATCAGTATTAAGAACAGATTGGATCAAATTCCAGATTGGGATTAATAACTTAATGGGAAGGGATTAGAATGAATAGATATATTGAAGAGTTAAGCACTTATTTGAAGCGTTTAGACCCAGTTGATTTAGAAGATAGTATTGATTACTATTCAAATTACTTAGAAGACGGAGGATTTACTACATACAATGATTGTGTTACTGAGCTAGGAACGCCCAAGTCATTAGCAAATAAGATATTAGCAGATGATTCAATTAACACTATTGACGGTAGCCGAATGGATAATAAACGAAATCATAATTCCACTTTAAGTATCTGGCTAATTATTGCAGCAATTGCTGGATCGCCGCTTTGGCTGCCATTAGCATTTGGCGCTTTAATGGTGATTTTTGGAATGATTGTTACAGCAATTGCATTAGTTGTTAGTATCTTATTAGTTGTCTTTTCCGGCTTTATATCTTCGATAATAATTTTTGGCTGGGCATTAATACATTTATCTACTAACTTTATGCTTAGTCTACTGTTGATTGGTGTCAGTATGATATCCTTCGGAATCGTCTTGTTGTTAATTCCATTTATTATTAAATTTTCAAAGCGATTAATTCATTGGATTCAAAAAACGAGTATCTGGTTTTACCAAAAAACAGTAAAGAGAAATAATGCTGAAAAGAAGCGGGGCTAATTATGAAAAGAATTAAATATACAGGGATTCTATTGATTATAATCGGGTTTATTATTTCTATTTTTAGTTTTACTCAAGTGAAAGATAAGTTTAGTAGTATAAATCAGCTTATACAATCAATCCAGCAAGAATCCTATGGAAAGACATACGAAAAGCGTTTGAGTCATTTTAACCAAATTCAAGTTAATAGTGATATGGATGTTCAAGTTAAGTATGGGAATCGCTTTAAAGTTATTGGCGTAGATGCTAAAAATCATCAAACTGATTATCATGTTGAAAATAATAAGTTAATTATAAATGGTAAAAAGCACGAATCATTATTTAGTAACTTTAAGTTGATCGACTTTGGTGATGCGGAATATAATGCAAAAATTACGATTGTCATCCCTAAAGATACCAAACTAACTAGTTACCAACAAAATAATTCTGCATATGACTTGACGATGGATGGAATTGTACTTAGCAACAAACTAGCGTTAAATAACATTGATGATGTTAATTTAAATCATGTTACAGCAGATGGATTAAGTCTTTATACTAGTGATGGTGATATCAATATTAAAAATAGTCGTTTTAAGCAATCAGCAAGTGACTTGCATACTGATGATGGTGATATCTCGGTTAGTGACAGCCAGTTTAAACAACTTGACTTATCTTCTGATGATGGCGATTTAAGAATAAATAACAACATTATTAATGATGGTAGTAGCAGAGTTAATATAGATGACGGTGATATTATATTAAGCACTAATAACTGGAATACTTTATCACTCAGTAGTTCTGATGGAGATGTATCATTTAAACACCAGATTATCAAGCATAATTTGGATGCAAAAACCGAAGATGGGGATATTAGAGGAACCGTGAAATTAAGTGATTACGCAAAGATTACATCTAACACTCAAGACGGTGATGTAAGAATCCCAAGTAAGCTAAATCAACAAATGAAGACAAGTAAAAATTACTCATTCCATACAGACGATGGGGATATTGATATTTCTGAATATTAACAAAATAAAGAAGCGGAAGAAATGCATTTCTTCCGCTTCTTAGCTATAATGGAATTATTAACAAATTGGAGGTTTTCTAACATGGACTTAGATGCACATACAAATAATATTGAGTTTAATCAAGCTACACGCTCCGATTTACCGTACATTGTTGATGTTTATAATGAATCAATTCCTGGCCGAATGGCAACTGCTGATCTAGAACCCATCTCAGTGGGGGAACGAGTAGAATGGTTCAAACAACATGAACCTAATCATCGACCACTATTAATCATTAACTACGATGGTGATCGAGCTGGCTGGTTGAGCTTAAGTAGCTTTTATGGAAGACCTGCTTATGATGAAACAGTTGAAATTAGTATTTACATTGATAATAACTTCCAACACAGGGGATTAGGGAATGCTGCGGTTAACCACGCTGAAAAAGCAGCCGCTCGAATTGGTGTTAAAAACATTTTAGCATTTATCTTTGCTCATAATACACCTAGTCTACACTTGTTCGAAAAGAATGGTTATGAACAATGGGGGCATTTACCAGATGTTGCATTAATGGACGGTAAACAAAGAAGTTTGAATATTTTAGGCAAACGAATTGCAGATTGAGGTTAATTAATGAAAAGTCAGCTAGCTGCTTGGTTATTTTTACTAATCATTACAATTTTATATTGGTGCTTGATTTTATTGCATCGGAATAAAAAGCAGCGTAAGGATAATGTTTTAATGGCAATTGCAATGTCAGTTGCAGTGTTAATCTTTGGAGTTATCATTATAATTTAAAAAACAGATACCATCAACATGGTATCTGTTTTTATTTTATGCAATTTGTTTTGGCTTTCTACATAATAACAAATAGCATAGTAATCCATCGATTATAAAGATAACTCCAGATGTAATTGCTACGCTATCCATCCCACGGAAAAACGAGTTATGAATAATAGATTGAAATTCTGTATTATTAACATGCTTAGCAATTGCACCACCAGAAAATGGTCCAGCAGTTTGTAGTGTTGATATTAACTGGGTTGGTAATTTAGCAGTAGCTAACGCATGGTTATAAGTACCAGTCATTGCTAAACCTAGGACTACTAATCCAAGGCTAGTTCCAAATTGCTTCCCAACATTGAGTAATCCCGAAGTCATCCCAATAGACTTAGGTTCAACGTCACTAACTGCAATATTTGATGATAGGGGATTGATAAGTGAATTAGCAAGTCCCAAGGTAATAAACGTTGGAACCATAACTAGCCATGAATTATGATTACCTAATAGAGGTGGTAAAATGAACATCCCAATTCCAGCTAAAAATAAAACCATACTAATAATCAATCCAGGGTTAATTTTACTAGCAATTTTACCAGAAATAGGCCCTAATACTAATGAAAAAGCACTAATAATCATTAATTGTGAACCACTTTGTAATGCAGAATATCCCATGTAATCTTGAGATAAAACAATAATATAGCTAAACAAGGCATAGATAGCCATTCCTAAGGTAAGATTTGATAGGGCACTACCAAGGACTTGTTTATTTTTCAATAGGGATAAGTTAAGCATCGGAGAACTAATATGATTTTCAAACAATGCAAAAATAATGATTAGGACGATTCCTGCAACTAGTAGAGAAGCAACATGCCAATCAAACCAACTATAGTTATAGTGGGTTTCCTTTTGAATTAATCCCAGGATTAAGCAAAACATGAATGCAAATGATAGGATCATCCCAATGATATCGACCTTACCACTATTGAAAGTTCTCGACTTAGGAATATACTTAAAGCTCATAAACAAAGCGATAATTCCGATTGGAAGATTAACTAGAAAAATGGATTCCCAGCTAAAGAAACTTAATAGAATTCCACCAATCAATGGGCCTAGGGCTGTTGATAATCCAGCAACACTCCCCCATATGCCAAGCGCTAATCCGCGTTCTGGGCCTTCGAATGTATCTGCAATGATACTCATCGATAAACTTAACATTCCAGCGCCACCAATTCCTTGGAGTGCGCGAAAAATAATTAAGATCCAAACATTAGGGGCGAGACTACAAGCTAGTGAGAACACTGAAAAAATGATCAATGACCATATAAATACATTCTTACGTCCAACTAAGTCACCCAACTTAGAGATTAAGAATAATACAGCAGCAAAAATTAATGTATAAGCATTAATAATCCATTGTAGTTGACTGAAACTACTGTTAAAGCTAGTTTGAATAGTGGGGAGAGCAACGTTGACGACCGTTACATCTAATAATCCCATGAAAAAGCCTAAACAAACTGCAATTAATGCAAACCACTTTCGCCGATTTTGCATATAAAAGACTCCTTAAAATATATTTCCTTCGTGTCGATCAACACGAGCCCACCTGCCAATTAAGAATTAGCTTTTCCCACCGAGGAAATTTAAATAGTCTTTACTTTAGTAAGTAAAATTTTAACACTGGTTTAAAATGATTACAATTTTATAATTAATAGGATAGTATCAAAAAACGCCCGTAGCGATTAGCTAGGACGTTAATTTATTAATCATTAATATGTTTTTGAACAAATTCATCGATTGGTAATCTAAAGTCTAAATAGTATTTTTCTAACTTTTCACGAGACCAATCCCACCATGCGATTTTTTGTAAATCAGCCTTAATTTCATCTGGGAACCGATCTTTAATTTTTTTAGCAGGCGTTCCGCCAACGATTGTATACGGTTCAACATCATGAGTTACAATTGCTCCTGCGCCAATCACAGCACCGTCACCAATGGTTAATCCACTTTGGATGACTACTCCATGGCCAATCCAGACATCATTACCAATGGTGGTCCTAATTTTCTTACGATTAGCTAGATATTCATCATCTTTAGGTTCAAAGCCGTATGCAGCCCCGTTATATGCAAAAATATGTTGAGCTGGCCGATCGTAAGGGTGATTGGTTGGTCCAATTCTTACCATTGCAGCAATACTAATAAACTTTTTTAAATCAGTATTTTGCATAAAGCAGTACTGTCCAGTATAGTCATAATCACCAATTGTACAATTATCGATTAAGTTGTTTTCACCGAGTTCGACCCATTGGCCAAATTTAGTGTTCTTAGTTTTAGAACCCTTACCAATAGTTGGCTCGTTTTGTGATAGCTTAGGAAAATCAATATGCATATTGTGCACCTTCTTTATTAAGATAAGTTTGTTCAACCATTATACTAATAAAATGAAATTTTGAATAGTATAATGGCTGATGTTAATTTAAGAATATCCATAAATCGCTAGGAATAACTCAGCGTTTCCATTAAAATGGTTTTGATTAGTGAATCATTTTAATATTAGGTATAATAGGGTAAGTTTTAATTAAAGCAAATTAAGGGAGAACTTATATGAACAAAAACATTGTATTTATTCATGGCTTTATGAATACAGGTGATATTTGGAATCAATGGATTACTTTATTTAAATCATTAGGGTATACATGCTATGCACCTACATGGATAAATCATTCTAAACAGGATAGCGAAGACATTAAAGCTGCCACTAGTTTTGAAGACGTGCTGTTACAATATGTCCATTTTATAGATTCTTTAGATACAAAACCGATTTTAATTGGTCATTCATTAGGTGGCATAATCGTTCAAAAATTGATTAATATGGATAAGGGCGCAGCAGGGATAACAATTGCAAGTGGACCGGCTAATAATATTGCTGCTTTTAATCTGGATTGGCTAATATCAAACTTAAAAATGTTAGGTCCATTCTCTAAAGACCCGATATTAATGGATAAAAATTGGTATAACAAGTATGTGACAAATGAGTTATCAATGAGTGATACAGAGAAGTTTATGAAAGCTAACTGTATTAGATCAAGTAAGCTTATTCCTAAAACTATAAATCGAGATGGTCACATTGATTTTAACAAAGAACACGCGCCGTTGCTTTTTATATCAGGAGATAGGGATAAGTCACAACCACCAATTATCCAGCTTAAAAATGTTAAAGCATATTCTAATGCTAATGGAATTGTTGATTATCATGTTTTTAATGGAAAGACCCATAATATAGTTGCCCAAAATGGCTGGCAAGAAGTAGCGATGTTTATAAATAGCTGGATCGATTCATTGAATATATTTAAATCTAAAAGCTAGTAACAACTAATAAAGTAATAATTATAATAACTAAAAACATAGTTATACCATACTGAATTACAGCAGAACGCAATGCAGCAAATTTAAATGCGGATAAAATTGGGAATGATATACAGACTTTTAGGTTTAAATAATCTAGTACCCTGTTTATCATTCAATTAAGTTCAGATAATATATCTTATGTAAAGTAATGCATAGTAAAAGCCCCCTAAAAAGAATTATGTTAAAATAAAAGTGTAAAACACATATTAATTTAGCAAGGAGTCTTTCGTATGGATTTTAATAAAGTAATCTTACGGTTTTCCAACTTAGCAGAATTTGTTAGATATATGTATTTAACGACACCGGATATTAATCATGATGCAGAAATATATGTTGATGATGATCCGGATGGAAATATTACATTTTCGTACTCTGATCCGGCGGATTTAAACTTAGCTACTAATATGGGCCAATCATCTGAATTAGGGATTTTATTTATGTTATTAGGTAGTTTTGGCGCTGCATATGATTTTAATCCAATTTATGATGATGATGAAAAGTTTATCTCAATGGACATTTCTGTTAGAAAGACCCCCTTGCCATCAGTTCTACAGCGTTTTCAAAAGTAATTGAAAGCAGGTATAATATCTTGGACTATGAAAAATATATAGAAGCATTAAAACATGAAACTCCAGACACAGTTTTTGGTAGTCTCATGGATGATTTAAACTATCCTAAAGTAGATTCAATTGGTGATGCGTGTGATGTTGCCCACTTCACTAATGATCAACATGATTTAGATGAAATTGAAAAATATCAACCAATGTTTTATAACTATAAGTATCATCGGTTAGTAAGCAAGAATGACGTCATTAATTATATTAATCAACTATCAAAATAACTATATAAAAAACCTAAGGCCAGCGCCTTAGGTTTTTTATTTTACGATCATCCAAATTGTAAATGCAATAATTCCCCAGCATGAAAAACTGATAATAAAGTCTTTTGGCTTAGGGGTTGTCATTCTTCTTAGCCCTGGTTTGAATCGATGAGATTTAATAATTGCATCTTTCCCTTCATTTATTATGATATAATACTACACTTTATATTCAATAGTCAATTTAGATGGTTTCGACCAATCTATCATTTAAATAAGTGAAGTCAACGTCTGAGCGCGTCTCTGTAAATCGATGATTTTCTTTCTATATCACGGTTACTATCTAACCATGATATAGAAAGCTAAATAGAATAATGGTTGATTCAAATTATGTTTTTTAGTGAAAAAATTCACAAGACTTAATTAATTGAACATAAAGATGTTGGTCTAACAATGTTTATGCTAAAATAAGAACATGATCTCAAAGGAATGGTGATGAATGATTATCGTTTTATTATTAACCATCTTTGTATTATGGTTAGTCTGGAAATTCCTCAGTAGTTGGCTATGGTGGCTATTGTTAATCGCTGCCATCATTTGGATGTTAAAGGTATTTTTCTGGGGTGCCATTATTTTAATTGTCTTAGGCGTTCTAGGGGCCTTTTCTGATGGAAATCAATCGTAATAAAAAACCGGTTTAGCAGATGCTAAACCGGTTTTTGTAACTTAATATAATTTAGGAATTCTTTGATTAGCTGATGGTAACGTTTTTCTAACGGTCTTAATTTTATCTAAGTCAATTTCAGTAATTAAGATTGTTTCGTCACTCCCTGCCTGAGCAATTGTGACGCCCATTGGATCAACGACTTGACTTAAACCCACACGGTCATTACTAGCTGGTTTATCGCATCCAACAACATAGGTAGTATTTTCAATTGCACGTGCTTTTAGTAATGTGGACCAGTGATATTCCTTTAAGGGACCACTAAACCATGACGTTGGAATGATGATAACATCAGCTCCATTAATTGCTTCATAGCGAGCCACTTCTGGGAATCGTAATTCATAGCATACAAACAACCCGATTTTACCAAATGGCGTGTCAATAGGTTCGAATAATTTATCACCTGGCTTAATTTGGTCAGACTCTTTAGTGCCAAAAGCATCATATAAGTGCGTTTTGTGATACGTACTAACGATTTTACCATGATTATCGATAACTACGATTGTATTATAAACTCGTTGATCATTGCCATCATCATTTTTTTCGCGCATCCCAAATATTACCCACACTTGATTATCAATTGCGGCTTGTTTGGCATTGTTAACAAATGGTCCTTCTAGCGATTCAGCATGTTGATTGATTACATCTAAATCCGCAGTGGCGGAAACCGTGCTCATGAACATTTCCGGAAATACCACTAATTTAGCGCCCTTTTCGGCGGCCTCTTTAGTAACTTGGGTCAATTTATGTTGATTAACGGTTTGATCAAGGTCAGAAAATGATTGTGCTAGTGCAATTTTATAATTCAAAGCCTAATCCTCCTAATTATCTTTTAAGCAAATTCTAATCTTATGTCACTGCAATGTCAATCATTGTAAGTTCCATTAGACACCTTATATTAGATATGGTATATTAGTTCTGGAATTGAATATAAATGACTATCCACTGGGGTGCCGTTTGGCTGAGATAATACCCATTGAACCTGAATCTAGATAACACTAGCGTAGGAACGTGGCATGAATCGAAGATAATCGCAGATGATTATAGGCGACCCACCCCCGAAGTTAGTTCGGTGTGGGTCGTTTTTATTTTCCCTGGATAGTTATAATTTAGGAGGATTCACCTATGTTTTCTGATCAACTAAAGCAACAAGCGCAACCCATTTTAAAAGGTATTTTTGAACATCCCTTCATTCAAGGCATTGCCAATGGACACGTTCCTGGTGCCGCATTGAAATTCTATGTTCAACAAGATTATCAATACCTAAGCGAATTTATCAAAATTTATGGAAATGCAATTGCGAAATCCAATGATCGCGAATTAATGAGTTTCTTTAATGATCAAATTAGCTTCATTTTAAATAGTGAGATTCATCCCCACCATATTTTTTGCAATATTGCTGGAGTATCATACGAAAGTCAACAGCATGCCACGCCTTCCCCTAAAGCATACCTATACGAATCACATATGCACCGGGCGGGTGAAACGGGCTCATTGTTAAATATCTTAGCAGCGTTTCAACCATGTCCTTGGACGTATGCAGAGATTGCTGATCACTTAGTAGCTCAAGGGGCAGCAAATGATGACAACCCATTTAAGGACTGGATCGAATTCTATGCAACCCCTAAGGGTGATAAATCACTAAGTGATACGGTCTTTGCCTTTGTTGACCGCTTTGCAGAACATGCATCCCCAGAAGAATTAACTGAAGCCACCCAATACTTCCTAAAGAGTTGCGAATTAGAATGGCAATTCTGGGAACAAGCATATAAGCAAGAGGATTGGCACTTCAAAGCAACATTAGATGCTGCTAGTAAGGAGGAATTCTAATGCGTGAGTTTCCAGAAGCATTAACGATCGCTGGTACTGATTCTGGTGGTGGCGCTGGAATGATGGCCGACATCAAGACAATGCAAGCTTGTCATGTGTTTAGTACCAGCGTGGTCGTTGGTGTTACTGCTCAAAATACTTTAGATGTGCAAAAAGTCTATCCATTACCACTGGAGATGGTCGATGCTCAGTTCGCTTCAGTTGCGGAGGACTTTAAGATCAAAGCTGCGAAGACAGGTGCGCTCTTTGATGCGGCCCATGTTAAGGCCGTAGCTAAAAATATTAAGCATTATTCATTTGGAACCCTAGTTGTTGATCCCGTTATGGTAGCCAAGGGCGGTGCTAAGTTATTAACTGATGATGCGATTGATACCGTCATCAACGACTTAATTCCACTGGCTGATATCATTACCCCTAATCTACCAGAGGCCGAAACGATCGTTAAACACCCAATTGATGACTTAGCAACCGTTAAAAATGCTGCTAAAGAAATTCAACGACTAGGTGCTAAGAACGTTATCATTAAGGGCGGTCATAGTGATGGCCCTGAGAATAAAGACTATGTATTACTAGCAGATGGGACTGCATTTTGGTTGACTGGTGATCACGTTGATTCTAAGCGTAAACATGGGACTGGTGATACACTGTCATCCGTTATCGTTGCTGAAATTGCTAAGGGCTGTCACGTCGAACAAGCCATTCGGCGGGCAAAGGCCTATATGAACGAAATTCTAAAACATGAAATTCACGTGGGCCAAGGTCATGGTCCACTTAATCATTGGGGAGCTGAAAATACTGATGTTGAAATTTAATCCAGACATGTTACGGGTCTACTTTATTGGTGGGACTCAAAATATTGGCGGCGATAAGGCCAAGTTTATTGAACAACTAACCACTGCTTGTCAAAGTGGAATCACAATGTTTCAATACCGTGAAAAAGGTAAAGGTGCCCTCGTGGGTCAAGAACGCCTTGAATTAGGTCAAACGGTCCGCGACATTACTAAACAATATGGCGTTCCATTGATCGTTGATGATGATTTGGCGCTTGCTAGAGCGATTGATGCCGACGGAATCCACGTAGGGCAAAGTGACACCCCGATTCAAGAAATCGTTAAACAAGCTGACGGGATGATCGTTGGTCTATCGGTCCATGATCCCAATGAATTAATGAATAGCGGTGATTTAACTGGAGTCGACTATATTGGTGTGGGTCCTATATATGCCACTAACAGTAAGGATGATGCTAAACAACCCATCGGACTCGATGGTCTCTTTACGATGAATCAAGCTACTTTGAAACCAATTGTTGCTATTGGTGGAATTCATGAAGATAATGTTGATGCGGTGCTTAAACATTCCGTTAGTGGCGTTGCCGTCATTTCAGACATTATGCAAAGTAAAAACATCCCCCTAACTATCAAACACCTTAAAGGAGAAGCGTAGTATGTTAACTATTAAATCAATTCGCGAAACTAATCCCGTTATTTTAAACGTTGCTAACATGGTAACTCCACAACACGTGGCTGATGCTATCAATTTTTATGGTGGTTCACCCATTATGTTCACGGACGAACGAGAAGCTGCTGGATTAACTAATATTTCTTCAGGAGTGGTTTTTAACATGGGTTCGACTAATGAAGCCACTCTTCGCAACGTAATTGCTAGTGGTAAAGTTGCTAATAAACGTGGTATCCCCGTTGTGATTGATCCAGTCGCCATTGGTGCAACTGAATTAAGACAGGATAACTTTGCGCGGGCTGCTGAAGCAGTGGCCTTTGATGTTATCCGCGGCAATGCTGGTGAAATTGCATACTTAGCCAATGTTAATTGGCAAGCCAATGGAATCGATGCTGGTAATGGAGATGGGGATGTCGTAGCGATTGCAAAAAAGGCAGCTCATCGTTATCACTGCTGGGTCGTCTTATCCGGGGTCAAGGATATTGTGACCGATGGTGAAACCACCTACTGTGTCGACAATGGCCACCCCTACTTTCAAACTAACGTAGGTTCTGGTGACATGTTAGACGGCATTCTAGCAACGGCCATTGCGACTGAACATGGTTTAAAGGCGTTAGTACGCGCTACTGCTACGTTCAGTATTGCTGGTGAATTAGCTGGTGAAAAGTATCCGAACCAACCGGCATCATTTTTTGTTGAGTTATATAACCAACTAGCGACCATCACAGACGAAGTTATTGACACCCGAATGAAAATCCATCAAGTTTAATTTTTCATTCACGACACGAAAAAAACGGGACTAGCCATTATTGACTAATCCCGTTTTAATTTCTAGCAATATGAAATAACTGCTAATTGCGATTAATAAGCTTGAATAAATAGCTCAACTGCAAGTCCAAATGCTAGGATTGCAACGATCCATTTAATAATTTTTTCAGGAACCACTCTGACGATCTTAGGTCCGATGTAGCTACCAATCAGTAATCCAGAACCAAGTGGTAGGACTAAGATCCAGTAAATGTGTGATTGGAAAGCAAAGATAACCATTGCTACTAAGTTCCCACCAAACGTAGAAACGTTTCGAATGGCATTGTAAACAGCGTATTTTTCATCGGTAATCTTCGATAAGATTGCATTAACAATGATCCCAGAAGCGGCTCCAAAGTATCCCACATAAGCACCGGTTAGGACCGTAGCAATTGCGTATAAAGCTTGACCGAACTTACCAACTGATTCATTTTCCGCAGCGCCCTTATTTTTCTTAGGCCATACCATTGTAATGGCGGCAAATAAAATGAAAAATGGAACTAATTTGGGAAATGAAGCGCTTGAGAAGTGCAACAACAAGTAAGTTCCTAAGATACTCCCTAAGAAGATACAAACGGAAGTGGTCACTAATTGTTTAACATGCCCCTTTAATTCGGGAATAGAAGATAATCCTGAGCCAATTCCGTTAAAAATAACTGACGAACTATTCGTAACGTTCGCATACACCGGTGGTAACCCTGCAATGTACAATAAAGCTGGGTAAGAAACCAACGATGCCATACCGACAGTACTACTAACGATTCCCGCTAAGATACCGAACGGAAATAGTAATAGTAACTGCATAATACTAAAATGCATAATCTTTCACTACCTTTTCGTATGTAATACTACTTATTATAGACCTAAAAGCGCCCTCTTTTCCAGTTTAGAAAAGCGGACGCTTTATTTTTAAGATTTAAATTGAACTTCGTTGACCAATAATGACCCGTCATATTCGTATTCACGAAGGTTTTTAGAGAAAATTTCTAATGCTTGTTCACCATATTGATCGAACAAACTAGCAATATGGGGTGAAATAAAGACATTATCCATTTGCCAGAGTGGACTATTACTTGGATATGGTTCTGGATCCATGACATCTAGGGATGCAGCACTTAATTGATGTTGTTCTAGGGATGCGATCAAATCATCAGTCACCACGCTGCCCCCGCGCCCCACGTTAATAAATAGTGGTTGGCGCTTTAATTGACTAAAGAAATCATGATTAAAGAACTTATCAGTGTCTGGAATTAACGGTAATGAATTAATAATCACATCAGCGTTAGCAACCGCATCCACACTTTGTTGCATCGCAAAAGTTTCATCAAAGTGCTTAGCTGCATGACCACTATGATTGATTCCAATCACGTTTACATCAAAGACTTTAAGCATTTCAGCAATTCGGGTTCCAATACTTCCCGTTCCATAGATAGCTACCGTCCGGTCAGCTAAAATTTTAAACGGATTAGCCGGTTTTTGCCAGCTGCGGATTCTTGCCATCCGATTTAGGTTCCGGTATTGCCCTAGGATCATTCCAAGCACCGTTTCAGCAATTGGTTCGGAATGAATACCCTTGACCGTTGCCATGCGAATCCCACGGGCTTTAATTTCATCCAATGGGAAGTAATCAATGCCCACTGACAATGATTGAATCCACTTTAGACGATTGTTGGGATTATCGATAATTGCTGGAACTAGTTTTGAATCATAACCAATAATAACATCGATTGAATCTAGTTCAGCTTGGGATAGATTCTGATCAGTAAAATATAGATGTTCCTTCATTAATCCTGGATGTTTTAGCATTTTTGCTTTCATCACTTGTAAGTCAAAATTTGGATTTGGTGCACCAACTAAAATATTCAAAATTAACACCCTTTCAATTTTTATTAAACTAAATAATTATACACTGATTTTGAGAATAACGCTAAAATAATGCTTGACTTAATTTTTTAATTATGTTTTAATTATAAGCATCAATTATATTTTAATCTAATTTTAATCTTCTAATTGATACATAATAATAAAAAGGAGTTGATTCGAGATGATGAATTCAACGGAAAAAGGTTCACCAAAAATGAACGCGGCAAATATGTCTGACATCACTGCCAAAACTAGTTTTAAAGAAAGCGTCTACTTAGTATTTAACGGGGTGTCAAATGCCATTTTAGTCACTTTAGGGGTTGGATTATTAATTGGTGCAATTTCTAATTTCGTTCATTGGAGTGCATTAGCTCAAATCGGCTTGATTTGTCAGTACTTAATGGCACCAGCAATTGGAGCCGCAGTTGCTTCTCAATTGAAGACGAACACATTGGTATTATTCAGTTCAATGGTTGCAGCTACGGTTGGTGCTAATAATGTATTCTTCACTAGCGGACCCGTTAATGCATTAACGGCAACGGGCCATTTACTACCTCAACCAGCTGGTTCAGCTGTGTTTATGATTGGACAACCAGTTAGTGCCCTTGGTGGTGCGGTAGTTGCAACATTGATCGGAAAGTATTTAACTGGGAAGACCCCATTAGATATGTTCTTGGTACCATTTGCTGCTACCCTATTAGGAACCCTTGTTGCTTTAGGAATGGCAGCTGTAACCACGCCAGCATTGGTTTGGCTATCCGGTGTTATTGCTGACACAATGAAGATTAACCCACTTTTAGGGTCAGTAGTTTGGGCATTGTTCTTACTGACTCCCGCTTCATCGGCAGCACTAGCCATTGCGGTAATGCTTGACCCACTATCATCTGGAGCTGCATTGATCGGAACTACTGCTCAATTCGTTAGTTACGTTGCAATGTCATTTAGTGAAAACAAACCTGGTGCTAATATCGCACAAGGAATCATCACGCCTAAAGTTCAATTTGGGAACATCACAAAGAACTTCTACATTGCAATTCCTGGGTTACTCTGTGCGGCAGTCTTAGCACCAATCGGAACCATCTTCTTTAAGTTCAGTGTTTCATTCAAGATTGCTGGACTAGGCTTGAACTCATTGATTGCCCCCATCACACTTGCATCAGAAAGCATGAGTAAGTTCATCTTATACTTAGTATTAGGGGTAATTATCCCAGCCGTAGTATCATACGTATTGGGTAAGTTCCTCCGTGCTACTCATAAGATCAAGAAGGGCGATATGACGATCGACCTAGTATAAAATAACCACTAAAAAAATAGTTCAACCAATTGGTTGAACTATTTTTTTGCATTAAATGAGCGTTAATTAAATTGATTTGGGAGCTTCAATATCTAATTCATCAGCAATCGTTTGAATTTGAGATGCTGTCACATCGTCAATACTGACTCCATGCTTTTGATTTTCCGCATAGTTACGGTACTCACGGTCACCAGGAATTTTAATTTCAGTCCCTGGCACCGTGGTCTAAGTTCCGAATTCGGTTGAACATATCAGTGGCCTTTGTGCGTAATGCATCAATGTCACCAAAGAAACTAGGATCAATGGTTAATAAGCATTGACTAAAGTCATGTTTTCCTACGTTGGTATCAGCTGAAATGGAACCTTGCGCTAAAATTCCAGTTAATAGTTCAACAACTAGTGAGTTCCCGAACCCTTTGTAGTTAGAATTATGTTCATCGGCACCACCAAGGGTCAACACCCCACCACCCTTTTGATTAGGCGTAAGGGCAGCTGTGGCTAAAATGTCTTCTGCTTGTTTGGCATCTGAGACCACATTACGTTGCTTATCAACCGCCCATTCACCGGGGAGTGGTTGTTTCTTCTTATCTAAAACTTGAATCTTTCCACCAGAAACCACTGACGTCGCCCCATCAAATACAAATGGATGTGGTTCGGCTGGGAATGTAAATGCAAATGCATTTGAACCTAAGAACGCTTCAAGGGCATTGGTAGGTACGACTAGCGGCCGGGTGTTCGTAAATGCGATTCCAATTAACCCCTTTGCTACTGCCTTACGGGCCCAATAGCCAGCCGTTCCAAAGTGATTGGAATTTCGGATGACTGCAATTGAAATCACGGATGCTTTAGCTTTTTTAATCAATTCATCCATCGCGTAGTTACAAGCAATTTGACCCATGTTCTGATTAGCATCGATCAATAGACTGTTGGGGCTTTCCTTCAATACTTTTAATTTATTATGGGGATTAATGGTCCCATCCTTGACCATCTTTAGATACCAAGCTAACCGTTGAATCCCATGGGATGAAATCCCTCGTAAATCAGCATCAACTAAGGTGTCAGCTAATAAATCACTGTCTGCGGTGGAAAAACCACTTTTATTAAAGACGGTTTGCAAGTATGTTCGTTCATCTTCAGCGTTAATTTTCATTTTTATCACTCCTATAATTTTAATTGAACGTGGAAATATTTTGATATAATGTAAATATTAATTAACAAAGGAGACCTAAATATGAATCAATATCCACAAGCCCTATCGATTGCTGGGTTTGATAATGACGGTGGCGGTGGGATGCCAATTGATCTAAAGACCATGAGTGCATTAAAAGTTTATGGATTATCAGTAATCACTGATGTTGTGGCTACTAATTCGATGGGATTAGTAGCTGAACAACCATTACCACTATCATTTATCAAACAACAATTTGCGGCGTTAACTGCCGATTATCAAATTCGTGCTTATAAGACCGGCTTGTTATCATCGCGGGCACTAATTAAATGGGTAAGTTCAATTGCTCGAAAGTATCCTTCAATGCCACTTATCGTCGATCCCGTTATCTATGCTAAGACTGGTGAAAAACTAATTGATGATGCCACCATTGATTATTTAAAGACGACACTATTGCCATTAGCTACGGTTAGTACGCCGAACTATCAAGAAGCCGAAAAATTAACCAATATTCAAATTGTTGATCATCAAACAATGTTAACGGCTGCCCGCTCAATTCAGCTACTTGGCTGTAATAATGTCATTATCAAAGGGCGTAATGAACAATCTAAGCATAAGACTGATGATTTAGTACTATTAGCATCTGGTGAACATTTTATCCTCCCCGGTCGTTATCTGAAGACTAAGCGAAAAAATGGAACTGGGGATGCCCTATCGGCTGCAATCACGGCTGAATTAGCTAAGGGGACTGACATCAAAGCAGCCATCATCAAGGCTAAACGCTATGTTGATCAAACAATTGAACATCCCATCATTGTTGGTCATGACCATGGTCCCATCAACCATTGGGCTGGGCAGCAATTAGATTAAATCATCTCGATTTAATCTTTTTTATTTTCGCGCGTTTGGTGTAATTTTTCAGCAATATGCACTAGATTGATCGCAAATTTATGTGAATGCGCAATGTAGCCGTGCTTTAGGCCTAACCGATAGATATATCCATTAATATATTCCACCTCAGTTGGTCGATCCGTCACTAAATCTTGGTACATAGATGGATAATGTTCAGGGTTAATATCGTGGGCCGTATGGTAGATGGTATGCCAAACTTCTTCACGCGTCCCGATTAATTTAATATTAGCTCGTTCGAACACATCAAATGCTTCGTTAATTAGGTCAATACTAAGGGGCTTAGCTGATGGTGAGGCAATGAATTCTCCATATGAACATTGGAAACTGGTTGCTAGACTGTTCAAGACGGAATTAAAAATGACCTTGGCCAATAACGTGCCCATGAAGTTTTCATGAATGGTGGCATTCAAACCGGCTTCTGTAAATTCCTTAGCAATTTCACGCGTAGTGTCATCAATGTGTTCAGTTTGATTAGCTAAATTACATGACCCCGTTCCCTTTTTAGCGACATAGTCAACTTCGCCAGGTTTAGTTAAGATGCTACCGATTAATGCAGTTCCACCAATTACATGTTGTTTAGGAAAGTATTCATCAATTTTTTCAATATGGCCCATTCCGTTCATCAACGTAACGGCATATTGCTTATCGTTAAAGAAGTGCGCACACCGTTTTAACATATCCGCTAGGCCAATTTGCTTCGTAAATGGAATCACCACATCTGGGTCACCATCATATTCTTCTGGATAGTAAATATTATCGATTTCAACTAGATGGCGATCTTGGCCCCGTCTTGAAACATAGACACCGTGTTGTTTGCGAATTGCTTCAACTTGGGGTGCCCAGGTATCGATAAAATCAACATGGTATCCAATATCTTGTAACAACGTTCCAAAGTGAAGCCCCATTCCACCAGCACCTAAAATAGCATATTTCATTAATCATCATTCCTCTCTGTTTTATTAATGTTCATCAACAAATTTTTGGATTCTTTTAACCACTTCGGTCAAATCTTCGGTACTAGCGGCATAGCTAAATCGAACGTAGCCATCCCCACCAGGACCAAAAATAGCACCGGGCATGATGCCGACCTTTGCTTCCTTAGCCAGTTGATAACCGAACTTGTAACTATCTTGTTCAAATTGATCTGGAATCTTAGCTAAGATATAAAAGGCACCACTTGGTTCTGGACTAGTAAATCCAGCCTTAGTTAACCCATCCCGAAGTAACTTGCGCCGTTTTTCGTATGTTTGCTTCATTAGTTGTCCATCATTAGCACCATTTTTGAATGCCTCACTAGCAGCGTATTGAGCGTTATCAGTCGCATTGGTATTAATCAACGTATGAACTGCGTTGATCTTACTAATGATGTTAGCTGGTCCACAGACGATTCCAATCCGCCAACCAGTCATTGCAAAGGTCTTGGAAGCACCGTTCATTACGATGGTTTGATCAGGTAATAGGGTTCCAAATGAAGTATGTGGTTCGTCATACGTCATTTCACTATAGATTTCATCACTGATTAGGAATACTTCATGTTGTTTGATCACATCTGCTAGTGCTTGTAATTCTGCTTTAGTATAAGTATTACCAATTGGATTGTTAGGATAGTTGATGATAATTGCCTTAGCGTTGGGATGCTCAGCAAATGTTTGCTTTAGTTTATCTGGCGTTAATAAAAAATTATCCTTAGATGTATCAATAAAGATCGGCGTAGCTTGGTTAAATTCAACGTTAGCAGCATATAAAGGATAGGTTGGCGTTGGGATGATAACTTCATCGCCTGGATTTAAAATCGTGGTAAAAACGTCATGAATCCCCTCAGCCAAGCCGACCGTTGTGGTAATTTGAGTATCGGGATCATAATCTAAGTTATACTTCTCCTTGAGAAATTTAACGGCGTTTTGTCGTAATGGTAACACACCACGGGGGTCAGTATAGTGACTCTTATTTTCATTAATGGCCTTAATAGCAGCATCCTTGATGTGTTGAGGCGTTGGAAAGTCTGGCTCACCATAGGTTAGTGAGATGAGACCTGGAATGTCGGCAATCTTTAGATTGAACTCGACAATTTGATTTGTTTTCATACTTTTAACTGAGTTATTAATTTTATTGGATAGATCCATTGGAAGAGCCTTCTTTCTTTAATCAATAAACAAAAAGCCCCGTTTCTAAATTAATAGAAACGGGGCAACCGTGGTACCATTCTAATTTAAATTCAATAATGAATTCCTTATTAACGACTGAAATCTCTTTCAAACGTGTGCATCAGTAATGAGATGCCAACCCATCATTATCTAAATATCGATAATACCAAATCACAGGCCATTTTCATTTAATTCCCGCTAATCTGCTCGCATCAACCGCAAATTTTCTGAGTAGCTGAATTAAATTACTTTCCTGCTCACCTTGTTTATGTAATTAGTTATTTATAGTTTCTAATCATATTTTAATTCTTTTATGATTAATGTCAACACCTAATTTAATTAATTTCAAATAATCCAAGATGATTTAGTGGTTAAGTAACGCGGTTAGATTACGGTAAAAACCAGTGTCTACACCAATTTTAACGTATAATGGTCGTTTTTGTTGTCGATAGTCAATGGTCCAAACATAGAATTCAATTGGTGCTTGTTGTTTAATTCGACTTTGGACTTGACTCAAAAATTTAGAGTTAGAGCGGTAGGTAATTAACTGATAAAAGCCCTTCGAACTAAACTCAATTAACGTCCCGACCTCATTTGGATCAAAACTTTTAAAGTCAGTCATTGATTTTGGAAAACTAATCGCATCCGCAAAGTGTTGATTAGACCCATCATGCTTGCTATTAGTAATGCCTTTTAATGCAATATTCATTTTCAGTTTACCAGTATTAGCAATTTGAATTGATAAACTGTCCTTAGGTTCACCAATACTATAGTTATTAATTGATTTTAAAACCTGATAATGGGGTCGACTATTCCAAACATATTGAAATACAGCTATAATCGCTGAAAGCGATGTAACTATGGTCGTAACTAGCTCCTGAGCGGTTAATAAGTTCAATTTGATTCCCTCCTTTACATATTAATAACATCTATTTTACGACAAACTAAAAGCAGGATTCAATTTAAAAGAATTGAATCCTGCTCAATGATAATCATTAAATTTTAGTCGGTAACGTTTACTTCAACGTCGCTAAAGCCGTTGTCGAACTTAGCGGTCCATTTACCTTCAGTTAACCGTGGTGGTAATAAGAATGTTCCGGATGATACTCGTTGGCCAGCCTTAAATGATTGGCCTTGTTCATGTAGTTTCTTAACTAGCCAGTGAAGTGAATTAAGGGGGTTACCTAATACTTCTGATGAGACCCCGTCTACTTCTTCTTTGCCATCATGATATAGCTTAGTATGAACGTTTTCTAAGTCCTTCAAGGCAAAATCAGTGGTGTCACGTTCATCACCATACACGACGTATCCGCCGACGGCAGCATCTGCCATTACTAAGTATTTAGATAGTGATGGGAACCAATCTGAGAAGCGTGAATCAGGAACTTCAACCCCTGAGGCAACCGTAGTCTTACGAGCTAATTCTTCTAATGAATCTTCTGGTGATAAGTCTTCCTTAGCCTTAAAGACTAATTCAACTTCAGCTAATGGATCCATTAAGTTACTACTTAATGAAAGGGTTGCTGGTGATTTAACAAAGTGATTTTGCACTTGGGCGCCATACAATGGTTCTGTTGAATCAAACATGTCTTGAGTTTGCTTACTAGTTAAACTAACTTTGTATCCCCCTAGGGGTTGATCCTTTAATTCCATTAATCGGCGTTGAACTCGATATGAGGCATCTTCATCATTCAATAAATCTGTCCATTCGTCCATCTTTAGGGCTTCACGATTAGTATAAGCATTGAATAATGCTTGGGCTAATTTTTCTTCAGTGTCGTTTAAGTTTAATAGGGTTACATTTTCTTGGTTAGTGTTAGTAGTTGTCATAATAAATCGCTCCTTATAATTTAGAACGAATCATAATTTGAGATTGTGATTCGTATTTTCATTTCAATGTAGTTTTTAATCTGAATCTGTCCGTCATCTGAATTGTTACTAATCTCGGATTTCATACGAACCACTTCTTTCTACTTATTATTTTCAGTTAAACAAAAAGCGCCCCTGCATTCCCGAATTGGGAATCCAAGGGCGCTCATGCGCGTTACCACCTTTTATTTATCAAACTAAATAGTTAGTTTGACCTTTACGTACGGTTATTAAACGATACGCTGGCATGATAACGGGTGCATCCGGTGGGGCTTACTCAATTTCAGCTCACTAACTAAAGAATGATAACGACTTGAAATCTCAATCCATTGTTCCACCAACCCAATGGTCTCTATAAAATTGACTTCTGCGTTTTTTCTTATAATCGCTATTTGTTTATCTGATTGACTACAAGTATATACCCTAAAATTATAAAGTCAACACTTTTTATCATTTATTTTTAATTTATTTCGCATCTTGATTTAATTTAGAGTGACGCTTGCCGTATAGCAAGTATACAACTAACCCGATTACAAACCATACCAAGAACCGAACCCAAGTTTCCCAATTCAATCCTAAAATTAATAGAATACAGAATGCAATTGAAATTAATGGTACTACTGGTACCCCAGGAACTTTGAAGCCGCGGTGGATTTCGGGGTGTTTTTTACGCATCCAAATAATACCAGCAGACACAAGGATAAATGCAGTTAATGTCCCAATGTTAAATAATTCGGAAAGAACATTTAAGTTAACCAATCCTGCAATCAGTGTAGTGACGATGCCAAAGAACCAAGTACACTTAACTGGCGTTTGACGCTTTGGATTAACGTCACCAAAGAATTTTGGAAATAATCCATCTCTACCCATTGAGTAACTAATCCGGGTTTGTCCATATAATGAAACCATCGTAACCGTTGTCATTCCTAAAATGGCTCCAAAACTAACAATAACTGATAGCCATGTTTGACCAGTTGAACGTAGTACGGCAATTACTGGATCGTTTAAGTATTGGGCGAATGCAGTATATTTAACTACCCCCGTCATAATTAACGTCATTAAAATGTACAGCACCGTTGAGATCAATAGTGAAAACATAATCCCTCTGGGTAATGTTTTACTAGGATTAACTGTTTCTTCAGCACTGGATGATACAGCATCGAATCCAATGAATGAGAAGAAAACAATTGAGGCCCCCGGAATAATTCCAGAAGCAATGCCGTGGTTAAATGAGTACCAACCATAAGGTGCAAATGGCCGCCAGTTTTGACTCTTGATAGCCCAAAATGTTGAAACGATAAATAGGATAATAACCCCAATTTTAACGAATACCATGATGTCGTTAATTTTTTTCGTTTGATTGATGCCCATCGCGATGATTGATGTTAATACGATGATTAATAGGAATGCTGGTAAGTTAAAGTATGAAACAACACCAGGAGTCGTACCAGCCGCGCTAGCAATTTGAATCGGAATATTAATGCCAAAGCTATGCAATAAGCTGACTAAATATCCTGACCACCCTACTGCAACGGCTGACGCCCCTAATGCATATTCCAAAATCAAGTCCCACCCAATGATAAAGGCGATCAATTCACCGAATGCAATGTATGAATAGGTATAAGCCGATCCAGAAATTGGTGCAATCGATGCAAATTCACCATAACAAAGTCCGGCAAATCCACAACAAATGGCGGCGATGATAAATGAAACAATAATCGAAGGACCAGCAGTTAAGGAGGCCTTTCCAGTTAAAACAAAGATTCCAGTTCCAATAATTTCACCAATCCCTAATAAAGTAAGGTCCATTGTATGTAGGCTTCGCTTTAACGGGGTGGCGTTAGCAGTAATCTTAGTTAAATCTTTCTTTCTAAAAATATCCATGCTATTCACTCCCTAAATTAGAATAAAATTATAAATGTTATAATTTATCTAATCATATTCTAATTATATACAGAAGTCAATAGCATATGTCACTTTTTATAACATATAAGACATTTTTTTGAATATTTATTACATCAATCAGTAATTGCGTTCTTAATTTCACTTGCAAATTGTGATAAGTGTTCGGGGGCGTGTTCTTTGTGAGTGGCTACTAGCTTAACAAATGCACTACCAATAATGACTCCATCAGCAAATTGAACTAGTTCGTGGGCCTGTTCTGTAGAATGCACTCCAAAGCCAATCGCTACGGGTACATCGGTCACTGCCTTAATCGAATTGACCACTCGACTTAATTGATTGGAAAAGTGATCACGTTCACCGGTTACCCCTAGTGAAGATACTAAATAAATAAAGCCACTTGCTCGTTGGGCAATTTTCTCAATTCGTGAACCAGAATTGAGCGTAATTAATTGAATCAATGCTAGCTGGTATTGATTCATTAACGGCAGCAATTCATCTTGTTCTTCATATGGTAAATCCGGAATAATTGCTCCACTAACACCGTGTTTTTGACAATCCTGACAGAAACGTTCATAGCCATACTGTAAAACCACGTTTAAGTAGGTTAAAAATACTAATGGCACGTTGGTTTGAGTTCTAATTTCATCTACTGCCGTAAAAATCCGTTGTAAAGATAGTTCTGGATCACGTAGGGCTCTTAAATCAGCCTTTTGAATCACTGGGCCGTCTGCAACTGGGTCTGAGAACGGAATCCCAATTTCTACAATTCCAGCGCCACCTTTGGCAAGGGCGACTACATTGTTAACGGTCGTTTGCATATCTGGATCGTTAGCCGTTACGAATCCAATCAACTGTTTATGATCTTGAAATGCTTGTTCAATTTTATTCATTTAAATCAACTCCCCGGTATTTAGCAATTGCAGCAACATCCTTGTCGCCACGTCCTGATAGTGTACAAATAATCGTCTGATCCTTACTAAGGGTGGGTGCTAGTTTTTGAACGTACGCAACCGCATGACAGCTTTCAATGGCTGCAATAATGCCTTCTTCCTTAGCAATGTATTCAAATGCTGCTACGGCTTCATCATCGGTAATTCCAACGTAGCGAGCCCGTTTAGCAGCTGCTAATGCTGCATGTTCTGGCCCTACTCCTGGATAATCTAGTCCAGCTGAGATAGAGTAAACTGGTTTGATCTGGCCCATCTGATTTTGGAGGAATAATGACTTCATCCCATGAAACACTCCTAATCGCCCCTTTTCAATGGTGGCCGCTGTTAAATCGGTATCAACGCCCTTACCAGCTGCTTCCACTCCAATTAGTTCAACGCTAGGATCATTAATGTAGTTAGCAAAACTACCGATGGCGTTACTCCCGCCACCCACGCAGGCAATAATTTTATCTGGTAATTTTCCAGTTAATGCTTGCATCTGGGCCTTCGATTCTTGACTAATGACGCTTTGGAAGTCCCGTACGATGGTTGGATATGGGTGGGGCCCAGTTGCTGAACCCATGACATAAAAAGTATCATCAGGCCGTGCTGCAAATTCTTGCAATGCTGCATTGATGGCATCTTTTAACACCTTAGAACCAGATGTCACCGCATGGACCTTAGCCCCTAGTAATTGCATCCGATAAACGTTTAAGCGTTGTCGATCAGTATCCTCTTTGCCCATAAAAATCTCACAGTCCATCCCGAACAACGCTGCAATCGTAGCTGTGGCAACCCCATGTTGCCCTGCACCAGTTTCAGCGATCAAACGGCGCTTCCCCATCCGTTTAGCCAAAAGGGCTTGGCCAATAACGTTGTTAATTTTGTGGGCCCCTGTGTGGTTCAAATCCTCTCGTTTAAAGTAAATTTGGGCGCCCCCGAGGTCTTCAGTCATGCGTTTAGCATAGTATAGTAACGAAGGCCGGTTAGCGTAATTATTTAATAAATCATGTAATTCAGTTTGAAAATTAGGATCCTGCTTAGCTTGTTCATATACATCAGCTAACTTGTTTAATTCACCCATTAGGGTTTCGGGCACATATTGGCCCCCGTATTCTGCAAAACGACCGTTATTTTTTGACATGTTAATCCACTCCTTATTTTCTATGGGCAATCGTAACCATTGCCGTTATTAATGCTAAATCTTTCTGGCCGGAAACTTCTACGCCACTACTAACGTCCACCATTGTTGGTTGAACGATTTCAATTGCTTTCGATACATTCGCTGGATTCAACCCACCGGCTAGGGCTAAGGGTTGATCAATTGATGGAATTTGCTGCCAATCAAGCGTCCGCCCAGAACCACCCCCACTGTCGAACATGACCATTTCAGCATTAGTGAACTTAGCTTTCTCATCAGTTGGTTTAAAGACCTTAATAACTGGGATGTGATGTGCTTGCAATGCACGTACCATTGATTCATCTTCATCACCGTGCAATTGGGCAATTTGAATAATATGTTGATCATATAGATCCTTGATCATTGATTCAGGAGCGTTCATAAATACCCCCACTAGTGGAATCTTTGCATCAACATGTTGTCTAATTAACTTAGCCTGGTCCGGTGACACTTGATGACGCCCAGCGGCAAACACAACCCCTGCAAAGTCTGGTCGAGATTGATTAATGATGGCAGCATCCCGTGGAGTTTGTAGGCCACAGATCTTAATTTGTGTCATCTAATCACGCTCCTGGGCTGTTCGAATAAATTGTTCACGGTCATTTGATTCCATCAGGGTTTCACCGATTAAAACGCCATTGACCCCAATTCGGTGCAGCTCCTTAATATCTGCTTGGTTTTTAACTCCGCTTTCAGCAATAAATGCAATTGACTTGGGCACTAGGGGCCGTAATTTAATACTATTTTCAAATGAGACCGTAAAGTTCTTTAAATTCCGATTGTTCACGCCAATCATTTGCGCCCCCGCATTGATTGCCGTTTTAACTTCGGTTTCATCATGGGCTTCAACGATGGCAGCTAATCCTAATTGATCAGCCAAATTAAGGAGTGCCTTTAATTGATCCGGGGTTAAGATCGCTACGATCAACAACACGATTTGAGCTCCAGCCGCTCTTGCTTGGTATAGCATGTATGAATTGATCGTAAAGTCTTTTCTTAACACGGGCACTGACACATTCTGTGCAATCGTTTTTAAGTATGCTAATTTACCCTTGAAATAATCGGGTTCCGTTAGGACTGAAATGGCGCCAACGTTAGCATTATCATAATCCTTAGCAATTTCTAAGTATGGAAAGTGGTCAACGATTTGTCCCTTAGATGGTGAAGCTTGTTTGACCTCACCGATCACATGAATTCCCGGTCTTAAAAACCGTTGATACACTAAACTAGGGTCTGGTTTAGGCATTTTAGCAATCGTTTGTTGTAACGTCGTTAATGGGATGGCACGCTGTTCTGCTTCAATTCGCTTTTTAGTTGCTGCTACTAGGTCATCTAAAATCATCTTAGTTCCTCCTTAATATGCTAATAAATCTGTTAATAACTGGTTAACTTGGCCGCTATCAATTGCATTGGCTGCCATATGAATGCCTTCCGAAATGGTAATGGTGGGATCAGCAGTGTTAATT
Organism: Nicoliella lavandulae; assembly: GCF_037546185.1. Lineage (NCBI taxonomy): Bacteria > Bacillati > Bacillota > Bacilli > Lactobacillales > Lactobacillaceae > Nicoliella > Nicoliella lavandulae. Next base: position 332,242 of record NZ_JAWMWH010000003.1, on the reverse strand, counting down.
GCTAAGCCCGCATTGAGCAATACAATATCGCGCTTGGGTCCCTTCATCCCATTTAAAATATCGCGGGTAATTTGCGCATTGTCAGCTGGCGTCCCACCAATAATATCGGCCTTGGATGCTCTAGTTAATCCCAATGATTCAGGAGTGATTGTGAATGGCGTCAATTGTCCGTTAACTAATGAAATTCCCTTGGTGGGTGCGGAAATAGAGGCTTCGTCCAATCCATCCGTTCCAAAAATGACCTTTGCATTGGTAACGCCTAATTGTTTCAATACCTTCACCATTGGCAATAATAATGCTTCATCATAGACCCCGAGCAATTGGTGTTGAGCATGGGCCGGGTTAGCTAATGGGCCTAAGATATTGAAAATGGTCCGAATCCCTAGTTCCTTTCGGACCCCTGCTACATACTTCATGGCTTGATGGTATTTTTGAGCAAATAAGAAACAGAAATTCCGATCAACTAACATCTGTTCACTAGCAGCCGCTGACAAGTTAATGTCAAAGCCTAGCGCTTGTAGCATATCAGCAGCCCCACTTTTCGATGAAGCTGCCCGATTTCCATGTTTGACCACTGGAATTCCTAAGCTAGCAACTACCAGTCCAGTAGTCGTAGAAATGTTAAACGAATTGGAATGGTCTCCACCGGTTCCTGAGATGTCTAGTGCTGCTTGTTGTTGATCAAATTCAGCTGCATGGGCGCGCATGGAACGAGCAGCTCCTGCAATCTCAGTCACCGTTGTGCCCTTAGTCGTTAAAGCCGTCAACATAGCTGCAATTTGGACTGGAGTTGCATCCCCATCCATAATTTCATCCATTACTTGGTTCATTTCTTCAAAAGTTAAATCATCATTTGCGGTTACTTTTTTAATTGTGGTATTAATCATTTTATTACCCCCTGGGTTAAGTCTTTACAAGTTAATTAAATTTCAATTGCATCTTGACATTGTTCAACAATTCACTCCACTAAAGTGATATGATATGAGACAAAGTGGGTGATTATTTATGAATTTCAAAAAATATTTAATGATACTAATGGTGACTATTTTGGCAGTGATTGGCATGAATGGAATCCATGCCAATGCCCAAACTAAATCCTGGCATGGATTGGACTACGATGAAGCCAGAAATCCAGCTAACGTTAGTCAAATCGAACAGTTAATTGATACGATTGCTAAAACACACGGTAATTATATTAAATTGCACCTGACTGACGACGAAGACTTTGCCATTGAAAGCCAGACGCTGGGTCAAACGACTGATAAGTACCCAACGATGAAAAATGGCCTCCACTATAATTCCAAAACGAAAAAGCTATTTTTAAGTAAAAATCAACTCAGCCAATTAATTCAATATGGTCAAAGCAAGCAGGTTACTGTAATCCCTGAAATCGATGTTCCTGGTCATGTTGAGGGGTTACATGCAATCTTAAAAACTACGAATTCAGCGTTAGATAAAAAAGTTTATGATGCATCTAACAATCAGCTCAAGTTCAGTAGTGCTACGACCCAAAAATTTGTGAACCAACTCTTTGGCGAATACTTACCGATCTTGCCGCTCGACACCCCAGTTGGAACTGGTGGAGATGAACTGATCATATCTGGCAACAAGGCTCGCAAGGCGTTATTAAAGTTTGATAATAATTTAAATGCCGCCTTGGTTGGTCATCCCATGTGGATCTACAACGACAGTGCCCTAAAACTTACTTATAAGCAATTGAATAAAAACATTCTTATTGAATACTGGAGTCAATCTGAAGATAAATCGAGCGCTTCAGTTTCTGCTTCCAACATTAAAATCAATGCCTCACCAACTGAACTGCTGAAGAGTAATCATAAGGTCATTAACACTAATTCTTACTTCTTATACTTACTAGCTGAAAAAAGCTTTACGAGTCAGAAGAACTATAAGTATTACGTCAAGGACTTAAATAAATACTGGGGCGAAAATATTTTCAATGCCAAGACCTTTTATCAAAAGGTCAGTGCTTCGAAAAACATTGCCGGTTCAGCAGTTAGTATCTGGTATGATTCCAAGCCTGAATTGAGCGTTGACAAAACGATCAAGAGCCTTAAGCCTTGGATTACCGCATACCTCAAGCGAATCAATGCTGGTAAGTTAACTGTGAAGTAAGCGTAATGAAGTTATGAAAAATCGTATTAGCAGCCGTTGCATCCGTCATAATAGATTCTGGATGAAATTCAACGCCGAACACCTCATTTTCATCATCAGCTACGGATTGAATCGTGCCATCACTAGCTACTCCAGTGACAGTCAGTGATGATGGAATCGTTTGTGGATCAATTACTAACGAGTGATATCGACCGATCGTGAATCGTTCCGCACAGTTATGAAATAACTTACTAGGTCGTAATTGAGTTAATGTATCTGTTTTCCCATGCATTAGTTGAGGTGCATTTACTACTTGAGCTCCATATACTTCACCAATGGCCTGATGGCCTAGGCAAACCCCTAGAATGGGAACTTTACCAATTGCTGCTTTTAAAACTGCATTCATGTTGCCTGCATCTTCTGGCCGCCCTGGCCCAGGTGATAATACCAATCCCGTTAACTTTGGCCGGTTTAAATCGGCCAAAGTTACTTCATCGTTCTTTAACACCAGTAACGACTGTTCAGTTAAGTTCCCGATTGCTTGCACTAGGTTATAGGTGAAACTATCGTAGTTATCAATTACTAAGATCATCTTTAATGCACCTCCTGATTGGGTTGCAATACGTTCATCATCAAGCGACTCTTATTTTTAAATTCGTGATATTCTTGATCAGCATCACTATCAGCAACGATCCCGGCTCCTGAATGGACTACCATTTGGGAGCCATTTTTATACGCTAATCGAATGCCGATGCATAGATCCAAGTCGCCATTAAAGTCAATGTATCCGATGCCACCACCATAAATTCCGCGTTTCCGTTGTTCTAACTTGCTGATAATTTGCATTGCGGAAATTTTAGGCGCTCCCGATAACGTTCCAGCCGGTAGGGTTGCTGCAATGATATCCACAGTTTAGTGACCTGAACGCTGCCGAATTGACTGACCCGGCCTAGGTCATTTCTGCCTAAATCAACTAACATGTTATGTTCAGCTAATTCCTTAGGGCTTGTTTGTAATTCAGTCGCAAATTGTACATCTTCGCTCACTGTGTGCCCACGTCTTCTGGTTCCCGAAAGAGGGTAACTGAATAGGTGGTCAGCTTGTTTGCGAATCAACGTTTCTGGGGATGCGCCGGTTGCCTCAAAGTCATTGTGAGTAAAGTAAAAGTGATATGGTGATTCAACATATTCATTCAAATCAGCAGCCGTATTAATTAGTGAACCCTTCGCTGATGCAAGATATGGATTCGAAAGAATCAATTGAAACACGTCGCCTTGATGGATATGTTGCTTAACCTGTGCCACCCGTTTATCAAACGCTGGTAAATCAAATTGATTATGAAATGGACTCGTTAATTCAACGGATGCTGGTAATTCTATTGGCCGTTGTAAAATGGTGCACAAATCTTTGGCATATCCTGATAGTTTGGTGACGGTTGCGTCATAACTAGTTTCAAGATCATCAGCCTTAATCAACTGCGTTAACGTCATTTGACGACTAGCAGTGTCATAGTTAATGACCACATTCGGTAACATTAAGTCATAGTCCGCTAGTTGCAGTTGGTCTGGAACTGATTTTAGATGGTGATTAACGTATTGCGCAAAATCGTAACTGAAATATCAAATCAATCCCGTGGTAAACGCTGGCATTTGAGCTATTCTAGGAACGCGGTATTGATCAACCAGTTGTTTTAAATATGTCACTGGTGATTCATCGATCAGCTGGCGTTGATGATGCTTGGTTACTTCAACGTGACCATTACGAGCGGTAATGATGGCCTTAGGATTAACCACTACGGTTTGCATTCGCCCATTTTGATGGGTCAATAGCATGCTATTTTTATGCTGGGGATCAAAATGCTCAATTAATTTAAAGGCATTAAAATCGTGAATGGAAAGAGTGTAACTAACAGGTAGGTAGGAATAAGAATGGCGATATTGCTTTAACTGTGATTTAATTTTCAAATATCTTCACCTCAGATTTTTAATTGCATTAAAAAAATCCGCCCATAACAACGCAACTAATGCTTTGTTAAGGACGGATTTATTCCGCGGTGCCACCTTAATTAGACTGGTCCAATCGCTACCTAATAAGTGCCTAAATAGCCATTAAACCAATCCCTCCTTAGCGAGGTGCGTGTTCACACCCCCGGCAACTGACGTATGCCTAACGTTTCTCCGTACTCAAAGTTAATTTTTCGGAAGAACCCTCCGTGGTCCATTTAACTGCCTGCGTTCGGTCACATTCCCATAATCGGTGACTCTCTTTACGTGCACAACAATCTTGATCTCCACATCATTGGTTTTTACGGACGAATCATTTAATTGAGTCTAAGTTTAGATGATGTTCTCATTCTTGTCAACTAAAAATGGCAATAAAATTAAATCAAATTAATATTATAGTTCCCAAAAATCGCTTTATTTCTATATATACCAGTTTCAAATAATCAATAAATTAAAATAAAATTAAAAATAATGGTTGATTTTTAATTTTAGGCATGGTTTAATTAAGACATTCAAACAGGAAAGGAATTGTTAATTATGAATAATTTAATGCTAAAACAAAATTATTTTTATGGCTATTATTACTTTAATTAGTACGTTCGTACATATGATGCGGACGTACTTACGCGTTCGCATCTAAGTAGTAAAGTCATAACTTTTGATTTTAGCTAGCTAGGTGTGAAAATCACCTGGCTAGGATTATTCTGATAATCTGTTTCTTTCAACGAAAACAAATTATTAAAGCCAGCTAGGTGATTCAGTTCATCTAGCTGGCTTTTTTATTTGGAAAGGAAGATTTATTTATGAGTAATATTGACGGTCACACAATTTTAATCGGTTTAATGGCATACCCAATTAGACATTCAATGTCTCCTACCATGCATAATGCAGCATTTGAAAAATTAAATTTGAACTACGCCTACTTGGCATTCGATATTGATAGCGATCGACTTGCTGCTGGAGTCAATGCAATTCGGACTTTAGACATGCGCGGCATCAACGTTTCCATGCCGAATAAGCAAAAAATCATCCCCTACCTAGATCATCTTGATATCTCAGCTGAGCTCAACCAAGCCGTTAACACGGTCGTTAACGATCATGGCGTACTAACCGGTTATACAACCGATGGAATCGGCTTTGTTACTGATTTACGTAAAAAGGGCCACGATGTGAAGGGTAAGCGCATGGTCGTTACTGGGGCCGGCGGGGCTGGAACCCCCATTGCAATTCAATCAGCAATAGATGGGCTAGCTGAAGTTAAAATCTTCAATAATGCTGATGGCCACTTCGCTAATGCCCAACGTAACGCTAAGATCATTAATGAACGGACTGATTGCAAAGCCCAAGTTTACGACTTAGCTGATCAGGATGCATTCAAGCAGGCCATTGCAGAAGCTGATATTTACTGTGATGCCACTGGTGTCGGTATGAAACCACTAGAAAATGAAAGTTTAATTAATGATCCCAGTTGGTTCAAACCAGACTTAGTAGTCTTTGATACCGTTTATTCTCCTCGTGAGACTAAGCTAATGCGCATTGCCAAACAAGCTGGGGTCAAACACGTTTACAACGGGCTCGGGATGATGATCGAACAAGGCGCCGCTTCATTTAAACTATGGACCGGTCAAGATATGCCAATCGATGTCGTTGAACAACAAATTGCTGCAAAGGATGCTCACGCTAATGAAAACAATTAAAGTCCATGATCTAACATTAAACGATCAAGTTGCCAAAATCGCGGTCCCCATTACCGGTGGTACTACTGCTGAAATCAAAGAACAAGCTAGTCAAATTAACTCGATGGCTCCCGACTTAGTGGAATGGCGAATTGACTTTCTAGTCGAACTTCAGTCGGCTAATCTGGCATTCGATTTAAAAATAATTCGCGACCAACTACCAATGACCCCCATCATTGCTACGATTAGAACTAGCCACGAAGGCGGCCACTTCGACCAAGATGATCAAACCTATCTACAGTTAATTCAAACACTCGTGTCATTACCCATCGACTTGATCGATATCGAAGTTGACCGACCACGATCAATTGTCACGACCGCCATTAGTGCCGCTCATTCAACTGGCATCGAAGTCATTGGCAGTTACCATCAGTTTCAAAATACCCCTGATGACCACACCCTACTGGCAAAATTCAATCAAATGCAACAACTTGGGTGTGACATTGCCAAGGTGGCCGTGATGCCGAATGATGCCACCGACACACTACGCCTAATGCAAATCTCAAATCAAGCTAACCAAACATTATCCATTCCGATCATCAGCATGGCCATGGGTAAAACCGGCATGCTCACTCGAATCAGTACCATGTTAACCGGTTCAATCATTTCATTTGCTAGTACTGATCAACACCACCAATCAGCACCGGGGCAACTAAGTTTTGCTCAACTAAGGACCATCATGCAAATTATCAACTAAAAGGAGGAGTTCGTTATGAATCAATTTAAATTAAAACAGGGGTTGTTCTTAAACTACCTTGTCCATGGGTTCGCACTTATCATTTTGACGCAGAACCTCTTGGAGTTAGCACATAACTGGAACAGCACGATTGCGGTCGCATCATTCGTATTATCTGGAATCGGAATCGGCCGGCTAGTCGCCTACTTAATCATGGGAATGCTTTCCGATCGCTTCGGACGCAAGCAAATTTTATTAATCGGTATGAGTACTTACTTATTGTTCTTCATTGTTACTCCCATGAACCATTCGATTATGATTGCATATGGCTTATCGATTATCGCCGGAATTGCCAATTCAGCCTTAGATTCCGCCACTTACCCCCTCTTTACAGAATTAAGTCGTAATGATAGTTCCAATAACATCTTGATCAAGGCATTCATTTCAATTGGTGAGTTCATTTTGCCACTGATTGTTTTATTCCTAAAGGGACATCAACTATGGTTTGGAATTTCATTCTTAATTCCCGCAGCCATTCTAGGTTTGAACATCATCAACTTAATCACATGTCAATTCCCTGCTAAACGGGTTGTTGATCAAGTTGAAGCCAAACAATCGAACGAACCAATTAACATGAAACAAGTTGCTCTAACTACGGTACTATTCATTTACGGTTTTACTTCCATGGCCGTAATGATCTGGTTCACCCAATGGATCACCATCTTTGCCAACCAGATTGGTTTCTCCGATGTCACTGCCCACTTGCTCTTATCCCTTTACAGCATCGGGTCCATCACCGGAGTCATTGCTTCATTCCTCATTTTAAAACGATTCAACGCTAGACGACAATTATTCTTAGATTTAAACTTAGTGGCGCTAATCGCCATCATTACCGTATCGGCCAGTCGCATCCCACTGTTATCATCAGTTGCCGCATTCGCCTTCGGGTTAAGTGCCGCCGGTGGCGTAATGCAAATGGCATTGAACCAACTACTCGCAATCTTTCCGAACCGTAAGGGCACGCTCACTGGTATCTTCTTTATGTTCGGAAGCATTGCATCATTTACTGTTCCCATCATTTCTGGTTTTTTGATTCTACTAGGTGCACAGAACATTTTAAATGGTGACATCGTAATCGCACTGATCAGTTGTCTCGTAGCCATCGTTGTTTTTGCAGTTAAACCAGCTCCTAATTCACTGGGGGATGCGCGAACAGAAATTAACCAACTAGATGCCAAATTAATTAAAATCTTAGAACAACGCTTCCAAGCGGTTAAGGCCGTTAGCCACTTTAAGCAAGCTGATCACATTCAAACTGAAGACCTTAAAAGAGAACAGGCAGTTTTAAATCAAGTGGACCAATTGACTAAGCAAAAGGACATCTTGCCATACAACCAAAACATAATTCAAAACATTATGAACAATGCGAAACAATACCAAAATAGTTTAACCCAAAATAAAACTGTAAAGGATGATTAATATGTACTTTTTAACTGCAGGCGAATCACATGGACCCGAATTAAGTGGAATTATCGAAGGCATCCCCGCTGGATTGACGATTAACGTTGACCAAATCAATGCCGATTTAGCAGCCCGCCAAGGGGGATATGGGCGCGGGAACCGTCAAAAAATCGAACACGACCAAGTGATCATTACCGGTGGGGTGCGCCACGGCGTTACGCTCGGCTCCCCAATTGCCTTAACCATTAAGAACCGTGACCATGCCCACTGGTCAGAAATCATGAGCCCCACTGATCCAGCCACCCCGCAAAACACTCTGCGCAAGGTAACGCGGCCTAGACCCGGTCATGCGGACTTAGTGGGTGGCATGAAGTACGATCACCGTGACTTACGAAACGTCTTAGAACGTTCATCCGCACGTGAAACTGCCATGCGAGTTGCCATCGGTAGTATCTGTAAGCAAATGCTCAACCAATTAAACATTAAGTTAGTTGGCTACGTTGAAGCCGTGGGTGGCATCAAAGCCGATCATGATCTCTCAACTGATGTGGATACAATTAACGAACGAATCTTGACCAATGATTTACGAGTTACCGATGACCAAGCGGTCGACAAGATCCACAACTTAATCGATACCACCAAACGAAATGGTGATACATTAGGCGGCGTCATTAGGGTCGTGGCTCAAAACGTTCCCGTCGGCTTAGGTAGTTACATCAGCTGGGACACCAAATTAGATGCTAAGTTAGCGGCTGCTGTGATGGGGGTCAATGCCATGAAAGGTGTTGAAATTGGGGATGGCTTTGCTGATGCTGATCATCCTGGTAGTCAAGTGATGGATGAGATCGATTGGAACGACCAGGCTGGTTTTTCCCGTAACTCCGATCACCTAGGCGGCTTCGAAGGTGGTATGACTAATGGGATGCCACTCATTATCAAGGCCGCAATGAAGCCCATCCCTACCCTTTACAAACCACTTCAAAGTGCTGACATCAATAGCAAGGAAGTCCGTAAGGCGAACGTTGAACGTTCTGACACTACCGCCATCGTCCCAGCTTCAATCGTTATCGAAAGCGTCATTGCCATCGAATTAGCAAAAATCATTACTGAAACCTTTGATGGCAGTAACATGAAACGTTTGACCCATCAAATTGAAGAATACCGTGCAGAAATTAAATCATTTTAGGAGGTGTTAAATATGCAATCAGCATTAATTGGAACCATTGCAGTGCCTGGTGACAAAAGTATCTCCCACCGTAGCATCATGTTCGGCGCCATCAGCAACGGCGAGACCGTGATCAATAACTTCTTAGAATCAGCAGATTGTTTAACCACCATGAATGCTTTTCGTCAGCTAGGCGTTAAGATCGAAACTGTTGATAATCAAGTCCATGTGCATGGGAAGGGCATCGACCATTTAGTAGCCCCCAGTGAACCACTAAACATGGGCAACTCCGGTACGACGACCCGATTAATCAGTGGTATCTTAGCGAGTCGGCCGTTTGAGACAACTTTGGTGGGGGATGCATCCCTATCCAAACGACCAATGCAGCGGATCATCGAACCACTCACTCAAATGGGCGCTCATTTTCAATCAACGGATGGCCACCTCCCACTAACAATCACGGGCGGTCAGCTAACCGGCATTGATTACCACATGCCAATTGCTAGTGCCCAGGTGAAGAGTGCCATCATTTTAGCCGCGCTAAGCGCTAATCAACCCACTACCATTGTTGAAGATACTAAGTCGCGTGACCATACCGAAGCCATGTTGGCCCAGTTCAGCCCGCAAAGTATTACCGTCCATGGCAATCAAATCATCATTCAGCCCCATCACCCGCTGGTTGGACAAACCATTAACGTTCCTGGTGATATTTCATCCGCTGCATTCTTCTTAGTTGCAGCCGCAATCATCCCCGAATCAAACATTACGATTACAAACGTAGGGATCAATCCTACCCGAACTGGGATTTTAAGCGTTTTAAAACGTGCTGGCGCCAACATCAATTTAACTAATCAAAGTCAAACCGGTGAACTTAGTGCTGATATTTCAATCACGGCCACCCCACTTAAGCCATTTACCATTACGGCAGCCGAAATTCCCGGCTTAGTGGACGAGGTTCCGTTATTAGCATTACTGGCTGCCCGGGCTAATGGTATCAGTCGAATCACCGGTGCCCAAGAGTTACGCTTGAAAGAATCTGATCGGATCAAAGCCATTACCACCGAGTTTAAAAAGTTAGGCATCGCAATCGAGGAATTACCAGATGGCTTCGTTATCGATGGGCGTGAACCTTGGCACGTCGTTGATCCGCACTTAGATAGCTATCATGACCATCGAATCGCCATGACTTTAAAAATTGCTGCACTATTAGTTAAAACCCCCGTTACCATCAATGACGAAGAATGCATCAATATCTCATACCCCACGTTCAATACCGATTTAGCTAAATTAAGGAGTTGATTGAATTTGAAATCAGTGTTTATCAATGGATTAGGCCTCATTGGAGCTAGTATGGCTAAAATCATTAAACAAACGGACCCCACCGTTTCCATCACGGCCTGTGACGTTAATCCACAAAATCTAACGTTAATGAAAGCAGCACACGTCATTGACCAAGCCGTTGATTTTACACAAGGTGCCACCAATGCCGATGTAATTATCCTAGCCACGCCCGTGAAATCGATCATTAAGAGCTTGAATCAACTAGCCCAACTGAAATTGCGACCAGACGTGCTAGTTACCGACGTTGGCAGTAATAAAACGGCCATTGTGGATGCTGCCCAGCCGTTAGTCGATCGTGGGATTCATTTTTTAGGTGGCCATCCAATGGCTGGTTCGCACCTATCTGGCAGTCAACATAGTAGTAGCCAACTATTAGCAGCACATACTTATTTCTTGGTCAATGTAAATGCCAGTCAACAACAGATCAGCGCGTTTAAAGGCCTCATTGCTGCGGGTCAATTTAATTTCCAATCATTAAGTGCGATAGACCACGACCAATTAGTTAGCCTTACTAGCCACTTACCCCACGCCCTAGCGTTCACTTTGATCAATATGATCGACCAAAAAATTAACGCCATGGGCATTGACCCGGGAATTCCAGCGGGTGGGTTATTAGATACCACTAGAGTTGCCAAAGCCAACCCCACCATGTGGGCTTCGATCCTGACCAGTGAACCGCAAACCATCACTGATCAAATCACTGATTTACAACAACAATTAGAACAGCTAAAAACAATGATTAAAGCTGGGGATGAACAAGCTTTAAAGCAAATGTTCACACATGCCAACCAAATTAGAAACAAAATGGAGGACTTAACATGAATATTACATTAATCGGTTTCATGGGGAGTGGTAAAACCACCGTTGCCAATGCCCTAAGCCAGCAGTTAGAAATTGAACAAAATGACTTGGATGAAATGGTGCTACAACGGACTGGATTGACCATTCCTGAATACTTCGAACAATACGGCGAAGCTAAGTTCCGAAAATTAGAAATGGATAATTTACAACTAGCCTTAGCGACCGGTGGGATTCTTTCGACTGGTGGCGGAACACCAATGCAAGCTAATAATTTCAAATTAATTCAAGAAGCCAATACAGCAACGGTGTTCTTAAACGCTCAAGATAACACCATTACCCACCATTTAATTCATGACGGCATTGAAGAACGCCCCCTCTTTAAACAACTGGGCATTGACGGAATCATTAAACTAAAACATGAGCGCCAACTAACATACGAGCAACTAGCTGACGTGATCATTGACGTTGATCATAAGTCACCGGAGTTAATCGTCAACGAACTCATGGAAAAATTATCGGAAGTGAATTCAAATGACTAATCTCCATACACTAGGCCCCAAAGCTACGGATAGCTTCCGAGCAGCCCAGTATCTAATCCATCATCATGATAAATTCAAGGATGAAGCAATTGTCCTACACGATTCATTTGAGACCATTTACCAACACTTAAAATCATATTCAGGTGATTATTTCTTAGTCCCGACCGCTTATCAAAGTCGGACTAATCACGAAAGCTGGGCTAGTAATAACTACTACTTTTGGCAAGATTTATCAATCGTCGATACCTTTTTCCTGCCTACCTATCCCATGTTGTTAGTTGAAAATCAAGACATCAATAATCACCACGCTGTTTTACATGCCGCAACAAACGAGTTAATGAATCAATTCGAATCAACCCTTGATGCGCCCCTCGAACGTTCATATGTCACTAGTAAGCCGCTGGCTAAAACTGCATTTGCAGAGGGTAAATTTCAATATGCTATCTTTAGTAAACCCGCCACCCCATTGTCATTTGAGTTTCATGATCGCATTTTACAAGAATATCATATCGATATGGTTTGGTGCGTATATGAAATTAATTAAACATAATGAAAAAACTACTCAATAATGAGTAGTTTTTAAGTTGTTGAAAATTTGGCTTTGAGCAACTATTTGATACCAAAGTTAGCTTTTAAATTTTTAGCGTATTAACAAATATTTTGATTTTAAATATATAAAGTTATATATTTAAATTAATTGATATTATTAGGAGATGTTAATAATGAAAATTAAGAAATTATTGTTAGCAACAACGGCTACTTTATTATTCGCGACTCCAGCTTTAACGATTGGTAATTCAAGCGCGAATGCATCTAAATGGAAAGCCGGCACACCATATGTATTTAAACATACAAAATCATGGTTAAGTGATTTCAAAAAAGTTAATGCAAATGGTAGAAACAGTAAAAATTATTACATTAGAACATATACACCATTTTCCGCTAAATATGGATTTAATCCAACAATGTATTCATATGATAAGAATAAGAAGTTTACGACTAGCGGTGCTGATGCAAGTGCCACTGCTGCAGTGAATCCACATTACAAATCGCTGGGGCATAATGAATACTTAGTTACTTCTGGTGGGGACGGTAGCGGTAAAAAGAGTCTTTACTATGAATTACACCATTCATTGAATCATGACTTTGGTAGTACAGTATTAGTTAAAGTGCATAATAAAAAATCAGTTTCAATTTGGGAATATGATAATGGAAGTAAGAAATACTATTTCGGATTATTTAAACCATTTAATGGTGATCCCACTAAATAATGAATAATTAATTTAAATATCAAACTTTAAAATCAGATACATACTCAAAATGTGTACATCTGATTTTAATCTAATCATTTATTAAACTAATTAAATAGTGCTATATTAACATAAATAGTGATCAATAAAATAATAATAAATAAAAGCAAGCTAATGCTATTGCAATTTATTTCTAATTTTATTATCATTTAGACAATCAAAATAAAAGAGAGGGTTATTACTATGACGAACATTAATTATACTAATTTAGATAATAAAATTAAATCATCAGTCGTCGTGGTCGTGGTTGTCGTTAACCGCGGCCTGCGTTGATTGATGTTATTTCGTCGTTAGATAACCTCAAATCCACACGGGTCATATGATTGATACGTGTGGTGCATTAGAATCGCACTCGTAAACCACACTGTCAATCTAGGCAGTGTGGTTTTTTATTTGCTAATTTTGAAAGGAATGTGATTTTAATGAAAATAACTAATGCATTATCCGCCCCATCCATTCAACACAACTTAGACAGTGATTCTTATTATCTACCTGGTTCTGAGCTATCATACCAATTAATCGGCAAACATAATGAAGGACTACTATCATTATCAGAATACTTAAATTACTTTGATTACTTACGTGTATTAACTAATAAGCCCTTTATATTAGATGGGCAGGCTGGCTTTGGTAATCCACTCAACACTTATCATTCCATTCAAGAAATGGAAAAACATGGTGCTGACATCATTATTTTAAATGATCAAAAAAATCCATCTCATACTAACAAAGCAAACCAAATTCCTGCTAGTTTGAATGAATTCATTGGTAAGGTCAAAGCTGCTTTGGACGCCCACCACCCTGAATATACAAGCATTTGGATCAAATTAGATTGCTCCGATCAATATACAGATGAAGAATTAGACCAAAGATTATTCTTAATTAGTGAGTTGGGCATTAAGGACATCATCATTGATCCAAGCACGATGATTAACAATAGTTACGGAATCAATATCCATAACTTCAATCAAGAAACGGCATCAATTACCGATTAATTACAAAGGAGCGATTTATTATGAAAACATTTGAAAAAGAACGTCAAGATTTTAATAAATTAATTTACGGAGATAAGATTTTAAGCATGGTCGTTGCGCCAGATGCACTAGCAGCTAAGATTGCCGAAAAAGAAGGTTTTCAATCCATCTTTGTTGCTGGCTATACAACTTCAGCTAGTTCATTATCACTTCCAGATCGAGGAATTCTAGATTTTGGCCAAATGCTAAGTAAAATTAAGGAAATTATCTCAGCTGTTAATATTCCAGTTTTTGCGGACGCTGACACTGGTTATGGAGATAATGAGAATGTTGCCAGAACTACTCGTGCATATGAGTCTGCCGGTGCTTCGGGGATGTTCATTGAAGATCAAGCTTGGCCAAAACGATGTGGACATATGGCTGGCAAAAGTGTTGTTCCAGCTGAAGAACTAGCATCCAAGATCAAAGCAGCTTGTAATGCACGTCAAAACAAGGACTTCTTAATAATGGCCAGAACGGATGCTAGACAAATGAATGGACTAGCTGATGCTATCAGACGTGGCCAATTATATAAAGAAGCTGGTGCTGACATGATTTTTATTGAAGCCCCACAAAGTAAGGAAGAATTAAAATACATTGCTGATACCTTTAAGGGCACTCCATTAATGGCCAATATGATTGAAGGTTGGGCAACACCAATGACTTCAACTGCCGAATTGGAGGAAATGGGATACAGTTTTGTAGTTCATCCAACTGCCCTAACTTATGCCCATGCTTATGCAGACAAAGAATTTCTACGAGGATTACATCAAATTGGTCAAACCAAAGACACTAAAAAGCACATGATCAAGTTTAATGAATTCAATCATTTCGTTGGATTAGATTCACTGAATCAATTAGAAAGTAATTATTCCAATGAAGCAATGGAAACAATGATTAACTCAATTAACAAAAAGGGAGCTGAACAGCTATGATGACTGCTAATAACTATACACTAACTCAACGAATTGATACCGCTAAGGAATCCCCACTCTTTTACAAAATTTTTGCATTAGTTGGTGCTGGTATGATGCTAGATGCCGCAGATGTTTACATGGCGAGTACCATTAATTCATCGATTATCGCAACTCATTTTGCAACTCTGAACCAAGGATCAACATTTTTATCAGTTGGCTTTTTAGGCCTCTTTATTGGGTCAATTATTACTGGTTATCTAGGTGACTTCTTTGGTAGAAGAGCTACATATCACTGGAACCTATTAATATTTAGTATCGCAACATTAATTGGAGCTTTCTCAATTAATATTGAAATGCTGATTGCCACTAGGTTTATTGCAGCAATTGGTCTGGGTGCTGAAATTGTTACTGGGTATTCTATGATCAGTGAATTTGCTCCCGTTAATAAACAAGGCAAATGGAGTGGCATGATTGCAATTATTGCTAATCTTGGTGCCCCATTAGGTCTATTACTATCCACTATTTTAATCGGTAACTACGGATGGCGCTCCATGTTTATCTTTATCGGTCTATGTGCATTTATTTTATTCTTCTGCAGACGCAACCTACCAGAATCACCACGTTGGTTAATTCAACATGGAAGAAAGGAAGAAGCACAATCAATTATTGAAAAACTAGAATTAAAGGGCCACTATGATGAAGATCAATCCACAAATAAAAATGCAATGACCATCAATAAAGGTCGTGGATTACTAGTTGCAATTACTGCTGTATCTGCTAGTTTACTTTGTCAATACACGTTCACTTCATGGGTTCCTACTTTATTAGCAGGTCGTGGAATCAGCATTATTCACTCAATGTGGTTCGCTACAATTATGATGATTGGTGCACCAATAGGAGCATTTATTGGAAGTCTATTGATTGATCGATTAGGTCATAAGTTTACCATTGTTCCTGCCTTCATCTTAACTGCAATTGCCGGAATCGCTTACGGATTTGAAACGACCGCGTTTGGAAC
The DNA here is from genome assembly GCF_037546185.1 of Nicoliella lavandulae. Lineage (NCBI taxonomy): Bacteria > Bacillati > Bacillota > Bacilli > Lactobacillales > Lactobacillaceae > Nicoliella > Nicoliella lavandulae. The sequence goes on along the minus strand of NZ_JAWMWH010000003.1, from coordinate 316,150 downwards.
GATTGCAAATGGGTTTATTTTAACTACCCTTTTATATATCTTAATTGCTAGTAACGTATCAGTTTATGCACCTGAACTCTTTGCAACTAACTATCGCTTTAGAGGCACTGGGTTTGCAAACGGAATTGCTAAATTATTAACTACTCTTTCTCCATACATGGTTTTATTCATTATTACCAAGTACAACCCAACGATGATTTTCTTCATCATCGCAGGAATTTCATTATTCGCTGCCCTTATTGTTGGATTCTTTGGTCCAGAAACAAAGCAACAACCAATTAAATAATTGTAATGAGCATTTAACTTCACATCTAACAAAATAGTGTCATAATATAAGCATAGAAGTTATAAGTCATATTAACGAAAGGTAATGATATTATGAAAAAATCAAATCTATATTTAAGTGCTATTCTTACACTTACAGCCGCAGGTGCTGCGACTGCTACCCAACAACCAAACGTACACGCTGATGTTGCATCATCAGCTGTTACATCCAGTGCTAGTCAATCAACGACTGCTAGTAGCGCTCAACAATCTGCACAATCAGTTGCTTTAAGTGCTGCTAGTGCCGTTAACTCTGCTAGCGTTGCTAACAATAGTGCTCAAGCTAGATTTGCTTCACAAGCTAGTTACAACACTAACTATAGTAGCGTTGCCAACTCTGAATACAATGCTGCCCTTAGTACCCAAAATTCTAGTGCTGCTCAATCTGCATTTAATAATCGTGCTCAACAAAGTTCCATTTATTCTGCACAACAATCATATGCTTCTAATGCTAATTCTTTATACAGCAACATGGCAAGTGCATTTAACGGAATCAACGCGGTTAATAGTCAATTTACTGACAATCAACCACACACGCTTACACAAATTACCACTAGCTTTGCTGTTCAACAAAGCGCATTTAATGCTAACTCATTAGCACTTAACTCATTATTAGCATCTCCAAGCATTGACAGTAGTGCAATTGCCAGTGAAAGTGCAAAGGCTAGTGCCAGCGCTTCTGCTAGTGCTAGTGCATCTGCTTCAGCAAGCAGTGCTAGCGCATCTGCCAGCGCCAGTGCTTCAGCAAGTAGTGCCAGCGCATCCGCAAGTGCATCCGCTTCAGCAAGTAGCGCTAGTGCTTCTGCCAGTGCAAGTGCTTCTGCAAGTGCATCTGCTACTAGTTCAATCGCAGCTCAAGTTAGCTCCGCTGCTAGTTCTGCCGTTGCTGCTGATCATATTTCATTCAAGAATACCATTAAGAGTGCTTGGAATAAGGTTAAGAAGGCAGAAAAGAAAGTTACAGCTGCGCAAAAACGGGTTACAAAAGCTAAGACTAAGAAGACCCGTGCTCGTGCTAATAAGCAACTTAAGGCTGACAAGAAAGCCTTAACTAAGGCTAATAAGCACCTAAATTCACTATTAAAATAATTAGCTAAATTATTAAGTACAAAAGACGCTTGTTACTATATATTAAGTTGCACTGCACCCCAAAGTTTGTACAAAACTTTGGGGTGTTTTTTTGTGTCTAAATATAAAGTAGAAGATAAATTAAATGTAATTAACGCATACCTAAACGGTATGGGATCGCAAATGGTGGCTAGAAACTTTGGAGTTAAAAGTAGAAATACTGTTTTATGTTGGGTTAAGAGTTACAAAAAACATGGACTAAATGGTCTTAAAAAAAGAAAGAATATAATCGAATACTCTACCAAAGAGAAACAATATATATTAAACTGGATGAAAACGACTAAATCATCTTATCCAGAGGCAGCTTATCATTTTAATATTCCTTCTCCATCAACTATCTGGACTTGGGAAAAACGACTAGAGCAAAAAGGTATTGATGGTTTATTGTCCCGAAGGGAAAGAAAAGCCATGACAAAAAGGAAAACTAACAAAGCCGAATCAAACAATACTAATACCGATAAAGAAAAATTGAAGAAGATTGAAGAAGAAAATTTAATGTTGAGAATAGAGAATGACTTCTTAAAAAAATTGAGGGCCTTAGACGACGAAGAAGACCAGAAGTAATTATTAAAATAATCGACGAACTAAGGCTGAAATACCATACCACTAAAACATTAATACTAAAGGCATTAAGGATATCTAGAAGTACTTATTATTATATTAGATCAATCCAAAATAAGCCTGATAAGCACGCTGAAATCGCTAAAATTATCAAGGATATTAAAGATAAAAATAAATCCTACGGATATAGAAGAGTGTGTTTAGAATTAACTAATCGTGGATACCGTGTTAACCACAAACTAGTATTAAAGATAATGAAAAAGAATAATTTACTATCTTCATCATATTCAAGAAAAACACGTAAGTATAATTCCTATCGTGGTCAGGTTGGAAAACTTAAATCAAATCAATTAAATCGAAGATTTAATACTGACAGACCATATCAAAAGCTCTGTACTGATATCAGTGAATTCAGATATGGAAATTGTGATATTAATCATCGTATTTATCTTTCACCTATTATGGATTTATTTTCTGGTGAAATAATATCCTATAACATTAGCAGCCATCCAAATATGAACTGTGTTATGAAACCGTTGAAAGAAGTTATTCAATTAGTTAAGGATTTACCATACAGAACGACAATTCATAGTGATCAGGGAGCTCAGTATCAAAGTCATATCTGGCAAAAAGAGCTTAAGAAGAATAAGATATTTCAAAGTATGTCCCGTAAGGGGAATTGTATAGATAACTCACCTATGGAATCATTTTTCCATATTATGAAAGCTGAAATCATGGACTGTAATTATGACTTTAAAGAAGATTTAATGTCGTCAATGAAAATATGGATTGATTATTACAATAATCATCGTATTAAAACAAAACTAGGCGGAAAGTCACCGGTTCAATACCGGAAACTTTCCGCCTAGGAAAAACAATATAATAATGTACAACTTTTGGGGTGCACATCAAGTAACAAACGTCTTTTTTTATTGATTATCCTAAAATTATTTAGATTAGCTAAATTACTGACTCATCACTAGTCATCTCCAACTGACTCCACTATAATGGTAATATACAAATAGTTAAAGGAATGATAACATGTCAGAATTTGCATATTCAGAAAGTTTCCACCAAGCCATTAAAGCTAGTCAGCATGGTGAAGTAATTCCAATGCGGGATGAATTAAGATTAATCGCTAAACACATTATTACAGATGAAGAAATCAATGATCCCGTTATTATGAACGTAGCACAGGAAATTTTTAAACTCTACGCTAAAATTTTCATTAAGTACTATCAAGATACTACTAATTACCAAGCAACCCAATTAAGCGAAGATGAGTTAGATCAATTATGGAAACCAGTAACGCTAACTAACTTATATCAAATGTTAAAGGACGTTGACTTACACACCATTATTCAAAATGTTTTAGCTCAACGCCAATTACCAACTGATTTTCAACGTAAAAACATTTTAGCTACTGTGGATCAAATCAAGACGCTACACGGAAATGATTTAGAATTAGAACCAATTTATGAAAAAGTACTAGAATGTTTTGCACCAGTGGTCAAGAAATTAAACGAACCATCTGATCCCATTAATTTCCTTGAAATGGTCGAAACAACCATCGAACAAGCCGACCACTATGCTGATGCTAAATTAGCATATTGTAAGCAAAACAACATTACTAATGACATGATCCTAAGCTTTGATACAAAGCAATTGGCTCAATACCATCAAGGAATCATGGCTACCATTAATCAAACCATTGAAAAATAACAAAAACCAACTGTGTTGAATTGTAATCTAAAATTAAACATTTTTAATATTTAGTTGAGTTAAAAGGACTGATTTCGATATTAAATCGGAATCAGTCCTTTTATAGTTAGTGCACTTCGTTCATGATTGAACCACAATACATATATATTTAGTATAGAAGCATTTGAAGTAGCTATTAAAAAATTTTATTTATTTTCAATTTGTTTTAATTTACGTTCGGCATTGTTATATTCCTTTTTAGCTTTATTGTATTTTTGTCTAGCAATTTTTTTATCGCGTTTAGACTTATGCTTACTGCTACTTAATTCTTTGGTGGTTTTTTTAAGATTAGCACGTAATAATTGTACTTTTTTATTAATCCTATCTAAACTACTTTGACTACTACTATTAGTAGTGGTCTGACTATTACTTGAGTTGCTGTCATTTAATGAATCATCTTTATCCATTGCATCTAACGTGGACTGAATTCTTGCATCATGTGGAATAACACCAGCTAATTCAAGACTATGAGCAGCTTCCATTACTCTTTGGTCTTCAGCAAATAATTCAGTAGGGTGGCTATAATGAGCTGAAAGTTGTGAAATGTAATCTGGTAATGCATTAGTCCCCCGAGTAACGTCTTCTGCACCCATTTCACTCATCATTTGGATTTTGATTGGTTGCAATGAACTATTCTTAGGGACCAGCGTAATTGTGTAAAGTTGTCCTACCCATTTATCATTGTCTAATACGCTATTGTTAACTTGGTTTTCGTCTCTTACATACGGTGCGTCTGCAAATATGTATTGGTTTTTACCATCACTTCCAGCTGTATACATTTCTTTTCCGGCATCAGTTAATCCGGCACCATCGATTGGATTATACGAAACATACTTAGCTTCTTCAGTATTCAACGGTTTCACAAAAATCCAAATCCCACTAGCAGCGTGCGCAGTGGTCATTTCGTATGCATTATGATTTAAATTATTAACTATGGCTATGCCACTACCTGTTAGAGCAGCTAACGTAGCTAAATATAATATTGTTTTTTTCATATATAAGCACCCCTTTAAATAAATGGATATATTTATTAACTAAATTATATTATAAAAATATTGATTATCAAATATAAGTTACCAATATGTTAAATTATGACAAAAACTATCTTAAGTATTCATTCTAATTCTCTTTGAATTATAACGTTAATGATAGACTTATAGTTTCCTGCAAATCTTAATAAAATACAGGCCTAATAACACAAAAAAGCCCTCCCCCATGAGGTTACTCTATACTTGCTAAACAAAATTTAACGCCTATAGAGAGCACTTCATGTGAGCTAGCTTTTTTAGTTAGTTCATTGTTAATCCGCCATCAACGTATAGTTTTAACCTGTAATTCCATTACTTTCATCAGTACCAAGAAAAACGACCATTTTTGCAACTTGTTTTGGAGTTGTAACTTCTTTAAGTGGTGTTTGATTAGCAATCATATCAAAGACTTCTGGCGTAGTTACAGAACTTGCATTTGTAGTTCTTAATAATCCACCGGAAACCATGTTAACACTAATCCCATTTGTCCCTAACTCGGCAGCTAGGTTTCTAGTAAAGCCCAATAATGCCGCTTTAGAAGTAGTGTATTCATGATAAGGCACAACTGGATTTTAAAATAAGTTGGTCCCGATGTTAATGATTTTGCCGTGATGTTCTTTAATTAAAGCAGGTAAGGTACTTTGGGTAACATTAAACGCACCCTTTAAAGTCCCATCAATTTGCTTTTGGTAATCTTCCCACGATAAGTCCATAAATTTCTTTTGTTTAATTGAATCAAATTTAAATCCAACTAATGCATTATTAACGACTACGTCAATCCTACCAAAATGAACAATGGCTTCTTTCACTAATCGATCTACGCTATTCCTATCTCGGACATCACCTTGAACCGCAATTGCACTATTTCTACCGATTTCATCAACAACTTGTTCGGCTGCTGATTGATTATGAAAATAGTTAACAACAACGTTAAAGCCCCTATCACCAAAAAGCTTAGCTGTAGCTAATCCTAAACCAGAACTTGCACCTGTAATTAAAACTGTTTTTGCCATTTGAAAAATCTCCTATATGAAAAGATTAATCGAATGAAGCAACAACTAGATACTTACCACATATAAAAAAGTTTCCCCACGCCAGTATTACCTGGATCAGGTTCGTGGGTATAATCTCAGCCATTGAAGCACCCCATTAATCAAATTATTTAATTTGATACATTAATATCATAATCAATAAAATAAAGTTAGTCAATATCTAAATAAAGAACTGTTAATAGTAAAAGAGTAACCTTGATTTAACACCAAAGTTACTCTTTATAATAATTTATTTAATTACGCGATAAACAGCTTCCATTGGTTGCCGTTTCTTAGGGGTAATGTCTTGGTCACGATAGCCAAAGCTAGCCATTACAGAAACACCCCATTCTTTTGCATCCATCGCACCAGCATCAGCAAGTGTTTTTTCAATGTTATCCCGATTGAATCCTTCAATTGGACAACTGTCAATGTCTAATGCTGCGGCTGCGGTCATCATGTTGGCGAGTGGGATGTATGTTTGCTTTGAAGTCCAGTCAAACAATGCCCGTTCAGTGTTTAAATCAAAGTCATTTTGTTGGAAGTCCATTACCTTCTTGGTAAATGGTGAATTAGGATCAAAAGTATGCCCTTGCACATCTTCGCTCATGTGCTTAACGTGTGGTGAAGTTGCAGTCATGTTCTTCTTAGCTAAGATTACAACGAACTTGTCTGCTCCATTAAAACTGTTTTGAGCACCCCAGGCATCGTTATACATTTTTTGCTTTAAATCCTTATTTTCAATCAACAAAAATTGCCATGGTTCAAAACCCATTGAACTTGGTGATAATCTAGCCACTTCCATGATTGTGTTCCAATCCTTGTCAGAAATATGCTTATTTGGATCATACTTCTTTGTTGCGTATCTACGGTGAGCTAAATTAATTAGTTCTTCATTCTTATCCATATTAATATCCGTCCTTTATTTAATTTATATACTACTAAAGTAGCATAAATGATTCGATTGAATCAAACATTAAGAATTATGTTTCATTAACCATTGATGGAAAAACTTTGAAAACGTCTGACGATCAATTTGTGGATATAAAATAAATTGAACTTTTTGATTCTTAACTTGGCATAAAAATACTTGGTCAACTTTATAGTGATGATGATGAAAGACCAACTGTTGTTTTAGGTCATCATCACTTAACTTCGAACGACGTAACTCATCATGATTAATAGTACCATCAACGATAACAGAGTAAGTTCGATCAGCATCTTTACCAAAAATCGTTAATGAACCATTACGCTCGAAGATTGCTTCATTCACGTCCCTAAAGTTTTCGATTCCATTCGAACGCAAGTTAAATAATAAATCGTCTGCCGACATTCCAGACTTTAAAATAGCATCTACATTAACAAAGCCATTTCTTATCAGGACTCGTGGCTTACCAATTAATAACGAATGAAATGTGCGCGTCTTTTTAGACAATAGTCGTCCAGCAAAGATAATAATTGACCATAGTAAGAGAATAATTGTAAATTCTAGGATCGTAATATCTTGGTTGTAAATCATTCCACCAATAATTCCACCTAGCACATAATTCTGCATTTGATCAATGATTGTTGACTGAGCTAGATTCGATTTTCCAGACAAGTTGATCTGAATAACTAACATAATAAAACCTAGTAATAACTTTAATCCTAAGACTAGGTAATTATTATTAAACATGTTCCAGGTAAATTCATTTTTGTTGATATACTTAATGCTCTGCGGGTTAATAACCTTAGTGGGCGAAATTTGGTACCCCGTTTGTTTATCATTAACCGTTACATTATAAAATTTATTACCTACCTTCGCAGTCATACTACTGTTTAAACTGGTCGAGTCTACATAAACTTCATTCAGCGGAACATGCTCATCTTTACTGATCTGTTGCAGTAAATCTGCAACCCGACGACCATTCGAGAAACTATTCGAATTAACATTACTAATCTGCATTCCAATAACTAACAACGTTATTAAAATCAGTAGAATGAAAAAATCCCTAAACTTTAAATTGGTTCGATTTTGTAGGTATTTGTAACCAATAAAGATTAGTGCTAGTCCAAAAATAACCATTACAATTAGAAATATGTAGTTAAAAGTATCATTATTTTGGCTTAAAAACTTATAAGAGTATAAATTCACAGTAATCACTTCCCAAATATTATTTTACTACAAATCCTTATATAATAGCATTTCTAAGCAAATGTGAAAATAATTAAAAAGTAATTAGATAAAACCCTTTACATTCTCATCGTAATGATATATATTATTAACAACGAAAAGCAAAGGAGATGTTTCCAATGCAATATCAAGGTAATACCTCAGATTAATGATGAAGGAAGGTTTTACTACTAACTACCTAAGTAACGCTTTTAAAAATAGTAATGGGGAGGTTGTTAACATTCATTTAATGCAACGATTTACCACAGATTCTATGGATAAGGGAGTTGTTTCCACCATTCTAAAATCAACCTACGAAAGATTAGAATTAGATTAAATGTTCTTATAATTACCAGTAGTGAAGAAAGCTAAGGAGATGTTTCCGATGCAATTTGAACGTGATACCTCAAATTAAGTTGTGAAGGAAGATGTTACTACCAACTAACTAAATATCGCTCTCAAGAAAAATAATAATTTCCAGGAAGGTGTAACCATTCACTTAGAAAAGGATTCAAACTCAAAATTTAGATAAGAAAGAAGTGTTTCCACCATTTCGTTAGATCAGATTCACATTAATAAAAATACCTGACTGTCATTTAAAAGATGGCTGTCAGGTATTTTTATGTGTTTGGAAACGTAGTCATGATGTAAATCCGTAAAACTATCTAATATTATGAACAATAAATTAATATATTAATGATTTTTTTGTTTAAGAACATGATGAAAACTTGGTAGCTTATCAACTAATAAATTTATCAACTCAGCATCCATCAATGCTCTATGAGGTACTTTCGAATCAATCCCGTACTCAGGTAATACACTTTCTAACTTATAGTTTTCAATAAATTGGTTATCTCTCTCCACTAGTTTCATAATGTCTATATATTTATTAGAAATATGATCACGCAAAGTATCCTTAAATGCTTTATGAAGAAATTTAAGATCAAAGTTAATAAAATATCCTACTAAAATTTCATTACCTATAAATTGTTTTAATTTTAATAATGCATCGTTTAAACTAATTCCTTTTTTTAATAATAAATCATCGCTTATTCCTGTTAAATTTGTAATCTTTTCAGGTAATTTCTGATCAATATTAACTAACAAGTTTAGTTTTTCAATATTTTTACCATTGACTTTGATTGCACCAATTTCGATTATTTTACTAATTTCAATATTAATTCCAGTTGTTTCTATATCTAAAATTACATATTTTAAACTTGTGGATTTGCTATTAATCTTCTTTAATTTTCTAAATTTAGAAGCATTACTAAATCCATCTTTAAGTTTATTATTCTCAATTAAATTTGGAATTCTAACTAATGGTATTCCCTCATAATTAATTATTTCACGACTTGTATTAAAGGTATCAAAATCGTAACCTATTTCATTTCTATATTCATAACTAATGGTAGCACTACCATTTCCAATATTTTCAATTATTCTATTCCATAGCTTACTTCTTACCCTAGAATTAAAATTACCAACATAGACACCTGTAGATATTTCCTGCATCCACTTAGTTAGATCTCCTCTTAGAGCAGGAGTAACTTTGGTTAAAGTAATAACAGTCATCGGCATATTAATACAACTCCATAGTTATTAGTCATATTCATGATAAGAAACACCATAATCAACTAACTTTTCTTTGTCGTCCCATAAATGAATACTTTCAGCTTCAAGATAATCATCACTATCAACATCTAAAAGATACTGCAAATCCTTAACGATTTTCTTTATTAACTTTCCATCTATAAAAGAATCTCTAACTTTTAGCCTTGTTATTTTACCAATATCATCATTTATATTACTTTTAGAAGCAACATCAAATGCAATTGGAATAGTAACCTCAGCCTTATATAAATCGGCAATGTCATACACAAAAGATAAATCATGCCCAGTATGAACAAATCCAAGACCAGGAGATAGTCCCAATCCAGCTATAACACTATAAACTAAACCATATAATGAGTAATGAGCTGCTGACAAAGCCTTATTTATGATACTACCTCCTGTAAAATCATCAACATCATAACTTCTTCCATTCCATTTCACTTTATATTGTTTAGATAGATCTCTATAAACTGACCTGACACGAGCCCCTTCTCGTCCTCTTAACTGTTGCATAGTTAGTTTACTTACATCTTCATTTTTAAATCTCATTTGGTACATTCTACGAGCAACATTTAATCTCTTCCTTACGTTAGACACTAAAGAAGCTTGCTTCACTAATAAACGACTGCTATGTCCTAAAGCACGACCACTAGCATATTGTCTTACCCCTTGTTCACCAACCCATAGTATGCTAGTTCCAACATCACCAATTAATTCTATAGCTCGATGAGTAATTTCAGTTCCGGGACCTAATAATAAAACGCTAATCATTGAAGCAGGTACTTTTATAACCCCTCGATTATCAGAAAATGTTATTGCTCCATCTTGTCGATTTATTTTAGCATGTTCAAAATATAAAAAACTTATCCGATCACCAACTCTAGGCAATTCCTGAATATCAGATTTATATAGACCACTTGATTTTTTCATATATAATTCCTTTCAACGTATTTAATCACTTAGATAATTAAATTATAAACAGCATTTTAATCATTTTTTTCTATAAAGTTTTAATGAATCACTCTCGCGCTTGCGAGAAAAAGGTATGCAGTCAACCTTGCTTTAGGTGGGGCAGAGGATCACTCTCGCGCTTGCGAGAAAAAGGTAGAAGGGTCGTTTGCACCAGAACCTTTAGCAGGATCACTCTCGCGCTTGCGAGAAAAAGTTGACGTAAAGCTGCAACTGTTTGACCATTGTAGGATCACTCTCGCGCTTGCGAGAAAAAGGGTTTGTTAGTAATCGTGATATAGGAATGCTAAGGATCACTCTCGCGCTTGCGAGAAAAAGGACTCGATAGCATATAAGGTTCATAAAATGGAAGGATCACTCTCGCGCTTGCGAGAAAAAGTTAATGATGATACTAGTGATTTATCAAATATCAGGATCACTCTCGCGCTTGCGAGAAAAAGGACACATTAGATTTTTATGGATTAGTTGATGTAGGATCACTCTCGCGCTTGCGAGAAAAAGGATTTGATAATCAAGACTTAAAGCATATGGATAGGATCACTCTCGCGCTTGCGAGAAAAAGCGGACTGATGCACGTAAAGCCGTGACGAGTGATGGATCACTCTCGCGCTTGCGAGAAAAAGCGTCCTTTCGTATCTCGTATCTCGTATCTGCCAGGATCACTCTCGCGCTTGCGAGAAAAAGTTGTTTGTTAATACGCTTAATTTCGTTAGCGTAGGATCACTCTCGCGCTTGCGAGAAAAAGTTGTGTTTTCAGAAACCAAACCCACGGTTGACAGGATCACTCTCGCGCTTGCGAGAAAAAGAAAGCATGCTAAGCTCAAAAGTTCAGAATATTAGGATCACTCTCGCGCTTGCGAGAAAAAGGTATCTTCAATATTTAGCTTTGTTCTATCGCCGGGATCACTCTCGCGCTTGCGAGAAAAAGTATATGCTCATTTAGAAAAGTTAGGTTTGATCAGGATCACTCTCGCGCTTGCGAGAAAAAGTCAGCAAACTTAATTGCATGTGTCACTAAGTCAGGATCACTCTCGCGCTTGCGAGAAAAAGCAGCTAACAATGACGTTATCAACGGCATTCGTGGGATCACTCTCGCGCTTGCGAGAAAAAGATGGAAAATGTTAAAAATCCAAAACTTGAAACAGGATCACTCTCGCGCTTGCGAGAAAAAGGTTGGTTGAGAACATTGGAACACCGTTACGGTAGGATCACTCTCGCGCTTGCGAGAAAAAGTCATTCAATCCCTCTGAGCTTACTACTACACTAGGATCACTCTCGCGCTTGCGAGAAAAAGTTTTTAACGATACGCCTGATTATCGTAACAATAGGATCACTCTCGCGCTTGCGAGAAAAAGTTAGCTAGTGCCGTGTCATTTGATCGCGTACCAGGATCACTCTCGCGCTTGCGAGAAAAAGAAATTTCATAACGCCACCGCCCAACGACAGATAGGATCACTCTCGCGCTTGCGAGAAAAAGATGACTGCTGATGCAAGCCTTAGAATTTGTTTAGGATCACTCTCGCGCTTGCGAGAAAAAGTTTCATCTGATTGAGCGAAGTATTGCAACTTCAGGATCACTCTCGCGCTTGCGAGAAAAAGAGAAACGGGAGCGGTTAGGGGACGTGAAGTATAGGATCACTCTCGCGCTTGCGAGAAAAAGTGTCATCCGTGGTTACAACGTAAATCAACTATAGGATCACTCTCGCGCTTGCGAGAAAAAGCAGATTTTGAGTTGCTGAATGAAACTTATGATAGGATCACTCTCGCGCTTGCGAGAAAAAGAAGTTCGATGAAGCGGATAAAGAGAACGACACAGGATCACTCTCGCGCTTGCGAGAAAAAGTATGCCGGCAGCTACTAACGTTACTGTAAGTGGGGATCACTCTCGCGCTTGCGAGAAAAAGTTTTGAAACTAATCAAATATTACGATGAACATAGGATCACTCTCGCGCTTGCGAGAAAAAGGTGTACTTTAACGGTCGCTTTATTGATACCATGGGATCACTCTCGCGCTTGCGAGAAAAAGTTTTCTTGTTGCAACGCTTGAACGTTAGGGGTAGGATCACTCTCGCGCTTGCGAGAAAAAGTATTCATAGCGTCAATTTTAGCCGATAAATCTGGGATCACTCTCGCGCTTGCGAGAAAAAGCGCTATCGTAATCCGAGATGATGTTCTTAGCGAGGATCACTCTCGCGCTTGCGAGAAAAAGACTGATTGACCAGCAATGCCGAACACTTTGCCGGGATCACTCTCGCGCTTGCGAGAAAAAGCTGACCAAAACATTACTAGTATTTTCTACTATAGGATCACTCTCGCGCTTGCGAGAAAAAGACTTAAAAAAGCCTAATATAAAAGTATTTTCAATTTATAAAAATTAAAAATACCTTCAGTTTGTTCTTTTTATTTTAACAGAATTATAGAGAAATGTCTTCTGGAATAATAGTTATCATTCCAAATCCATAGGATTTATTGTGCCCTAATCCATTACATAATAAATCTGTAAATAATTTAGCATCATTTATAATCAACCTACCCTCATAACATACTTTGCTAATATATATTTTTCTATTTTCCTTTTTTAACAATTCAGTAGATCTATGTGTTATCGTATATTCAGAATCAATTAAACTAAATCCATTTTTTTGTGCTCTTTTTTCTAGAAACTGCATTTGTCCATCAATGCTTACACATTGAAATGGTTTTCCTCTTTTTCCAGAAGACTTACCAGTACTCTTCGAATAAGTTGGATTTGCAACTAATCTAAACTTTGCAACCATTCCTGGATATACCTTTTCTAAAAAATCATTATAGTTAATTGTTTTTAATGTCTTACTAATTCCATATTTAGTTATCATTTCTTTACTTGGTTTATCACGACTAATTAATAATAAATATCTTTTGTTAAATAGAGTATCGATTCGCCATAGTTTTCTTGTCCTAATATTCTCTTCAAATTCATTCGGAAAACTACTTTCAATCCAACCATGATATGATTCCAGGTTATTAAGGTCTTTAATCTTTTTTTGATCATTATCATCAATTTGAATTCTAGATAAATACAATTATATCCCTCCTTGTCTCTACTAAAATATTATTGATTTACTTTGACAGTTATTTTTCCAATTGATCTAAAAGAATATTTTCTTCGATCATCATTGCTGTACTTACTATCTTTAACGCCTTGTGAAAACGATACAGGAGTATCTCTGACAATTAAATCATTACGATCTATTAAGTTAGAATCTGCCCAAATATCAAGATTATTTGAATTATGACTTTTATAAAAATCAGAAGCTTGCCATTTCATATTCATTAATGAATTAATAGCATCGCCTTCAAAAAGTCCTAACATGTAGTCAAAATTAATGGGTAGTGATCGTCTACCTAAATATAAAGAAAAGTATGGATTTAATAACGAATCATAAACTTCTTTAATCAGATTATCATCTTCACTACTAATTGCAATAACAAAAACTGCATCTTGTAGATAGAATCGATTAGTAACATAACTTCTTAATTTATCACCATTAGGCTTATGACTTTCAGCAATTTGAAAATCCCTTAATAAACTACCAGGCTGATCAATTCTAATAGCAAACGAAAGATCATTTAATCCCTTTAATTTTATATCTTCATATCTTCTATACCCCAAAGCAGATGCAATCATGCCAATAACAGCACTTTTAGATGGAAAACGATTAGTTCTACGCGACTCGAAGTGTGAATTAATCCCCCATGATTGTAAAGGCCCTGCAAATTTCATTAATATTGTTTTCATTGTACATACAACCTTTTTATAATAATGAATTGAGCTTACTTGAAACTTTATCTAATAATTCGTCTAAATTATTATTGTTATTACCAAATGAATCAGGCATTCCGATGGATAATGTAGCCTCTGGAGAATCAACCCATTTAGATGCCTTATCAAACTCATTACTTAATCTTTGAATAGATTCATTTACATATCCATCATTTGATGCGACTGGCTTTTCAAAACCAGTCACAAGATTAACAGGACGGTCTTTTCTAATCGTAACAACAAGTGATTGTGGTAAAGTTTGATTAGCGAATGATGTAATCTTACCGCTTGGCATTGTCTTAGCAAATGCTTTAATAAACAAATTAATCGCTTTAACTGTATCTTCCTTACTACCTAATTGTCTTAAAAGTTCATGTCCAGAGATATTGGCGTATCTATAAAGGGTCGATGAATTATATTCTGTGGTTCCAAGCATTCCAGCACCAGAATGACCACTCTGTGAAAAATCATCAGTAGCAGTGAAAAAGTCAAATTCAGTTCTAACTGCATGAGTAGAAATTGCATGACTAACTTGTGCTGAGGCATCTTCATTTAGATTAGGATCATCAGCAACCATTCTTCCAAATAGTGTAATATCAACGGCGGGATTGCTCTTTAAAATTTCAGCTAGTTCTTTTTTATCACTAACTCCATTAATAGCGGCATTAGCTAAGTCATTAGCCTGTTGATTACCAATAAAGAATAATGCTTTAAGCACTTTATGTTTTTTAACGTTATCAGACTTAGAGGTTGTCATTTTAATTCCTAATTTAGATATAACAGTTTCGGCCATTTCCATCGACTTATCATCATCAATACTACTATCAATATTTTGAATTTTATCTGCTATATACTTAACTAGCTCTAAAGTTCTTATCCCTAATTTATTCTCATCTAAATGTTCAACGAAGTAATCTCGCATTACCTTTTTCCATGCTTGAGAGCTTACCCGTGATCTAGGGGCACCACCATATAAAGCTGTCTTGGGACTACCAGCGTCATCACGATTAATATTTGAAGGGGGAACTGTTTCAATTGCATGGATATCAATGTATAAATTATTTTTAGTCATATTATTCTTCTCCTTTATGTTGTGCATAGTAAGATTCGCTCCATAGTAACTTAATTTTTTCTTGTCCATTCAAACTACTTAAAAAGGTATATAAGTCGTCAGCAACCTTTGAGTAGTTGATTTCAATATGAAGCTTTTTTGATCTAATCAAACGCGTTAAATGTCTCAAATGGTAAATTAACTCATCGTAAGTGTTAGAACTAATCATAGCATTAAATCTTCTATCAATTGCGGTTGAATCATTAGATGATTTTCTAACAATACTTAATGCCTGTCCAAAGTTATCTTTATACCATTTTCTATTATATTGATTATTATCAACATCATTACTTTTAATGTTATCTTTAAGTGATGACATGTATTTCACTAATTCATCAAAGTGGTTAAATTGCTTTATTGGGTCACTATCATATGAATTTAAACTAAAAATCTCAAAGCTATTATTACTATAAGTTACATTAAATGATATATCTGCATTTAGATTATCATAAGTATTAACAGAAGAATCATTACCTTGTTGATGAATCGCGTAAAGTTGTAATGCATTTAGAATTGATTTCTCAGGTTTTGATAAACTCCCATCCCTACTCAAAAACGAATTTGGCATATTATTAAATAACGCTTGCCATAGAAGTCCATTTTTTACAAACGGATGCGTTACAGAATTCCTAAGTTCAGCTAATACAGCTTTAGAGTAGCTCTTGCCGTCATTAAATTCTAAGTTTTTAATTATTTGACTAGTAGTTTTATAAACAGTCTCTTCATTTTTTAACATTCTAATCCTCCTTTAAGTCTAATTTATATTTTAAATTCCCTAATAGCTTCATATATTCTGTAACTATATTATCAATTGATCCATCTTTACTATTGACAACACCAATTAAATCACGATTACTCAAAGGACTAATTTGGGATTTAGCTATATTCTTAAGAATTTCATATAGTTTTTTCCGCCATTCAAATGGATATAATCTCAAATCGGTTTCTAAAGTAATATCTTCTACCCATTCCTTAAAGGGAATGTCAACATCAAAGTAAGCTTCCATTTCTAGATTATCAGGTAAATTAGAATCAAAATCATTCCTAATTTTACATACATTAATACCGAATTTCCTTATTGAATAAATAGCATCTTTAGTTGTTTTAACCTCTGATTCAATTGCTCCAATCCATCCTTCTGTTCTCATTCCATGTAAAAGTTCATCTTTAATTTTTAATCCATCATGTATCTCATCATTTGGCATACTCGAAGCATCATGATTTCTAGTCATTCCAACCGAAACTATTTTAACATCGCTACCATTAACAACATCAAAGTCCAAGTAGTTACTAAACCAGTCTATTATTCCAGGTCTTAGTTTATCAGAAACAATCAGTGATCCAAACGATCTCCATAAAGCTTCATTTTCTCTATGGTTTTTAGGAATTATATTTCCTTTATTTTTACCAGTTTTTGGAATCTGCCAAATCGTCATTGGTTCCATTAAGCATTCACTTTCTATTATTCCAGGAAGTTGAACTGCTTCAATAGAAACATTATCGGATGACAAATCTGTGTTCGGATCAATAAAGATAAGTCTGGAACAATTAGTGTACAAATCAGCTAGATTTTCAGGATGACTTACTCGGGATAAGTTCATCTTATCTTTAACATCCCACTCCCATATAGGTGTTTGATCACTTATCTCATCCATTTTAAAATTAAACATTAATGTCTGAAACAAATTATTTCCTTGTATATATACACCACCTAAGTCTAGTAACCATCCTCTTGATGCGGAAACTTTCATTCCAGGAAATTTAGCCTTATCACCAGTTCCTGTATATCCTTGAAAAGTAATTAACCAACGAACCAATTCATCGTTTGATAATTTGTTTTTATATAATTGACTAGTTGGCGCAAAAAGATCTTGTTTGTTATCGCTCTCTGATAACAAACGGTTAATTAACTTACCACTTATAGTACCAGTTTTTTTAATATTATATTTTTCCAAGTTACTTTTAGTAACTTGGAAAAATGGGTAATCTTCATCATACAAATTAAATTTTATTCTTTGTGATTCTAGATATTTATTGATTACTTCTTTAGGAAATCTCTCATTTTCCCAAATACCTTTCCACACGTCGATTGGATCATCATCATCATCTATTTCATTTCCATCTGCGTCATACCTACTAAAAACAGTGTGTATGACTGACAATAAAAATCTAAATACTGCAAAATTTTGAGGAGCAGTATCTCCAGCTAATAATTTATAATGATTAGCATTAGCAAATAAATCTTTTAATGAAACACTTTTTAAATCATAGTTTTCATCTATGACCTTTATCCATGACTCATCTAGTAGATTATACCTACCCAATTAAATCATCTCCTTTTAATCACTCAATCTTGTTATACATCATCCCTAAATTCTTATCATAATGTAACTTATATCCATTAATAATAAAATCATTATTTTCATCAAGTAAAATGCCTAATGAACCCCTTAACCATGGACACATTTGCCAATTTGGTAAATACTTTTTATTGAATTTTTCCAATTCATCAATCGTTTTATCGATATTATATGATTTAGACATAACCACAGGAAGCTTAATTGTATTGGTAGCAATATTCTTAGTGATCTGATCAATTTCTAAGTCACTATTAGATATCATCTTTCCATTTAATAATTTATAGTTGTCATCTTTAGTTTTCCATAAAACTATAACTTCAATATTTTCTTCACCATCTCTAACCTCTGCATCACCCTTAGAATCACTGAGTTCATCCTTAGACTTGTTTATCCAACCAATTAGGTTATCCTTATTTTTTTCATACTTTTTAATCATGTATGTTTTTGCGGATTTACGTTTATCATTGATTAATTCTTGATAACTATCTTTAGCCCTTTTGTACTTTGCATCAAAGTCATTAGGTAAATCTAAATTGATGTTTGTTATATCAGAACTTAGATTATATACAGATTGAACAAGACAAGATAAGTCTCTCGGTATACTTATTATTGATGGTAAATAATATTGGGTTCTAATTAATAGTAATTCTCCATAAATAGCAATTGAACCAGAATCAAATTCATAATTAGAATCTGTTTGAAGAACATATACTTGTGGCTTCTTTAATTTTGATGGCCTATTGCTATTATTATTCTCATGACGTTGAAGTCTACCAATTCTTTGCATCAATAAATCCATTGGTGCTAAATCAGTAAACAAAATGTCAAAATCAATATCTAAACTCTGTTCTAAAACTTGAGTTCCAACAATAATCTTTTTATAAGGCCTATGTGAATTATCTTTACCAATTTCTAGTAAAAGATTTTTCTCCTTATTAGACCTATCAGTTGCAATAAAACTAGAATGTAATAACTCAACACTATCTTCACCAAATTCTTCAATCATATCCTTTGCAATTTGTTGTGCCCTTTTTACGGTATTAACAATTATTCCTGCAACTCCACCATCAGAAAGAACACTCTTTAATTCATCCAAAAGATTTCCATTAAATTTATTTAATTTTACATTTTTTGAATCAATGTTATCAGAAACGCTTATTTGACTAACTTTATTCCCATCAGTATAAGTAATTAATGGATATGCATTATTTTGATTATAATCATCTGCTCCACTAATACCTAAATACGAATTAATCATCTTGAGCCTTTTATCAGATGGCAATGTTGCTGATAAAATAACCACTGGTACCCCATATTTGCCTAACCAATTCAGTGATCTATACAAGTATTCTTGCATATATGCATCGAAACTGTGTGCTTCGTCAATTACAACTACTTTTTGACTAAATCCTAAATGGCGCAATTCCAGATGCTTTTTCTTAAGTGCAAGCAGTAATAATTGATCTATTGTCCCTACAACAAAGTCATCCAGAATCGCTTTTTTATTTCCTGAAAACCACCCATTAACTAATACACCTGCATTTTCATCTTCATTAATATCTATTGAGTGTGGAATCTTGGTAAAACTATCATTCAAAGCAGCTTTTCCATGAACAAGCTGAATTTCTACATTAGTGTCACTTGATGCTGCTATTTTTTCACACCAAGCTTCAACTCGGCCAAACATTGCATTAGTTGTCGCTTGAGTAGGCAAAGCCCAAAATAATCCACTGCACCCTTTTTTTTGAGCAAGTTGTTCTACAGATGATAATGCAGCTTCAGTTTTTCCAGTTCCCATTCCAGCTTCAATAATAAATACTCCTGGGTCAATAGAATCATCAATTGTACTAAATAACTGCTTCTGTAATTTATGAGGATCAAATCCAAAACGATCATTATAATAATCGTTAGCATCTGTATAGATTTCTGGTTCCCATTTAAATGTTTTGAACCACTTTAACCATCCATTTTTATATCTATTAGATCCATCTTTTACTTGGTCCATGTTAAATAAGCCGAAATAGTTCTCATTACTTGCGACCCAATCAGCCATTACTAGTAACCCTTCCAATATAACCTGTGAACCAAAGCTTTTGATACTTGGAATATTATCAATAGTATTAAGACCGCTTTCTTTTAAAGCCCATTGAAAATAATCTTTTTGGATGCGTTCCCATCTTTCATGTATCCTATCGTAAACATTACTAAAGTAGTAGTTAATTGGATATTTAGGAAGTTGCCTTTTTACATCACCTATCGATGTAACAGGCATTCCATGATGTCCACCAATAATTGATCCAATTTCGTCATTAACTCCATACTGTTTTAAAATTGCTTCTCCAGCTAAAGCATGCGGTGAAAATTTAGATGTAGGAATCTTTGTATCATCACTGGGGAAAAAGCCATTTTGAATTAGTTTACTTTTTATAGATAAATCTAGTTCTCTTATTCCTCTATAACTATCTTTGCTTTGAAATGCAGGAGTTGCCTTTCCAATATCATGTAATAAGGCAATAAATTTAACCAATTGCTCAGCTTTTTCATCTAATTCAGAAACTGGAATATTATTATATGAATCAGAAATTGCCTTTTTTATCGTTAACTGCTGATTATCACTTAAATATTTTCTATACAACATTTTAATAGTAAAACTAGTGTCTAGAAGATGTTGCTTCAAAGGCAACCATTTTGGTAATCCATCATTACCAATTGATTTTTTTGCCCATAAGGTCTCATCCATTCTTCATTCCTCCTTTCCTATAACCTTAAATAGTATTATATACTAAAGACAAGGAAATTTAAATACCATTATCAATAATTTGTATAAATAATTATCAAGGCCTATAGTTAAAAAATCATCTACTTCTCCCTATTCCTTCTAATCCGTTTATACCGGCGACTATAAGCCAATTTATAATCCATCTGAGCAGTTACACCAATAAGCAACGCTGTCATAGCAGCAGATTGGACCACTTTTAAATTGGATTGAGTGTTGGAGTAGACAACCATTCCAGCAACCATACTAGCGATTACTAAGATGGAAATAATAATAAATAACATTTGATCCGTCTCCTGACTGTTTTTCTCAGCTTTAAAGTCTTTCGAGGTCCATGGAATATCGCTGATTAAATTATGAATGGCATCAACAATTATGCTAACCCCTGCACTTGTAAAGTTTCCAATCACAATTCCGATAAAACTAAAAAATAATATACGCATAGTTAAGCATCCCTTCTATAACAACTAAAGTTATATGTAATTGCGAAATTTCCCCATTACGAAATTTCGCAATTTCGCAATTGACTATAATTTTTTATTTTTTAATCAGTTTAGTTAATGTAACAATTAATTATTGACTCAGAAATAAATAGTAGCAAACGCTTTAATCGCAAGCATTCACTACTACATAATTACATTAAAATCGTGTTATTTGATTGTTGCTTACTACCATAGTGTTTAGCAAGATGCTTAGTTTGATAATAGGTTCCTGAGTTAACCCCTGCTTGCATTGAATGAATCGTCAGTTGATTTGACTTCTTCACCTTTTTCACATTGAAGTAACTACCTGAACCAAAACGTTGATTCCATCCATAAGTTGCTATCCAGTCATTGTCACGCCAAGCGTAGATCCAATTTGCTTGCTTTTTGGTGGCCTTCGTTGCATCGTGTTTTTGATATGCATGTAAACTAACTGTAGCTGTAGTCCGTTGATCCTTAATCACTGACAATTGATGATCAGAAATCTTTAACGTAGTATACCCTGTCTTTTTATTATATGCATACCACTTAGCCTGCATTGGACTAGGAAAGGCATTTAGATACTGCTTACTAGCACTAGCCGTTGTGGTCATAAAACTAAAAAATAAACCTAATCCCATTAATAATGGTAAAACTCGTTTGAACCTCATTTAATCGTCCCCCTTATCTAACTTGTTTATCTGATAAAACCAACTAATAACGCTACTCCTAGTGATGCAAGTAAAATCAATCCCACCATCATCATATGGAATCGCTTATGATTCATCAACAAGGCCACGTACTCTCTAATGGTAGCATTCGGAATAAAGAACCGACTAGTTCGCGCACCTAGCCCTTGAATTGGTAACCCTGCTTGATGCGCATAGATTCCAGCACGGAAAATATGGTAATCATTAGAAACATAGATTCCATCATTCAACGGCAGCTTGTGTTGCTCAATAATTCGTTTAGAGAATAACATATTCTGCAAAGTCGTTTTTGATTGCACTTCAGCGACAACATGGTTAGCTGCTACCCCATGGTCAATTGCATATGTCCGCATCGCCTGACCCTCTGGAATCGTTTCATCATTGCCCTGACCACCGGAGCAAATTAACAGCGGAGCATGGCCAGTGGCCGCTTTGACCTGGTGATAAAATTCAATTCCCTTATTAATACGCGAAGCTAATAGTGGAGAAACCTGATCTCCATGAAGTAATCCAGCACCCAATACAATAATAAAGCGCTTATTGGGCCGCGGCTTCTTAAAGGTAAACAAAAACGCGGCTAGCATGAATGAAACGATACAGAATAGCAGGTACAAAATAGATAGCACAATTACCGAGTATGAAAAGACCCCGATTGGACCTAGTGGATGCTTCGTTAACATCCCATTCAACACCGGTAACCCTAATGTAATCACCCCGATAATCAGCGTTAACATGTTCGCCAACGTGTGATTCTCGCGTCGCCACACAATTAAGGCGTTCCACAACCAAAAGAATCCCTGGAAGAAGTAGATAAACAAAAGTAATAAAATGATCAATCCAAACAACACTACATAACCATCGATAATCAAATGATTGTTCAAACCAATAATGCCGACCGTAATCATCAAAAAAAATGAACCTAGTGCAATTGTGGCCAAAAAGCCATTTAGCAGACGTGCTGGATTAGATCGAAAACTTAAGCAGAGTAATAGTATCCAGAACAACGTAAATAATGCGACTGGTACAAAAACAGCGATAGTATTCACCCCCTCGATAATTAGTTGTCAGTTATCATTTTAGCACAATTCAATTTCAGCATAAGCAAAAAAGGAGCATCCCGCCACTGGCGAGATGCTCCTCGATTACTACATTGTATTAATGTGTTTTACTTCTGATTGGTGACGTTCAAACCCGGAGGTCTTAGCGACCACATACAATGGTCTTTCTCTAGATGTTTCAAAGATTCGGTAGAGGTATGCACTAACGATTCCTAACATCAAAGCAGAAATGCCAAATAGTTCGAACATTGAGAAGATTGCAAATTGAAGGGTTGCGAATCCAGTAAATAGGGATATGAATCCGTAGATGACCCCAATTGCGATCATGATGAATCCGGCAACGTTAACTAACTTCAATGGCACATCTGAGAATGAAGTGATTCCATTCATTGAAAGATGCAACATCTTGGATAACGGGTACTTTGTCGTTCCAGCGGTCCGTTCATCCCGTTCGTATTCAACCGCCGTTTGCTTAAATCCGACCCAACTGACCATCCCCCGGACGAACGGATCTGGTTCATCCATCTTTGAGAGGACTTTAACGACTTGGCGATCCATTAATCTAAAATCACCAGTGTCTAATGGGATATCGATATTCGCGAACTTATGCAAAATCCGGTAAAATGCGGATGCGCTGGCCTTTTTGAACCAACTTTCACCATCACGTTGGAGTCGTTTTCCGTATACCACGTCGTATCCTTCATGCCACTTCTTGACCATTGCTGGAATGACCGATGGTGGATCTTGTAAGTCGGCATCCATTACCACCACTGCATCTCCAGATGCGTACCGAATTCCAGCAGTAATTGCTAGTTGGTGACCAAAGTTCCGCGAGAATTGAACTAGGCGAATATTATTATATTGTTGTTCAGCTTCCTGAATTATTGCGGCACTCCGGTCCACACAACCATCATCCACAAAAATTAATTCGTAATCTTCAGGTTGGCTGGCAACGTAGCTTTCTAGAATCTCGATCGTATGCCGAATGCCTTCTTCTTCGTTAAAGACTGGTAATACAATTGAAATTAAAGGATTCTGATTTCTTGCCATGCCCTAACCTCCTGTTAGTTTATTTGTATATTGTTGATAAATCGTAAAGGGTTCCGCTATTACCACCCATCATACCGCCACCAGTAGGCATTTGTTGTTGGGTGTTATTCTTATTAGAACTCTTCGTTGATGGCATCTTATTGCCACTTGGTTTCATGCTTGGCTTACCAGACATCTTACCATTCATTTTACCACCATTTGTAGGCATTTGACCCATGGATTGACCATTCGTCTTCTTGCTAGTTGAACCAGTCGTAGTGGTCGTTGAACCACCGTATTCACTAGCCTTAACCTTAGTGGCGTACTTCTTGATCCAATTAATGATTGCACTATTGGAAGAACCAGACTTACCGCCTGAGTAGTAGTACTTAAGTTGACCGCTCTTAACTAATTGTTTGAACTTAGTTAGAGTCATTGCAGGGTCAGTTCCGTTAAATCCACCCATTGCCATGACTGCCTTACCAGTCTTGATAATGTATGGAGCTGCGGTTCCGGAATCATCAGTTGCAAAGAGGTACTTAGCACTGCCTTGGTGTTTTTCAAGGTATGAAAGTAATTTTGAGTTCACACTTCCATCACCGATTCCACCACCAGCACCACCTTGGCCGTTACTACTTAGTAGATCTGGACCGGCGGTAGGAATGGCAGCTGATTCACCAGCAATCGCTGGTGTCATGGACCAAAATGCAGGCGCTAACATAATTGAAATCATTCCACCGATGGTAAGCGTCTTTAGTTGTTTACCAGGCTTGATCAATAGTAATGCTGCGAATACAATTCCGGCGATGATGAGCAACCAAGTTGCCCATACGTAGTAGCTGCTTACGTACCATGCTTGTAAGGCTGCCGTTACGACGATTGCGAATGGAAGTAAGTAACGCTTCCAATCTTTCCAAGTTGCTGCTTTAAGTTGTTTGTACATTGTAACGACCCCAATTCCAGTCAATGCTGCAATTGGTGGGGCTAACATGATCGTGTAGTATGGGTGGAAGAAACTAGCAACGGAGAAGAATCCGCCGACTGGCACTAACCAACCCGTCCACATAACGAGGTGTTTTTGTTTTTCAGTTAATTGGTACCACTTCCGCTTCCGGTCAAGGAAGTAAGCAAAGGCACTAATTAATCCAACGATCGAGAATGGTAATAACCAACTAATTTGAGGTCCTAGTTGATCTTGGAATAACCGAAGTGGACCTGCAGTACCGATGTTAAAGGCACCACCAGCGCCACCCATTCCACCGCCGCCACCGCGACGATTACCACCTGGCATGTTACCAGCTCTACCATTTTTAGCATTGCCAGGGAAATTGCCAGTCTTACCGTTACCAGGCATTTGCATGCCCTTAGTTGACTTGCTTGAACCAGGTTGACCACCTGGCATGTTACCAGTCTTAGACTTACTGTTGCTACCCATTCCTGGGAAGGCACCACCAGTTCCGGTCGTTTGACCTAAGAGCCGTTCCGTTCCGTTGTAACCAAAGGCTAATTCTAATACGGAGTTGTGTTCAGAACCACCTTCATAAGGCCGTTGACTAGCAGGCGTTAGGTCAACTGACAATGGCCAGATGAGCGTAAATACAACTAACGCAACGGATGCTACTGAAAGATGAGCTAATTTCTTCTTCCAGTTAAAGTGGGATGCTAACCAATAGAATAATAGCATTCCTGGTAAAATCATAAATGCTTGTAACATTTTAACATTAAATGCAATCCCGATAATGGAAAAACTAAGAACTAAGTAACGTAGCTTTTGATTATCGATTGCTTTAACGAGCATGTAGATTGCTAATAATAGGAAGTAAACTAACGTTGCATCCATATTATTAGTTCTAGAGTCAGCCACTGCAATTGGCGTAATCGTCATTGCAAAGGCTGCTAAGTTACCAGCGACCCGACCAAACTTGGGCTTAACCAACCGGTACATTAAGTAGACCGAACCAAGCCCGAAGAGGACGGATGGGAGAACGACACTCCATTGGTGAACCCCAAAGATCTTAGCACTAATTGCCATGAACCATAGGGCTACTGGAGGCTTATCGACCGTAATATATCCAGCGGGATCAAAACTAGCGTACCAGAAGTTCTTAAAACTCTGGGTCATACTAGTAATGGCTGACGTATAGAAGTCGTTCGCGCTTCCGGCCTCCCATATTTTCCATGTATATAATATTAATGCGATGACTAACGTGGCTACTAAGAACCAATCGAGTCTAAATCGCTTATGCAGCGCTTTTGCATCGTGATGCTCAGCTCGTGTTTCTTCAACTTGATTTGATTGATCTGGCATTTCACATCATGCTCCTTTCGAATTGAATAACCATAGTTTAGAACCCCAACCATAAATTAACCTTAAAAATCAAAATAAAAATGATATTTATTTGGTTATTGGTTAAAATAGGGGTTGGAATTAGGAGGAATTTGAATGCAAAACTTACAAATATTGATCGTTGAAGACGACATTCCATTAGCAAAGAGCATCGCTAGTTTCTTAGAGCCCCTAGGTGATGTGACGATTGCCAACGACGGACTTACTGGCCAACAAATGGGCCAAGATAATATTTATGACATTGCTATTTTAGATTTAATGCTACCCGAAAAAAATGGGTACGATGTTTTAAAACACTGGCGAACCGAAGATCAAATCAACTTTCCTGTGTTAATTTTAACTGCTAAGGACACCATTGCCGATAAGGTCCAAGGGTTTTCCAACGGCGCCGATGACTATTTAACCAAGCCCTTTCACCGTGAAGAGTTATTGCTCCGCGTAAAAGCATTACTTAAACGCACCGGCCACTTAGGTGATAACAATCAACTAACTGTTGGGCCCTTTCATGCGGACTTAAGTAACCATACGATTACCATTAACGGTGAAGCCGTACAGCTAAACGGAAAGGAATACGACTTATTGATCTACTTCTTACAAAACCCAGATATTATCATCACCAAGGATCAGATTTTTGATCGTCTATGGGGATTTGATTCTGAAACCACGTTAACGGTCGTTGAAGTATACATGAGTAACCTACGCAAAAAAATTAAAAAAGCGCTGACCAACCAACCAATTAAAACCGTTCGCGGGGTTGGATACCTATTTGAAACGGAGGATTAACCATGAAAACAGCTAATCCCCACCAAAAACAACAGCTAAAGTTATTCATTAAGGAACTGATTGCCTTTGCCATTATCTTTTTAAGCTTAGGGTTAATCATTTACCTATTCTTTAGCCAGTCTATTTACCGTAACATTGACCATAGTTTACAAGTCCAAAAGGAACAAATGCTTAAAAGTCCCCAGCCAGACCCTAATTGGAAGAAAAATCCACCCATTTTTAAGAATGGCCGTGACTTTTCACAAGCCCCTTCATTAAATAGTCCCTTTCGAACTAATGAAATTATTTTCAACAATAATGGTAAAATTCAAAATGCAGCGGCACTGGGGAATCGGACCTATCAATTATTTAGTAAGGTCCAATTAAACCCCAGGACCGTCAATAAAATTCAAGACATGACGTTGACCTATAACGGAATCGTTAGTCATTTTCGTTCCCTCCTAGTTAAGGTGCCCAAATCAGCTCCTGACGAACGAACCGCTGGTAAATATGTTTTGATCCTAGAAAACGTGGATAGCGATTTACTAGCAATCAACAGTTTTAAAAACGCATTAATCATTACATTATTTGTCTTTTGGTTATTAGCGATTGCTGTGGCATTTTTACTATCTAAATCCAGTATGAAGCCCATCATCAAGTCATGGGAACGGCAACGTGAATTTAGTTCCAACGCGGCTCACGAACTACGGACCCCGTTGACCGTAATTCAAAATCAAATGGAAGCCATGTTAACTAAACCTAAGGCTACGATTTTAAGTGAGATCGACGCTGTTTCAACAACTTTAAATGAGACACGACACCTAAAGATCTTAACCGATCGTTTATTGACCCTTGCACGTTCAGACTCTGACATCATTCAAATCAAGAAGCAATCCATCGACTTAAAGCCTTGGTTCCAATCCATTATTAAGCCATATGCTGAAATTGCGGCTAGTCAGAACAAGGCCTTTACTTCCTGGATCGAGACTGATCAGCAAGCAGACATTGACCCGGATCTAATTCGCCAATTAGTCACCATTATTTTTGATAATGCATTTAAATATACGCAACCTGGTGATAGCGTGGGAATCACCGTGTTAAATGATGAACGAAACTTCACCATTCGCATCAGCAACACTGGTGAACGCATCCCTGATGACGATAAACAACACATCTTTGAACGATTCTATCGAACCGATACATCTAGAACCCCAACGACTGGTGGTCATGGATTAGGATTAGCCATTGCTAAATGGATCGTAGACGAACACCACGGTAAAATATTAGTTCGTGACCAACAACCAAAGGGAACGATTTTTGAAATCCAAATTCCACTCGACTAAAAAAGATTGAAGATGCTAAGGGCATTTTCAATCTTTTTTGGTTGGTGATTTTAAATCATGACGAATTTACTTATGCATAAACATATGTTAACATTTACATATGAAATAATTAACATATAAAGAGGAGAATGCATATGTTTAATTCCATTATGACTGGAATTACTGCCTACATCTCAACCGGTATCGATTATATCTTAATCCTAATGACAGTCTTAGCATTTAACCAAACCACTACTGAGCGCATCAAAGTATATTGGGGTGACTTAATTGGCACAATTGTATTAGTGGCCACTAGTTTAGCTCTATCGTTTAGTGCGAAGCTGATTCCTGCGGATTGGATCTTAGGCCTGTTAGGCATCATCCCCATTATCATCGGGATCATTATCCTAACTAAACTAGGTGATGAAGATGAACACGAACAAGTAGTCAAAAGATTATCCAAACGCCACTTGGTACTTAACGTCGCCATCATTACCATTACTACCTGTGGCGCTGATAATATCGGGATTTATGTGCCTATCTTCGCCCAAATTAACCAATGGCATTCATTATTAATCATCTTAGTCACGTTTTTAATCATGTTAACCGTTTTCTTTGGCTTAGCATTACTATTTATCAACATCCCCATCGTAGCCAAACTATTGGATCGATATGGTGATATTTTTACGGCCATCGTTTATATTGGAATTGGCCTATTCATCATGATTGAAGCCAACACTTTTGGCACCATAGTGCACTTGGTTATTAATTCATAAAAATAGCTCTAACTAGGAACCATATGGATCCTAATTAGAGCTATTTTTTATTTTTAAATTCCCTTTTGTTTGAAAAAGCTTAGTAACGATGGAATAAAGATAAATGTATATATCATCATGATAATCCCACTTACCAGATAAACGACTCCTCCATTGGACGCCACATCGAAAATAAAAGTAAATACAACGATTCCAACTGGCATGCTCGAGGTATTGATTGCAACTAACAACGAATTGATTCGACCCAACATACTATTTTCTACATTCTTTTGGATAAAGACTTGAACCGCAACATTAAGTAACGATGCGATAAGGGCCATGAATGCAACTAACGCCCCACCTAATATATTCAAGGTCAGTGCTGTTGGTTTTTGCATTAAAATAAATCCTAATAAAATAAATAACAAGTTGAACAATGCGACCGGCAAGACAAACTTATACTTATATTTAACATTGCTCATTGCCATGCTAAGCACGCTACCGGCAAGAAAACCAAAAGCAAATAATGAATTCATAATCCCTAGCGGACCGTTGCCTAAGTGCAGTTGGACCTTAATGACATAGGGTAACCCAATTGAAATTGCCGCGTAGAAAAAGTTAAATACCAACCCGATCAAAATAACATATTTAATTACCTTGATTTTTTTAATGTAGTCTATTGCTAATTTAAACTTATGCAATTGTGACTGTTCATGACTTGGTTGTTCCTTATGCTCAGTAAAGTAGTGGAACTTCATTGATAACATAATACAAAATGAAATTAAATTTGATGCAATTTCTATTAAGATGAAAAAATCAAAGCCTAACAGGCTATACACCCCAACTGAAATTAATGGTGACACTACCATCGATAACGCCATCGCACTTTGGGTCAATGAATTCAATTTTTGAATATTATTACTGTTGACCAGTTCATGCACTGCTGAATTATAACAAGTCGAATTAATATTAACGGAAACAGAAATCCCAGATAATAGTATTACCACCGGAATCAAAATCGTGTTCTTGGGAAACAGTGGTAACGTAAAGTAAAACAAGGCAATTAATAAGATTCGCAGGGCTGAACTGACAATCAAAATATGCTTATGCTTATATGTATCAACTAAATTACCAATTGGGACCATTAATAATAATGAGACAATGGGCGTAATAATCATATCGATTCCAAAGCTAATCGGTGAATGGGTTCGATCCAATAACATCAATCCCATTGCCATCGAGAACATGTCCCCAGTCAAAGCACTAATTAAATTACTAGCCGCAGCTTTAATCAATTGGGCCTTCGATTCTCGATTGGTAATCGTTGGCATATTATCTGAAGGTACTGCTTGATCCATAACATCGCTCCTATATTAAAATATTATAATCATATTACCATTATTTTTTAATCATAGAAATATTTTAATATTTTGGATACTAAATAATCCATTAATTGCATCCCATAAAAATGCATTAATGGATTATCATTAGTCCTTAGTGATCAATGCTAGCAGTTCTTGATGACTTAGTGCCTTTGTTTTCGAGCCCTCGTATAATTTATCACCATTAATGCTTAAATTATACTTGTCAATTACGTCTGGATGATTGCCTAACCAATCAATTGCTGCGTTCAACCGCTTATCGTGATTGGTTTGCCCATCGTTATAAAGTAAGTTAATTAGCGAATGGTCATCACGACTAGTTAAATGAAGCCGTTCGGTTAAATAGTGTTTTAAAACGACGGCATTATTGTGGGCGGTATTCTTGGCGCCATATAGTAAAATCACATCGCCAGATTGAAGCTTTTTAGCAACTAGCTTAACAAAATCATCAGTAGCTGGATTTTGCTTCAATTCATCAATGTATTTACGCTCAAATTCATCGAATCGATCATCAATATGGTTGAACCATTCTCGCAACTCAGTAGATGGAGCAATCGCTTTTTCCCATTGATCTAATTTGGCATCCGCTTTAGAAATGCCCCGGGCCCATTTACGATCCACTAAGATCCGATAGCCGTCTAAATCAAAGGGCTTGGAATAAATCCGTTCAATTTTTAACAAAATAATGCCTCCTAGCAAAAAATCCACCAGTGTCACTAACGACACTAAGTGGATTTTTAATTATTTATTATCGTCAGATTGGTCTTGATCATCTTTGTGGTCAAACTTATCCTTAGCTTTGTCTACCGTTTCATCAACAAAGTCCTTGGCTTTGCCTAAAAAGCCTTCTGCTTTACCCTTTGCTTCTTCGGCTTTATCACCAGTTACTTTACCTTTTAATTCAGTAGCTTTTCCAGCTAATTTATCTTTTTCATTATCTAAACTCATTTCACCCACTCCTTAAATTTAATTACCTATTATTATAGTCATTATCATAACATTGTCACTTAAAGTGCCTCGTTTTATTTGTTAATGATGTAGTCAACAACAACGATCAAACAGCTAACGTAAATTTATGCCGAACTAACGCTGCTTTTAATTTAATCAACGCGCGTTTCAATTCATCCCCACTAGCCAACGAAGTCAACGAAACTCTAATGAAGCAATCATCAGTAGCACTCCCGACCAATGTCTTATCAGAATGAATCACATGAATTCCATCGTTTAACAATGTTGCTTCAATCTTCGCCCCACTAACGCGGTTAGTGACCGGTATCGTTCGAAAGAATCGATAATCATGCGGATGATCAGTAAACCCAAACACCCGATTAAAAATCTGATTAGCAGCTACCACCATTTGAATCTTACTGTTCATAATTTTACGGGCACTTCCGTTTTGCAGCGCCTTAGTAATAATTTCTGTATCCAATGCCGATGTTTTTACGTTAACGTTAAAAATGGCATTTTTCACTGCTAACTTAAATTGATCAGCAACGCGGATA
Source organism: Nicoliella lavandulae (assembly GCF_037546185.1). Classification (NCBI taxonomy): domain Bacteria; kingdom Bacillati; phylum Bacillota; class Bacilli; order Lactobacillales; family Lactobacillaceae; genus Nicoliella; species Nicoliella lavandulae. The sequence goes on along the minus strand of NZ_JAWMWH010000003.1, from coordinate 284,205 downwards.
AATGCGACCCGTAGTCCTGAAACTAGCGGTTTAGACATACTACAGATATAAATACTCTGGGCAGGCACTAATTGACTCAGTTTCGTTAAGGGATGGTCCCGATATAAATTCAAGAAGTTAAGGTAGTCATCTTCAATTAATATTAACTGGTATTGAGCAATCACTTTCGCTAAGGCCACTCGCCGCTCATTGGGCATTAGAGTCGCTGTTGGATTAGCATAATCAGGCATTAAATAAATTCCTTGGATTGCCTTTGATTGACACTGCTGAACTAGTTTTGCTGGTAGCATCCCAAATTCATCCCCATCGATTGGCACTAATTCAATTCCCTTCATCCGAGCCAGTTCAATAAAATTAGCATACGTAAACTTATCTACTGCAATTTTGTCACCGCTGTTAAATAAACTAAGCATCACGACCGTCAATGCGTTTTGGCCGCCAGATGTAATCATCGTGGTCTCTTTATTCGCATGCATCCCAATCCGACTTAAGTAATTACTGGCAATTAATTTATGCTTAGCCATTCCCGTTGGTTCATCATAATTCAATAAAGTCGTCAACTGAACTTGATTAGCCACTGATTGAATCGTCTTTTGAATCATATGATTATTGCTTTCAAATGATGCGTTGAAGCCTAACTCAATGGTATCCTTAATAGCACTTGCAGTGATGGTTTGCGGACCATTAACGTTCTTTGCAATGTAGGTGCCGCGACCCACGATTCCATACGTGATGCCTAACTTTTGGCTTAATTGATATGCCCGGGTTACCGTTGCAAACCCAATGTCTAAAAAGTCAGCCAATTCACGTTGGGGTGGCAACTTAGTGTCTGGCAATAATTCGCCGCTAGCAACGGCTTGCTTTAGGGCTGCCACTAGTGACTTATAATATGGCCGCGTTAATTTACGCTTATCCGGGCGCCAACTAAGTGGATAGTCGGTAAATACATTAATTGACATATGCATTCCTCATTCCAGTTTATTGTAATGAGTACAATTATATCATTGATTGTACTCATTTATGATTTATAATTAAAAATATAATTAATGAGGAAGTGATAAGTATGAATCAGCCAACGTTCAAGTATGCTTTTAAAGCTACAATCCCCATCATGACGGGATTTATCTTCTTAGGGACTACATATGGAATTTACATGCATCAACTGGGGTTCAACTTTATTTACCCCACTTTAATGGCCGCCACCATTTTTGGTGGTTCCGTTGAATTTGTGATTGGGAACTTACTATTGGGTAAATTTAACCCATGGTTAGCATTGATCCTAACACTAATTATAAACTCACGTCATCTATTCTACGCAATCTCAATGCTCGAGCAATATAAGGGAACCGGTAAGAAAAAGTTCTTTATGATCTTTGGGATGTGTGATGAGACCTTTGCCATCAACTATGCCACAAAGGTCCCTAAAGGAATCGATCATAAGGAATTTATGTTCTACGTTACCGTCCTTGATTATTGTTACTGGGTTTCTGGTGCTTTTTTAGGTGGGGTGTTAGGTGGCTTAATCACGATCAAACTACCAGGTCTTGATTTTGTAATGACGGCACTGTTCATTGTCTTATTCGCTAATCAATTTATAAGTGAAAAGAGTCATTTCAGTTCCATCACTGGAATTATTTGGACGGTCCTAGCACTATTCATCGTTGGTCCACAATATTTTCTAATCGTTGCATTGGTAATGATGGTCATTACCCTTGCCATTAAATACAGACGGGAGATGGTCAAATGACAGTTATGCAACAAATCATTACCATTGCCATTGCATCGGTAGCTACAATGGCGACAAGGTTTACGCCCTTCTTAATCTTTCCAGAAGGTAAGCCCACGCCTAAATTTGTAAAGTATCTGGGTGATTACTTACCTCCCGCAATATTAGGTATTCTAGTCGTATATTGTTATAAGGATCAGATTTTACACGTTGACCAAAAAACACTGTTTGCTAGCATTGCCGGGTTAGTAACCTTAGGATTACATTTTTGGAAACGGAATATGATGATATCGATTCTAGTTGGGACTGCTACTTACATGGTACTATTAAATTTTATGTGAACGTAAAAATCATCGACCAGCACTTCATTGTTGATCGATGATTTTTTAAGTTTTTAATAGTAAACGAAATTAGAATACTTAACCCGTTCTAATTGCTTAGCAACTTTGGCACTCCGGTAGTAATGACCATAAGCTGAAACATTGTAGCCTCCAGCAACGGTCAAGACTTCATGCTTACCAAACTGATGTAAATTATAAAAGGTCCCATCACCAGCACTTTGATTCCAGCCATAAGTGTTCAACCAGTTATAGCCGTGAACCTTTTTAGGTAACCAGTATGCATATAACCATTGATTGGTTTTGCTGTTCGCCTTCATAACGATGAAGTAAAGCGCTCAGTGTATATCAAGGACCAAAAGACGCAAAAAAGCAATCGAATATACTTGAATCAAGTAGCCGATAACCTATATCGTTATCAAAGATAGCTCAAGAAGCACGATATCAATTCACGGAAGTTGTTAACTAATAATCGCAACACCAAGAAACCTACGGCCGCAAGACGAAGTACTATCGCGTCATGTTAAAGACTGGTGACTTACTAGGTATCAACTATCTAGGCACCCATACCATGCGAAAGACCAGGACTTTTATGGTTTACAAGTAATCCAACTACAACATTGGCTTGGTGATGAAGGTGTTGAATCACTCGAGTACGAGGATGGCTTTGCACTACTTTGGACTAGAGGAAGCATCCCCGGAGTGTATTGAATTTCATTAAATGATTTACTGTTTTTAGATACAAAGCAAAAATTTTGCAAAAACGTTTGGAATTTTTTTTTATTTAACTATAATATTACATAAAGGGATTAAAAACGAAAAAACGTTTTTAAAGGAGATAAGATTATGCTAATTGATTTTAAGGTTGAAAATTATAGGTCATTTAAATATGAACAAGATTTCTCAATGGAAACAGGGGCTAGATTGAGAAAATATAAAGAAAATAATACATTTGAATTAATTAATCAGAATAAAAAAATAAATTTACTCAAATCATCAATGATTTTTGGCGCAAATGCTAATGGTAAAACGAATTTAATTTATTCTATAATGATGCTAAGACAGTTAGTTGTAGTTCCTACAAAAAGTGATGTTCAGAAATTAAACTTTGATTCATTTGCACACAAAAAAGGTGATACAAAATTTGAAATTACATTTTTAAAAAAACAGAAAGAATATAAATATAGCATTCAATATAATCCAAATGAAGTTGTAAAAGAAAAATTATTGGTTAATAATGAGCTAATATTTGATCGAGATAGACAAAAGTTCAATACTTTACCTGAACAGCTTAATGCTATTAAAGATAATATTAGAAGAAATCAATTAATGCTTTTTTTTGCACAACAAAATAATGTTGAACAAGCTAGTCAAGCATATCGTTGGTTTTATGATGAATTAATACTCATAAATACAAAGAGTGTTCCTAATGTAAGATTTAAAATGTTAATGAATCATAAATTTAAAAGTAAATTTATTAAATTTATGCAGGCTGCTGACTTTAATATTGTAGATGTTGATGTCAAAGAGAATTCAGCACCTAGTCCTAAATTCATTGCACAAAGACTTGGCTTAATTAATGATAGTGATGATGAAGGTGTATCACAAACTACTAAAGTATATGATGTATATTTTACTCATAAGTCTAATGAAAATGATTTTTTACTAACTTTTCATGAAGAAAGTGAAGGAACAAAAATATTTGTGTTATTAGCTTTAAATATATTATCAAATCAAAATAAAGTTTTGTTAATTGATGAATTTGATAGAGCCTATCACTTAGAACTATCTAAAGCGTTAATAAACCTAATTAATAGTAAAGATCAAAATAATCAATTCATTCTAACTACACATAACTTATCGCTTATGGATTGCAAGTTACGAACAGACCAGATATGGTTCGCTGAAAAAAATCGATATGGTCAAAGTAAATTATTTAGCTTATTTGATTTTGACGATCCAAAACTTAAGAGAAAAGATGTAAAGTATAAAAAACAGTATCTAGAAGGTAGATATGGGGCTACTCAAATTGTTGATGAAGGATTACTAAGAAAGGCGTTGAACGATAGTGAGTAGATATAGAAGAAATCTTAAGCCTAAACCCAAAATTTACTTTTTTGTAGAAGGAGAAACTGAGAGTGTTTTTTTCAAAGCTTTAAAAAAAGAATTCAGACTCACTTCATCACACACAATAAAAATTTTAAATAATGGTAGTGGTAATCTATTAGAGAAGACATTAAAACAGCTTAAAGAAAGTTCTAAGTACCCAGTGGATTCTCAAACTAAAATATTTATTATTTTTGATCGTGATAATGATAATAAAAATAAATGTTTGAAGATGATTAAGGATGCTAGTAAAAAAGGCATTAAAATAGGATTATCTAACATATCATTCGAGGTATGGCTACTAGCACACTATAAATACATGAATCAAAGTATGCAAAATGAAAAAAACTTAGAGAATGAATTATCAAAGCAGCTAGGATCAAAATACAAAAAGGCAGATCCAGAGCAAATCAAATCTATTATTAGCGATAATAAAGTTTGCGATGCTATAAAAAATACTGATAGTATTAATAAAATTAACGAATATACCATAGATGAACAATGTACAAATATAGGTATGCTCCTATGATAATAATATAGACCATTTTTATGTCGTACCCTTTCGGGTATAATTATTATTAAAGGAGTTTTTATTATGCCAAAATCATATTCTAAAGAATTAAGAGATTCAATTATTGCACTAGCAAAACAAGGACGTAGTATCACTTCACTTGCTAAGGATTATAATATTTCTACTAATACAATCAATCGTTGGATCAAGCAAGCCAAGACGATTAATGTTGATGGTAAAAGTATTTCATATGAAAAATATATTCAAATGGAAAATAAGTTAGCTGAGACTCAAGAGGAACTTGAAATTTTAAAACGAGCCGCGGTGTTACTTGGCAAGCGCTAACAATTAATGAAGCCTTAGGCTTCATTAAAGATAGTTTGGAACATGGACACCGCTTAGCAACCATTTTAAGAGCTTTTAAAATGCCTAAGAGTACCTATTATTATTGGACTAATCATCAACCAACAAAACGTGATCATCATAATCTAATTTTAAAACGAGAAATTTTAGTTGCCTGGCAACAAAGCCGTTATGTTTATGGGTATCCCAGAATTCATCAAGTCCTCTTAAATAAAGGATTACAGGTCAGCTCTAGAACCGTCTGGAAGCTAATGCATTCCATGAAAATTCATTCAGTAATGAACAAAAAATATCGCAAACCAACCACCCATAATGATTATGAACAACGTGCTAACTTAGTCCGTCAGGACTGGCGTTCTGCTTGGTGTGCTGACATTACCTATATTCCACTAACGAATCACAAGTGGGTTTATTTAGCCAGTGTCTATAATCCTAATAACCATAAGGTTATTGCCCATCAGGTTTGTAATGAAATGACTGCAGAATTAGTAACTAATACCATGCTTAAAGCGGTGAAAAAGACTAGCAAACCTATGTTTTTACACAGTGATATGGGAAGTCAATATACCAGTGATTTATTTGAAAAGTTATTAAACAAACTTAATATCAAGCATTCATATTCATTGAAAGGCCATCCATACGACAATACTTACATTGAAAACTTTCATTCAATGCTAAAACGTGAATTAGTATTTCAAACAAAGTTTGAAAGCATAGAAGAGGCAATTGCAGGTATTGATTGGTACGTAAGATGGTATAACAATGAAAGAATTAGCTTGGTCAAAACTACATAAAATCAGTCCAAGTTATTGACATAGGAGCATTTTTAATGGTAAAATGATAATTAATCCAAAAAGAAGGTCGTCAAATCATGAGTCTCAAACGTAAAATCATCATTACTATATCGACAATAATTGCGATTCTAGCAATTATTTTATGTATCGCTAGTGCTTATTTATATCGGGTCATATCTGTACCTACTAGTAAATCATTCTTATCAAATAATCAAATTACCAGAAATAATCCCTTATATGATAATGAAAAGTGGTACCAAAATGTTAAGAAACAACGATGGTACGAAAAATCAGCTACTGGTAATTTAAAACTAGATGCTTACTACATCCCCGCCCAACATAAAACTAACCGTACCGTAGTCATCGCACATGGTTATATGGGCAACAAAAATACCATGGGTACCTATGCCGCACTATTTCATAAGCTAGGTTATAACGTCTTATTACCAGATGATCGCGGACAAGGCGATAGTCAGGGTAACTACATTGGTTACGGTTGGCCAGATCGACTAGACTATTTAAAGTGGATCCATAAGGTCATTAATGCTAACGGTCAGTCATCTAAGATCGTCATGTTCGGGGTCAGTATGGGGGGTGCAACGACCATGATGGTCAGTGGTGAAAAAGACGTTCCGCACCAAGTCAAAGCATTTATCGAAGACTGTGGGTACGATAGCATTCATAATGAGTTGAAGTATGAAGCTAAGCAATTGTATCACCTGCCAACGATTCCTTTTTATCCATTGGAACCAATGATCAGTGTGATCAACAAGGTTAAAAATGGCTTTTTCTATGAAGATGGTAATGCGTTAAAACAAGTTGCCAAAAATAAACGCCCCATGCTCTTTATTCATGGTAGCAATGATCATTTTGTTCCAACGAAGATGGTCTATCCACTATATAAAGCCAGTCAAGGGCCTAAACAACTACTAATTGTTAAGGGTGCTAGTCATGCACGATCATATGAACATGATAAGCAACTATATGAAAAAACGATTAAGCAGTTCCTAGCTAAATATATGCATTAATTACTAACATGGGAGAGAATCTTTATGAATCAATTTCCACAAACCATTAATTATTTAATTATCATTGCTTATGCCATCCTATTCTGTGGAATCTTAATAATGGGAATTGGTTGGACAGCCTTTAAATTCCGCGCGCTGCAGAATAAACCAGCGTGGGATGGAATTGGTGGCAAGCTTATTAAATGGGGGTTGTTAATCACCATTATTGGTGGTGTTTTAACTGCCATTGCCCTTTATCAAATCAGTAGCAACTAAAAAAACGGCTAACATTAGCCGTTTTTTTAGTGTTCAATTTGATCGAACGCTGTTTTCAAATCATGTTTTAAATCATCAATATCTTCTAAACCGACTGAATATCTTAATAGTCCATCGGTAATGCCACGCGCATGCCGTTCTGCCGGATTCATTTCCGCATGTGACATTTTAGGCGGATAGGAAATGATCGATTCCACAGCTCCTAATGAAACGGAGAACACTGGAATTTTTAATAGATCAACTAACTTTCTAACGTTATCTTCACTACCAATATCAAAAGATAGGACGGCCCCGCCTGATTTAGCTTGGGCTAATTGAACATCATGTTCTGGGGATGAAGCAAGTCCTGGATAATTGACCTTAGTTACCAATGGTTGTTGTTCTAACCACTGAGCTAGTGCTAATGCATTTGCTGACTCTTTTTCCATTCTTACCGCCAATGTCTTAATTCCCCGCAACAATAACCAACAATCAGAAACCCCTAGTGTGGCCCCCATGGCATTTTGCAAGAAGTATACTTGATCGCCTAGTTGTTCATCCTTAGTCACCACCAAGCCAGCTAAAATATCACTGTGCCCCGCCAAGAACTTAGTACCACTGTGAACAACTAAGTCGGCCCCTAAGTCTAATGGCTTTTGTAGGACTGGCGTCATAAATGTATTATCCACAAATGCTAAAGCATCATGTTCATGGGCAATTGCTGCCACATCGGCAATGTTTGTAACCTGTAAGGTGGGATTGGATGGCGTTTCAATGTATACGACCTTGGTATTATCTTGAAAAGCACCCCGTAGTGCATCTTCATCCCCTAAGTCCACAAACGTATATTCAATTCCATACTTGACCAACACTTGAGTTACTAATCTAAACGTACCACCATAAACATTTTTGGTCAGGATAATGTGATCACCCTGATTTAATGTCAACAGTGCAGTGGAGATCGCAGCCATCCCGGTTGAAAATGCAAAGCCACGGGTCCCATGTTCTAGACTTGCAATACTAGCTTCCAATACATCCCGAGTCGGATTACCACTTCTGGAGTAATCCCACTTGCCAAAGTGATCAAAATCACGTTGTTCAAACGTAGATGATAATTGAATTGGTGGATTGATCGCACCCGTTGCTGGATCTGGTTTAGTGGTACTTTTGATTACCTCGGTCCAATCTGAAAAATGATTATTTGGCATTCGAATCCACCTCCGCTGGCTTGCTAGCACTGGTTAGTGCCTGTTTTAAATCATGAATTAAGTCGGTGCTATCTTCAATCCCACATGAGATCCGCAACAAATTGTCAGTAATCCCCGCTGCACTTCGTTGCTCTGGACTCAAGTTCGCATGAGTTTGAATTGCAGGCACCGTCACTAGACTCTCGGTCCCCCCTAAACTTTCCGCAAAGGATAAAACTTGAAGGTGTTGTAAGAATTGGTCAACATTGACCGCTGGTTTGACATAAACGCTAATCATCCCACCGCGACCAGGATATAAAACATTTTCAATTAAATCAGATTGGCGAAGGGCCGCTACAATTGCTTGGGCATTTGCTTCTTGTTTATGCAACCGTAATGGCAAGGTCTTAAGGCTACGAATTAGTAACCAAGAATCAAATGGTGATAAATTCGAACCAATCGTAATTAAGTTATTCCCAATTTCTGTTGCAGTGGCTTCAGTCTTACAAACCACTACGCCGGCTAGTAGATCATTATGCCCGGATAGATATTTAGTAGCACTGTGCACAACAACATCTGCGCCTAGATTCAATGGTTGTTGAATCAATGGGGTATAGAAAGTATTATCAACAATTAATTGCGCATTAACGGCATGGGTATGTTCGGCGACGGCTTGAATATCAATCACCTTCATAGTTGGATTAGATGGTGTTTCGATCCAGACTGCCTTGGCATCATCCTGGAGCAATTTATCCAATTGATCATAATCTTTTCCATCCCACTTACTAAACCGTAAATGGTAGTGGTTCGCTAATAGATCAAAGAACCGGAATGACCCGCCATATAAATCATCAGAAACTACAATGTGATCACCGGTGTTAAATTGGGTAAATACTAACTGAATTGCTGCCATTCCTGATGAAACTGCATATGCTTTATACCCATTTTCAAGTTTTGCTAAAACATCCTCCAACACATCCCGTGTTGGTTCAGTCATCCGTGAGTAATCATACCCAGTTGACTTACCTAGTCCCGCATGTCGATATGCCGTTGAAAAATAAAGCGGCATGGAAATCGCACCCGTTACATTGTCCACGCGGTTACCCGCTTGCGCTAAAATCGTATCAATCTTTCGTTGCCATGTACAATCGCTACACATAAATATCACGCTTCCTTTATATTTTATCTAATGCTTGTTTTAAATCTGCAATTAAGTCATCTGCGTTTTCAATCCCAATCGAAACCCGAATCAAATCAGGAGTAACCCCAGCTGCACGTAGTTGTTCTTCGTTCAACTGCGCATGGGTAGTCGAAGCGGGGTGAATAATCAATGATTTAGCATCTGCCACGTTAGCTAATAGTGAAAATAGTTTTAAGTTGCTAATCAATTCCTTCCCCGCTTTTTCACCACCGGTTAATCCTAGGGTAAAGATTGAACCAACGCCTCTTGGGAAATACTTCTTAGCTAATGAGTGGTATTTACTATCCTTTAAGTATGGGTATTTGATCCATGCTACTTTAGGATGTTGGGCTAAGAAATCAACCACTTTTTCGGTGTTGGAAACATGTCTTTGAACCCGTAATGATAGTGATTCCAGTCCTTGTAATAACAGGAAGGAATTAAATGGACTGATTGCCGCCCCTAAATCACGAAGGGTTTCTGCTCTGACTTTAGTCGTAAAGGCCGCACCCTTCAGATCAGCAAATACTAGTCCATTATATTGCGCGTTGGGTTCGGTGAATCCGGGATACTTCCCGCTAGCTCGATAATCGAACTTCCCATTTTCAACGATAACGCCACCCATTGTAGTCCCGTGGCCACCAATAAACTTAGTTGCAGAATGGACCACAACGTCGGCACCATGTTCCAATGGTTGAATTAAATATGGGGTGCCAAATGTATTATCAACAATGAATAAAATGTTATGAGCATGCGCGATCTTAGCAATTGCATCAAAATCAACTAAGTTAATATTGGGGTTCCCAATACTTTCTACATATACCGCCTTGGTCTTATCCGTAATTGCCTTAGCAAAATTTTCTGGATCATCAGGATCCACGAAATGAGTCTTAATCCCTAACTTAGGTAGGGTTACTGCAAATAAGTCATACGTTCCGCCATACAATGTGCTAGCGGCTACAATTTCATCACCTTGTCCAGCAATGTTCAAGATGGCTGCTGTAATGGCCGCCGAACCAGTGGCTAATGTTACTCCGGCAGTACCATTTTCTAAGGCTGCCACCCGTTTATCAACTACATCAGTCGTTGGATTTGTTAATCGGGTATAAATGTTACCCGGTTCCTTCAAGCCAAATCGGTCTGCGGCTTGTTGTGAATCTTTGAATACATATGAAGTCGTTTGATAAATAGGTACTGCTCTAGAACCAGTTTCTGGATCAACGGTTTGTCCTGCGTGGACTTGTAGGGTTTCAAAATGTAATTTAGGTTCTGTCATATGCTGATTCCTCACTTTCATTTACGCGCTACATTCAATTAATAGTATAAATAACAGCTATTTAACTGTTGAATCAAGACTTCAATTGCGACTTGTTCTTCTTCGTTAGCTTGGGTCGATTCCTTTTCAAATTGTGATTTTGGTTTGGTCATAATTAAGGGCCTCACTTTCAATTAAATTAATCCAGTTTTGGTATAAACGAATGCTACTTGACTGCCATGTATTTCGTACGTGGTGGTTTTGATCATAGTAATTTACTGGAGCTTTAATTTGAGCATGGCGAGCAATATCGCGTAGATATTCATCGTTTAAAGTCCTAGTTAAATATTCGGGATGTCCAGTAACATAAGTTTGGTGCTTAACATCCGAGTGTAATAGTAGTGGCCCTGCTTCTGGGTTATCCGCAACGATGTTTAAGCCGTTAGGTAAGTGCTTCCGATCGATCAATGATGCTGAATGACGAGATTGTGGGTTGGTAAAGTGTTCTAACCCAACGCTTAATTGACAATCATCTTTAACCGCCGTAGCTTGATAAATGCCAAACAACTTTTGTGGTAACAAGCACTTATCAATGGCGAAATCATCGTACAAAGCGGCTTGGGCTGCCCAGCATTCGTTAATCGTCTGTCCAACATGAGTTTGGGCCCAGCGTTTAATTGAAACAAATTCGTCCCAATAATCAACTGATTCAAAGTCAATTTGTTCTACCGGAGCTCCAGTAATGATCAGTCCATCGTAGTGGTGATCACTAATTTGATTCAGACTACAGTAACAGTCTTCCACTTCAGCCCGGTCAATGGTTTTAAAATGATGGGTAGCAGGATAAATGAACGTTACTTCAATATCATGATCTAATGCATTTAAAATATTCAAAAATTGTAATTCAGTTTGTTTTTTCGTTGGCATTAAGTTCAACACCAAAATTTTTAATGGTTGATTTAACTTTTGATCAACCCATTCCTGACTTGCCTTTAAAAATCCATTTTTTACATTAACTGTCATCGCTGAAACTCCTCCTTTGCAAATAAAAAACGCCCCTAGATTCAGACTATAAAAAATCTAAACCTAGGGGCGCATATGTAACGCGGTACCACCCTACTTAATTGGCAATTAAATCCCAATTATCTCCAGACACTAACTTAGCTATCCTTCAATGCGGTAACGGGCATTATGTCGTAAACGGCTCATTTCATGAACTCACCATTTAAAATTACTCCCAGACCATCTTCAACATTCTCTAAAATACCCATTCTCATCAACCTGAGCTCTCTGTTAAAATCAGATAAATGTTTACTCATCTTTTCTCAGTAACCTTTAATTAATATGTTATCTAGTATAATAATCTTATCATTTATAAATGTCAACACTAATTGATTAAAAAATTCAAAAAAGTCATCCCAAATGGAATGACCTTTGCATTAAAAGATTATTTTTGTTTGTACTTACGCATTAATTCAACCATATGCACTTCATTAACGATGAATTCATGGGTTCGACAAACATAGTCATGTTCACGACCAATTTTGGCAATGTATCCATTGATATAGTCAACTTCAGTTGGTCGACCCTTTGAGAAATCTTGATACATTGAAGGATAGTGGTATTTGAATTGATGACTAGTGGTGGTAACTGAATCAATTTGTTCCTGTCTGGTTTCGATCATTTGAATGCCAGCACGTTCACACGCATCAAAGGATTCATTAAATAACTGGGTCGCCATTTCGGGAACCTTTGGATATTCAATGAATTGACCCATTTGTAATTCGAACATGGTACAAAGGGTGTTAACAACGGCATTATAAACCACCTTTGACATACACATTCCTAACCATTCATGAGCCATAACTGGACCTAACTTAGCCTTTTTAAAATCATCAAACACCTGTTGGGTTGTTTCATCAGCCGGTTGATTATCATATGGTGCCATATGCATGACTTCACCATTTTCGGGTCCCATGAAGTCAACATCAGCAGGACCATCCATTCGAGTGGCGATCATTGCGGTTCCACAGATAATTTTATCATCATCAAAGTACTTCGCGATTTTTTCAAAATGACCTAACCCATTCATTGCTGAAAATGCGTATTGGTCACGATGGAAGATTCCAGCTGCTTGGTCACGTTCTAATTCATCCGCTAATTGCATTTGCTTTTTAAAAATGATCCAAACATCTGGATGGCCATCATATTCTTCTGGGTAATAAATATTAATTGGCACGATATGTTGGTTTTCATGATCACGAGCCACTTTAACCCCGCCTTGTTCACGAACCTTTTCAACGTTTGGTTCCCAGGTATCGATAAAATCAACCTCACAACCAGCGTTTTCTTGCATCATAACTCCATAACGGTAGCCCATTGCCCCTGCTCCAATAATGCCATACTTCATAATATCAATTCCCTTCTATTACTATGTGTTAACCGAAAAAAACGCCCATCAGAAAAATTTTTCTGAAGGACGTTTTACACGTGGTACCACCTTAATTTAAGTCGAATGACTCCTCATTAGTCACAGTATTGGGTGACGACCAGCCAATCTAAACAATTGGCACCACACTAAATTTAGCTTTTAAAATCATAGTGCTTAATGCCTTCCCATCAAACGGCACTCGCTAAGTAAGCCTATCATTCGAATTCACTAGTTCATCCGGTTCATTTATTAATTGATATCAGTATACATCATTAAATTAGAAAGTCAATCATTTTTTAATTGTTTTCTAATTTATTATTTAGTTAACGGATCATCAGCGGATTCTGCTAATTTAGCGTATTTATGATATGCATCAATTCCCTGTTTAAATTCATCCAATCCAGCACCAATTGCCCACTTACCTAGTGGCAAATGCAGTGGTAAGTCATCAGCATGATTTTGCACTTGGTCGATAATGATCTTAGCAGCTAGGACCGGATCACCCGATTCATTGTACTTACTATTACTATGGCCATTAATTCTAGCATCATCTAGTTGCTTATAGTCATCAATCTTAGTGGCATCTTTAAGGGACGAACGACCTGCCCAGTCAGTCCGAAAGGCGCTAGGCTCCACTAGCATACACTTAATCCCAAATGCTGAAACCTCCTGTTGAAAACTCTTAGTTAATCCTTCAACAGCATGTTTACTTGCGTTATAGAATGATAACGCGGTTGTCCCCTTGATTCCTGCAATCGATGATAAATTAACAATGATTCCTGAACGTTGTTTGCGCATTGATGGTAAGACGGCCTTAGTCATGTTAACCACCCCCCAGAAATTAACGTCAAACAAGTATCGGGCTTGTTTTTCATCACTTTCCTCTAGCGTTGAAAAGTATCCTAATCCGGCATTATTAACTAAGACATCAATTGAACCAAATTTAGTTAATCCCGCATTGACCACTCGTTTAATATCATCATTTTTGGTTACGTCCAATTGTGCTTTGATGATTTGACCGTGATCATATTGATCTAAATAAGCAAGTTGAGCCGGTTTACGAGCGCTAGCAATTAAATTCACTTCGCCTTGTTTAGCTAATTGTAATGCTAACTCTTTGCCAAAGCCAGTTGAAGTTCCCGTTATTAACCATGTTTTTGTCATTAATAAGCTCCTTTATTTTTTATAATTTATTACAAATAATTAATTTTAACTAGTTCACAGTATCAATTGTAGTTGTCCAAGCTTAATTTACCAAATGGTTTGCACAAAAAAGCACCCGATGATTTATCGAGTGCTTCATTTTAAAACAGTTATTAGTTATTTAACATGAATCTTGCCATCTTTGATTTCACTGGCACCAAATATATTCTTAGTTGCATCCCAAATTCGTTGGGCTACTTCCGGTTTATTCATCGTATAAAGATGAATTCCATCTACTCCTTGTGATACTAAATCAACGATTTGATCAATTGCATAGGCAATTCCAGCATCTTTCAAGGCGACTTTATTATTGGCATATCGGTTCATCATTTTCTTGAATTTATCTGGAACTGGGACGCCCGCAATTTGAGTAATCCGTTCAATTTGTTGCTTACTAGTACAAGGCATAATTCCAGCTTCAACGGGGACATTAATCCCGGCTAAAGCTAATTTTTCGCGAAAATCGTAAAAATGTTGATTATCAAAGAATAGTTGAGAGATTAAATGGTCACTTCCAGCATCAATTTTAAGCTTTAAGTGTTCAATATCCGCAATAAATGACGTTGCTTCTTGATGACATTCTGGATAACACGCACTTGCAATATTGACATCTGGATAGTTTTCATGAACATACTCGATCAAGTCACTAGCATGTTCAAACTCACCGCGGGGCGCTAACCCAGGAATCTGGTCACCACGTAATGCTAAGATATTATTCACGTTGATTGATTGAAGGCGTTGAATCAGCTGATCCACTTGAGCTTGATCTTGATAAAGCCCTGGCACGTGAGCAACCGCTGGAATATTCAAATGATTTTGGATTAAATTAACAACTGCTACCGTGCCATCGCTTTGCGCTGAACCTCCGGCACCTAGTGTAACGGAAATAAAATCAGGATTAACGTTCTTAAGTGCCGTTAAGGTTGGTAAAATCGTTTCGACCGCAGAATATTTCTTTGGTGGAAAAACTTCAAGTGAAAACACAGTTTTGTGTTTAAAAAGATCAGCTATGTTCATAAATGCTCCCCCTTACTACTTTGGTTGCTTCAACCATGTTCTTTAAGCTTTCGAATGATTCAGTTTCTGATCTGGTCTTTAACCCACAATCTGGGTTGATCCAAATCTTATCGACTGGTAATTTACTAATAATTTGTTGAATTAAATCTTGAATTTCTGCTTCTGACGGAATCCGTGGGGAGTGAATGTCATAAACCCCTGGTCCCACTTCAGTTTGGAAATTATCAGCAACTAGTTCATCAATTAAGGTGAAGTCGGCACGGGATGCTTCGAATGAAATAACATCTGCATCCAAGTTATCAATTGCAGTTAAGATATCGCCGAATTCACTGTAACACATGTGCGTATGAATTTGCGTTGATGGTTGGACTCCACTGTGGACCAATCTAAATGCTGGAACTGCCCAGTCAAGATATTCTTTGTACCAATCTGACTTTCGTAATGGTAGGTTTTCACGAAGTGCTGGTTCATCGATTTGAATAATCTTGATGCCATTCTTTTCAAGGTCTAAAACTTCATCCCGCAATGCTAGGGAAATTTGGGTTACAGTATCCTTTCTAGCAATATCTTCACGTGGGAATGACCAGTTGAAAATCGTTACTGGACCAGTTAACATTCCCTTCATCCATTTATCAGTTAGGCTATTCGCATAGACTGATGCAGCGACGGTGATTGGTGCATTCCGACTAATATCACCCCAGATGATTGGTGGCTTAACTCCTCTAGTTCCGTATGATTGAACCCAACCATTTTGCGTAAAGACGAATCCATCTAGTTTTTCACCAAAGTATTCCACCATGTCATTTCGTTCATATTCACCATGCACAAGCACGTCTAATCCAAGGTCTTCTTGAATCTTAACGATCCGAGCGATTTTATCACGGTTGAATTGGTCGTATTGTTCGCGCGTAATTTCATTATGTCTGAACTTGCGACGGTTAGCCCGAACATCCTTAGTTTGAGGGAATGATCCGATTGTCGTTGTTGGTAATTCTGGTAACTTGAATTCAGCCTTTTGAACTTTTTCACGTTCACTTCGTTTTGGTAATCGAGTGTAATCATCATCACTTAATGCATCGATTCGATCATGAACTGATTGGTTAAATGGATGCTTAACATTCTTGAATAGGTTTTGGTTATTCGTTAATAGTTCTTCACTACCTTGGTCATGATTAACAATGTGATCTAATTCAACTAATTCAGTTAACTTTTCAATCGCAAATGCTAAGTGTTGTTGAACATCGCTTGCTAGTTGGTCTTCATTGGCAGCTGAATATGGCACATGGAGCAATGAACAAGAAGTGTTCAATACAATTGGTGCATCCGTTTTAAGTTCAGCAAATCGTTTTAACGTTAAATCATATTGGTTCCGCCAAATGTTCTTTCCATTTACTAATCCAGCAAATAGGGTTTTATCGGCTGGGAACCCATGAGCTTTAATTAAATCAAAGTTGTAATGACCTTCCAAGAAGTCTAACCCAATACCGAAGAATGGTTTTTGAATTACGTCTTCGTAAACATCACGAATATCACCAAAGTAAGTTTGTAAAATGACCTTAACTGAACTAGCTGAACCTAAGATTCCATCGTAGAGTTGGTCAAAAATGGCTTTTTCTTCACCCGTAACATCAAATGATAATGCTGGTTCATCGATTTGTAAGTATGATACTGAAGCATCTGCTAACTTATTCAATAGTGATTGGTATGCCGCAATTAGTGGCTTTACAAAGTCTGCTGGCTTAGTACCATCTAAGAAACGTGATAATCGTAATAATGTATAAGGTCCGATGATAACAGCTTTAGGATCAATGCCAGCAGTCTTGGCTTCATCAATTTCTTCAAATAGCTTATTACCAATTAACTTAACGTCGGTGTACTTGGTAAATTCAGGAACAATGTAGTGATAATTAGTATTGAACCACTTCTTCATTGGGAGTGCTCGAACGGTTTCATCATTTGCTTGATATCCACGGGCTTGAGCAAAATATTCATCCAATGGTGAAACGTTTAAATCGCGGTAACGCTTGGAAACAACGTTTAATGCCACTGCAGTATCTAATAAATTATCAAAGAATGAAAAGTCACCAACTGGAATTAAGTCAATTCCAGCATCCTTTTGGGCTTGCCAATGAGCTACCTTAATTTCATGTGCTCGTTTTAATAATTCTGCTTGATCAATTTGATGCTTCCAATAGTGTTCAGTTGCAAACTTTAATTCGCGATGTGCTCCAATTCTAGGAAAACCAATAATTGTCTTTGTCATATGCTAAAACCCCTTTTTCTAATTTCTTTCCAATCTAATTTAATAATTTATTAAAAACCTGTGCATAAAAAAACGCCCCTAGATAAACAAATGAATGTCTATCTAGGGGCGTATTATGTACGCGGTACCACCCTAATTCAATTAGCCAAAAATAAGGCTAATCCTCACAAGTACACTAATGGAAGCTATACTAGAACATGGTAACGATTGTTAATCGTAATCGGCTTATTAATCAATAACTCACCAACTATGGTTACTCCAAGACCATCTTCATTAAATGCTTACATACCACTTCTCAACAACCGTGGCTTTCTGTGATGCTTACAATTAATTACTCATCTTTTCTCAGTAACTTTTAATAAATTATGTTGTCACTATCATAAACCTATTATTATTGTTTGTCAAATAAAAATGCAAAGTTTTTTAAAAAAAATTCCGCTAACTTTAAAATTAGCGGAATTAAAACCATTAATAGTGATAATAATAATGGCGATGATAGCTATAATGACGGTGATAATAGCTATGATGCTCATCATTATAGAAAGTGGGTGCCCCATCAGGCGTCGGTACGACCATCGCATGATCAATTTTAGAATGACCAGTTGCGTAGTCAAAATCGACACCTGGTTGAACGTTAAATAAATAGACATTAAAATTCAATGCCCATTAGTGGAAATTGCTTGCAAATGAACCCCGCGGGCCATTAACTCTGAACCTCTAAAAATGGGTTGCACTTGATAAATAACGCGTTCGCCATCCCGTAAGGCATCTCTAACTTTGGATTCATAAATTGTTTGTACCCGTTGGTTACTAAATGCCGTCTGCGTAAATAAATTACGCGGATTATTTTGATCTCCCGACTCATCGCTAGGACTATAGGTCCCATTAACAGAAATGCCCTTTGATAAACTATACGCAATCAAATGGCCTCGATTAATGATTGCCACCCGGTTAATGAACTTTTGTTGCCAACCAGTTGGATAAACGGTTTGAGTAGTCCGTAACGAATCGTTTGCAACATTTCGTTGCTCCAAATAACCAGTATTAGCGGCTGAAGTCCGGTTTAAGCTATCTAAGTCAGCATAATGGATGTGATTAGTGTGCCAGGCACTGGCTTTAAGAGTACTATTACCACCATTAACATTTATGTACGCTGCTTCACCACTATGATAGTTTTGATCAGCTAACTCTGTGACTATTTTACTATCATTTGATTTCTTTGCGTGGTGCTTTTTCGTGGAATGATGAACCTTAGTCTCCTTCTTAGCTTCTGTGTGCGCTACCGTTTTAGGTTTATCACTACTGCTGGTCGAACTAACCGCTTTACTACTGCTGGTTGCTGATTCATGTTTAGCATTTGATTGGCTGCCGCTTGAACCACCACCAAAATAACCGAAGACCATTAAAATGACAAAGCCCCAGCCAAATATTTTCCATTTTTTATTCAAATTAATTACCCCCATTTCTATTTATAATTATTAAATATTTTATAAATGGTTGCAATCAAAAACCACCCTAAAATATTAGCGTGGTAATTAATTAATTAGGCCCAATGGCATTTTGTTCGGCACAGTAGCCAATTGAACCAGCCGTATCGATTGATACTTCCGTATAAATAGCAGCAGTTACAGATTCAAATGCAAAATAATCATTTTGACATAATTTACTACCTCTACGATCAACTTCAGATACAAAAAATGCATCCTAAAATCATTAGGATGCATTTTTAATAATAGTTAGTATTCAAACTAATAAATTAGAATGAACCCTTCATTGCCATTAATTCATCAGGACGAAGACTAATTAAGAAGCCTTTACCACTAGCATTAAATAGTAAACCTTCAAATTCACGAGTACTATCAGCATGAATGTACTTAACGTCTGACTTAGAAAGGTTGTTTAACTTGTTAGCAGGTGCAGAAACGATACTACTGTCTGAAACAAAGTATAGACGACCATTCTTTGGATTGTAACCAAAACCTTGTGGAATTGCACCGGCAGAATGTCTGATGGCACTCTTCATTAAGTCGAAGTGAACACCCTTGGTAGTAATCTTACCACGATAGATCTTGTATGCACCTTGTGGTACGTTTCCACCACCACTCTTAACATAAGTATAAGCATAACCATTCTTATCGAATGCTAAGTTATTATCAATGGAACTACCATTGCTTGAGAATTTAAATTGAACACTATTAGTAGGAGTTAAAGTACTCTTGCTAACTAATTCAGCTGCTGCATGGGTATCAGAACCACGTGCAATGTTTAAGAACCAAAGTTGCTTAGTCTTAGGGTTGTATGATAATGATTGACCGTGGCCACCATCAAATTCAGGACCTTGTTTAATCGCATCGGCTGGGAATTGATTATTTTGTAACTTGCTTAAGTCATAACGTACGATATAATCCTTACGGTCGTTATCACTTTCACTCCGGTTAGCATTGTACATTGCATATAGGTACTTACCAACTAATGCCCCACTTTGTGGTGAACCTTGACTGGTCATTAAAAAGGCACTAGTAGTAAAACTAACACTCTTAGCCCCACCATTAACAGTAATGGTATTTAACCGTCCTTGGTTGTTGGATTGGTTTTGACCATATCCATAAGGGTTAGGTAATGCTCTAGTAATATTAGGGTTTTGAACCACCTTAACTTGAGGAATGCTAGTAACTGCAGCCGTCTTTTGGTTGTATGTAGACATTGCATGAGCTGCTGGGAAACCAGCACTAGCGAACATAGCGGCAGCAGCGACTGCCGTTGCTAATTTAGTAAACTTCACAATAAACATCTCCTGAAATTAAATAAAAATTAATAATATTTACAATAAATTAATTATACCAGAAAGTTCCTTATAAAACAAAACTATTAAGTGGGTATAAAAATTATTGATACTAATATAATCAATTAGGGGTTGGTCAAAACGAATCCGGACCCTCAATGATTAATGAATTGGCATACTTTACTACTTTGGTGATATTTTATATGTAAATAAAAAACCTGCTAATTAAACTATCCTGGGCTTTCCAGTTACTACAAGTTTAATTAGCAGGGTTAATATTTAAGTTAAAATGTTTTTATTATCTATAAACCATTCCACCATCAACTAAAATGGATTGACCAGTAATGTAGTTTGAATCATCACTAGCAAGGAATGATACTAGGTTAGCAACATCACTAGGATCAGATAATCGCTTTAGAGAAATATTTTTAGCAAATTGTTCCATTCCCCATTCTTCGGACTTACCAGCTTCCTTAGCAACGTTTTTAGCAATATCTTCCATCATTGGTGTTTTAACGATTCCTGGACAATATGCATTTACCGTAATATGGTCTGGAGCTAGTTCCTTAGAAGTAGTTTGCGTAATCCCACGAATGGCAAACTTAGTAGAACCATAAACAGTTAAGTTAGGATTTCCTTCTTGGCCAGCTTGAGAAGAACCGTTAATGATCTTACCACCGTGGTTCAATTCCTTAAAGGCCTTCACTGCTGCTTGGGTCCCCCAAATGACTCCACCTACATTGATCTTGTAAGCATAGTCTAATTGTTCTGGTGTCACTGATTCAATTGGATCTGATGGAGCGACCCCAGCGTTATTAATCATTACATTAAAGTCACCGTAATGGTCTTTTACCTTTGCTACTGCATCAAATACTGCTTGTTGGTCAGCTACATCTGCTTGAACTGCAAATGCATCCCCACCAGCTTGATTTAATTCATCAGCAACGGCTTGCACCTTATCTAAATGCCGGCCCAATAATGCTACTGCAAAGCCATCACGATTTAAACGTTCAGCGATTGCCTTTCCAATTCCTTGGCCTGCACCAGTAATTAAAGCTACTTTTTTATCTGCCATAACCAAATTCCTCCTAGTGAATCATTTAATTTATATTCGTTTACAAGTATATCACTAGTCATGATTAAGACGGGATTTAAGCTCTTTATTTTAACAAATCTACACACATATAATAACGATGTTCTAGTGTCTTGATTGCCGTGACGATTTCCACTAATGGACTCATTAAAAAATAGGATGATGAGAAGCAACCACTAGCCGGTATCCCCTTTTTAGTCCATTTAACACCGCCTTAATTAATTCATGGTGTTCAACAATTTGGGCCTCAATTGCTGGTACTCGCCAGGTCCTTACTGCATCACCAATAATAACGCAGCGGTCAATATCATTAATTGCAACGAAGTCACTTGGTCCATATTCATCAGAAATAAATTGTAATAGATACACTTGTTTAGCATCCACATCGATCAGCTCCCTTTCATTAGTAAATTACGCAAATAAAAAGGAATTTCATCTTAATCATGAAATTCCTTTTAAATTTAATTCTATTTACTTAATGCTTGATTAACTGCATCCTTTTCAGATTCAATTAAGTCAACCTTAGTGGTAATTGATTTGATGTCCATCTTAATTTCACGGGTCAATCCAGGCGTATCTAACTTAGGTTCAAAGAACGCCTTAAATTCAGCTAGTCGTTCTGGTGTATGGAAAACTCTTGAAATAACGGTAATGAACGTTGCGAATTCCATATCACCACCGACCGTATCTTCTAGCCATTGCCATTCATTACGAACCCAATCCCATGCGGCTTGTTGACCAGCAGCATTAGCTAATACGCCGGCAAACCATGCTCGTAAGTCTTGTGGTTTAATGGTGTTACTATCTTCAAATTTAGCTACCAGTTCCGCAACTAACTTAGCATCCCGTACCTTAGTTACGGCATATGTTAAATCAGATTTATAACTAGCATCAGCTGTTTTACGGTAATCAGCAATCAATTCATCAAAGAGGGCTTGTGAGCCATAGTTTTCAACTTCATTGGCTAAAATTAAGCCCCGTGTATCAGCAGATAATGCTTCTAAATGATCATGATGCTTAGTAAAGATTTCATGGGCGGCATCCATTGATGCTTGGTTCTTACCATACAGTGACGCACTTAAAATCGTTTCTCGACTAAGTTGATCATCATTGGATTCACCAGCCTTGGGGGTCCAACCTAACCGCTTAGCAGCATTTGCACTCAGTTGATTAAAGAACGCCCGTAAATTAGTTTCTTCACTTGAATTAGGAGTAACAAAATCCTTTAGCTTAATGGCTAACCGGTACACTCCATTCACTACCACTGCAGATTTGCTATCTGCAAAGCGGGATAGGAATGGTAAGACAGTAGTGTATTTAACTTGGTTCGCTTCGGCTAATAATCGCAAGTCTTGTAATAGTTGCATTTCATCAATTGCCCCTAATTCATCACTGTGGTCTAAAATATCTGATAATAACGTATCATCATATTTAACGATAAAGTGAGAATTATTGCCAACATTCACTCTAAATGGTTTTCCAGCTTGTGATCTTAGTGCTTGGTAATCACCAAGTACCACTTTACGATCAGCAAAAATAGCAGGCGCAGCTGCATAGTTACTGTTTAATGGAATTTGCCATAGGCGATCCTTATCTTCACCATCACCGATGAAGAACTGCTTTTGAGTTAGGGTTAATTGACCATCAACCACTTCCGCAGTGACAACTGGATAACCAGGTTGTTCTAACCAGGTCTTCATGATCTTAGCCAAGTCCATCCCAGAAGCATCCCCTAGCGCATTCCATAAGTCATCCCCACTAGCATTACCATACTTGTGAGCAGCAAAGTAAGCTTTAAGACCCTTACGCAATGCATCATCACCAATTAAGGCTCTAACCATTACTAACATCCGAGCTCCCTTAGCATATACGATTGCGGCATCAAATAAAGCATCGATTTCTGCGGGATGGTTAACTTGTACGTGAACGGATTGAACCCCATCGGTAGCATCACGTTGTAATGCTGCGGGAACATCTGAAGTTTGGAAACTTTCCCAAATGTGCCAGTTTGGTTCAATGGCATCAATCGCTACGTATTCCATCATGTTCGCGAAACTTTCGTTTAACCATAAATCATCCCACCATTGCATGGTAACTAGGTCACCGAACCATTGGTGGGCTAATTCATGCGCAATTACCGTTGCAATCAATTGCTTCGTAGATAGGGCAGTATTATCTGGATCTAATAGTAAGTAGGCTTCACGATAAGTTACTAAGCCCCAGTTTTCCATTGCACCAGCTGAGAAGTCAGGCAATGCTAATTGCCATGAATGTGGAAGTGGGTATGGAGTTTGATAGAAGTCTTCGAAAAATTCAATCGAACGCTTAGCAATGTCTAGGGCAAAGTCAAGTTCCTTTGGTTGGTGGGCCTTTGTAGCAAATACGCCGACCTTAACCCCACTCTTAGTGGTGGTCTGCTTGTTTTGCATGTCCCCAAACCCAAATGCAACTAGATAAGTAGACATCCGGACTGTCGTTTCAAAGTAGTGAACTCCGTCAGTTTCCTTTACTTCTGGCATGTTGCTAATAACTGATTCGCCAGGTTGTTCGTCAAACTTAATTCCTAAACTAAACGTAGCCTTAGCTTCTGGTTCATCCACACATGGGAATGCTTGTCGTGCAAAGTTAGTTTCAAATTGAGTTCCCACTAATTGCTTTTGGACTCCATCAACTTCATAGTACGATGGGTAAATTCCCATCATCGTATCAGTCAATGGTGCTGTATAGTCAATGGTAAAAGTAACTTCCCCATTAGTTGGTAGTTCTAGGTTGATCAAATCATGATCACGATCCAATGAGAATGGAACGTCTTGACCATCTAATTTGACTGATTCAACCGTTAAGTCCTTTTGGTGCACAGCAATTGATTTTTGCTTTGCATTTCCAGTCACCGTTGTTTGGCCCTTAATTAACTTGTCGCCCCGGTTCACATCAATTAACAAATCATAATGTGATGGTTGAAAAACTGGATATAATCTAGCTAACTCACTCATAGTAAAACTCCTTTAAATTGTTTTGTTATTTTAATTTCATTAAAATTTTATAATACTCTAATTATACTCGTTATTTAACTAAATTTCCATCTATCCATCTTGTACGACATAATTATTGGTTGCTAAATCATTTAACAATTGCTCATTATTTAACGTATATAAATGAACTCGCTCAATCCCATGTTGAGCCAAATCACGTAATTGAAATTTAGTAAAAATCCGACCCGCCATTGCAAATAGCGAGTCATCTTCGATCGCAAGTAGCATTGCTAAACAATCTGGTATTTGGACTTTAGTTAACTTGAGCATCCGGTTAACCTGATCACGATCGAACACGGGCATCACTCCAATTGAAAGGGGAAGTTTAACTCCCGCAGCGCGTAGTTGTGTCATAAATTGATATAGCGTTTGATTATCAAACACCACTTGGGTCACTAGGGCCTTGGCCCCCGCAGCGACTTTATATTTTAAATTAGCGATGTCAGAAGCGATACTAGGGGCTTCGTAGTGGCCTTCCGGATAACATGCTCCAGCAATGCTAAATTCGGGTGCAACGTGATTAATGAAATGGATCAAATCACTAGCATGTTCAAACGTCTTCATTGGTGGCTGGCCTGCAATGTTATCACCACGGAGGGCTAATAAATGATCGATGTGTAACTGTTGTAGTTCATCGATGCGTTTACGAACCGATGATTGACTTTGGTAACGGCCAGTCAGGTGTGGGATTACTGGGATGTGTAATTTATTTTGCACCTGGTCTAAAAAGTGATGATCAGCAATTTCATTTTGATGCCCACCAGGATTGAACGGAACATATACCGCAGCGGGTGCAATTCGTTGAATTAAAGTTAATAGTCGTGCATTCGTTTGGCTATCTTTGGGCTGGATCTCAATCGATAATTTCATGTCACTACCACCTATTTTAAAGTTTAATATGGTTTCATTCTAACACGGTCTAAAAATAAATGGAGGTTAGTGAACAAGCACGAACTTGTTCATTAACCTCCATTTAGGATTGAGTTATCAACCATTTTAGAATGGAATATTTATTATAGTATAATCTATGTCTAATATTAGGAAGAATGGAATTCTAGTGATTTTCT
This sequence comes from Nicoliella lavandulae, assembly GCF_037546185.1. NCBI lineage: Bacteria > Bacillati > Bacillota > Bacilli > Lactobacillales > Lactobacillaceae > Nicoliella > Nicoliella lavandulae. The sequence goes on along the minus strand of NZ_JAWMWH010000003.1, from coordinate 258,595 downwards.
GTAAAGTGTGAAAAGATCTAATTAATCGATAACTATCCACTACCTATTATAAATGATTTTAACTATAATATCCAACATTATTTTTTGGTTAGCCTAAATAAATTAGGAATTCACTGCTACCATTGATCTTACATTCGCTTTGCGAAAGAATTCATGATACAAACATTCAATGGCACGTTGATAATCAGCATTCGCAACCCCAAAAACAACCTTAATATCATCGCTGGTTTGAATAACTTGTTGAACGGGAATTGAATTAGCTTCTAATAATTCGATCATTTTCCCAACTAACCGAGGCCGATTACAAAAGGCTTCTGAAACAACTGCCACTTTGGCAATTCGTTCAGTTACATGAATATTATCTGGATTTACATTAGCATTAATTTGATTGACCAAGTCCTGAATGTCTTTTTGTTCATCCACTCCTGATAATACAAAACTAATTGAATCACCAGATAATGAATAAGTGGACTTCAAATGGAAATTATTTACCAATCTAATCAGTGCAATCACTGAATCAACATGGCTAGATAATTGATACTGCTTTACCGTTAAGATGACTTGGTCTTGTTTACCCGCAATCCCTGCTACTTCTGGTTTATAATCAACACTATTCTTATCAGTAACAACGAACGTTCCCCCTAATTCAGGGCGGTTCGTATTCATAATGCGAATGGGAATTTGTTTCATGCGCACTGGTTGGACTGCTTCTTCATTAAATACCTTTACACCTAAGTATGATAATTCTTGTAATTCATCATAGGATAAAATATTGACCTTCGTTGGTTGATCAACGATTCTTGGATCCACTGCTAGAATTCCATTCGTGTCCGTCCAATTTTCATAACAAGCAGCATTCACCAAATTAGAGACCACGGCTCCAGAAGTATCACCACCACCACGGGGTAATAATTCGATTTTCCCAGCAGCATTTACTCCATAAAAGCCAGGAATCACACAGTGTTCAATATGTTTAGTGATGTTCATTAAACGTTGCTTGGAAGCTTGATAGTCAATTTGGCCACTATTAATTACTAAGAAATCAGCGGCATCAATCATTGGCCACTTTAAGTAACTAGCTAATAAGTGGGCCGTTAAGTATTCACCACGTGATACTAATTCTGCATAACTAAGTTGATTAATTTGTTTTGAGATATTAGATAGCTCTTCATGGATCGGAAAATCTAAGTCCAAGGCTTCTACGACCGCATCCAATCGTTGCCAAACCTCATTTAATGCATTAGAGAAATCCTTACCAGCTTGAATCAAATCATAAATATGGATTAATTGATCAGTTAACTTAACTGGGTTGTGAATCCCCTTTCCAGCCGCACTAACTACGGCCACCTGTCTATTCGAATCACTGTTTAAAATGGCCTTGACCTTTTTTAATTGGTCAGCATCCGCCATCGAACTTCCACCAAATTTTGCAACAATCATTAGTCGACACCTCCAGATTCACGAGCCATAAATGCGTTTGCATCAATCAATAATAATTCTTTCATTAAATCATGCATTGATTGAGCATCAATATCTTCAACCTTAAAGTAACCATCATGTTCAACAGGATGCCATGCCTTAGCCAATTCTTTGAATTGAGCTGCACTTGTCCGGACCCAATAAGTCCCCTCATCAGAACGATTATCTAATTGAAGGGTTTTGCCGAAGCAACGGTCCAAATGTTCATTACTGCATTTAACATCCAATAAGTCTTGAACGACTGCATGTGCCGTTGGTAACATCCCAGCACCTTGGCCCATAAAGCCTAATTCACCAATGGAATCACCATGTAGACTAGCGTAGTTAAAGTTATCGCTAATGCTTGCTTCAATGGAACCAGCACGACATAACATTGGTTCGATCACATAGCTAAAATGATCACCATGTCTAACGCTACGACCGATCAATTTAACGACCCAACCTTGTTGCTTGAAGAAATCAATATCTTGGGCTTGAATTGTCCGAATCCCAAACTTAGGTAAATTATCACCGGGGTGAACTAACGTATCGTAAGCAATGTCTAAGCTGATGCACAGTTTGTTTTCAATATCATATCCATCAATATCTGCACTCGGATCAGCTTCTGCATACCCTAAGTCTTGAGCCTGCTTTAAAATTGAATCAAATGATGCCCCAGTCTTAGTCATTTGATCTAAAATGAAGTTACTAGTTCCATTGAAGATTCCATGAAATGAATTAATGGAATCAATCCGTAATGTCCGTTCCAAGTTAGTAATCCAAGGAATTCCACCAGCAACGCTGGCTTCAAATCGGAATTGAACTACATTGTCCTTAGCCGTTTGAACAAATTCTTCCATATATCTAGCAACAACTGCTTTATTAGCAGTAACAACATGTTTTTGATGCCGTAATGCATCTAAAATCATTGAATGGGCAGGTTCAATTCCACCAAGCACTTCTACGACTGCGTCAACATCGTCATCATTTAAAATGGCATCATAATCAGACGTTAACCGTTTACTAGCATCCGCTTTTTCTGGTCGTACAAAAACGTGTGAAACGTGGAGATCTGCTGCTTTTGTCATTGCATCAGCACCTTCTACTATTTTGGCAACGCCAGTGCCGACAGTTCCTAATCCTAAAATCGCAATATTCATAACCTATGCAGCCTCCTATATGTATATTTTTAATAAACACTTGTTTTTTATTTAAAAACATATTATCATGGATATAAATCGAATGCAAGTTATTGGAGGAGTAAATTTATGACAAATTACTACATAAGTACTAGAAATGACCAAATCAAGATGAGTGCCAAGGATGCCATTATTAAAGGGTTTTCTGATGATAAAGGATTATTTGTGCTGCCCGACTTATCAGATCAACAAGTTAATTTAGCTTCATTAATTAAGAAGGACTATCAAGGAATGGCTGCTGACGTGCTCAGTATTTTACTTCCTGATTTTTCAGAAGCTGAAATTGATGAATGTTTGCATAATGCATACGATCATTCATTCAGTGATGAGCGGATCACGCCCGTTGAATCGGTTGATAACTTCCACGTGTTAGAACTATTCCATGGGCCTACCAGTGCATTTAAGGACGTGGGTCTTCAATTATTACCAGAATTAATGCGTACCGCCCTTAGTCCCGAACAACGGGTAATGATCTTAGCTGCTACTAGCGGTGATACAGGTACGGCTGCATTGGCTGGGTTTAAGAATACCAAGCAAATGGGAATCAGTGTTTTCTTCCCCGATGGCGGAGTTAGTCCAATTCAAAAACAACAAATGCTAACCACTAAGGGTGATAATACCAATGTGGCTGCGATTGATGGTAATTTTGATGATGCACAAACGAATGTTAAACACATCTTTAATGATGCAGATTTGAAACAAAGATTAGGAAAAGACATTAACCTTTCAAGTGCTAATTCCATTAATATCGGTCGTTTAATCCCGCAAATCGTTTACTACTTTAATGCATACAAACAATTGGTTGATGCTGGAAAGGTTAAACTTGGTGACCCAATTAGCTTTACCGTGCCAACTGGTAACTTTGGGGACGTGTTAGCTGGTTATTACGCAAAGCTATTAGGACTACCCGTTAAAAAGTTAGTGGTGGCATGTAACTCCAATAAGGTGCTAGCAGATTTCTTTACCAACGGTGTTTATGACCGTAACCGCCCATTCTTTAAAACGGTGGCCCCTAGTATGGATATTCAAATTTCTAGTAATTTCGAACGGCTACTTTTCTATAAGAGTGGTGGGGATGCTGCATATATTAAATCATTGATGGATCAATTGGAAACTACTGGAAAATATGAGGTAACTCCATCATTATTAGCATCCATCCAAAAAGACTTTGCATGTGGATTTAGTGATGATCAACAAATTGAAGCTTCAATTAAGGAAGTCTTTGATAAGTATCATTATCTAATGGATCCCCATACTGCTTCTGGTTACTCCGTAATGAGAGCGGCCCAAGCCCAAGATCCTGATACACCAATGGTATTATTGAGTACCGCTAGCCCTTATAAATTCGTGGATGCGGTTGCCGATGCAGTGTTGGGCAGCCACGATGACGATCCAATCAAAACCACTCAAGCCATCTTTAAAGCAACTGGTGTTGAAGTTCCAGCTAACCTAGCTAAAGTATGGGAACTGCCTGAAGATCAAGCTCCTGTCATTGAACCAAGCCAAATGGCTGACTTTGTATACCAACGTTCAATGGAGGTGTTCAAGCATGATTAAAGTTACGGTTCCCGCCACTAGTGCTAACCTATCAGTAGGTTTTGATTGCATTGGACTAGCTGTTGACATGCAGTCAAAATTCACGTTTGAACATAATTCGAATGCTGATTTAACAATCAGTGGTTGTCCAAGCGAATTTCAAAATGAAGATAATCTAGTATATCAGGGTTTCAAAGCTGTCTGTAATGCCATTGACCAACCCGTTCCTAAGCTATCCATTCAAATTCACACCAACGTCCCTGTTTCTAGAGGATTGGGTAGTTCTGCTGCTTGCATCGTTGGCGGACTAGTGGGTGCTAATCAATGGTTTGACCTCCCACTTAACGATCAAGAACTATTAGAAATCGCAACTAAAATGGAAGGTCATCCAGATAATGTTGCCCCAGCTATTTTTGGTGGTTTATGTATGGCATTCGTTGATTCCAATCAACAAGTCCAAGTGGTTAAATATCCAGTAAACAAGGCATTGCAATTCGTTGCCATTATCCCTAACTTCAAAATTAGCACGGCAGCAGCCCGGTCGGTATTGCCAAGTCAAATGAGTTACCCTGACGTAACCCATCAAGTTAGCCATAGTTTATTAATGACGCATGCAGTTGAAACTGGTAATTTAAGCCAGCTAAAAGAAGCAATGAATGACCGCATGCACGAACCATATCGAGCAAAATTAATCCATCATTTCGACCAAATTAAGGCAATTTGTAATCAATTCAATAGCGTGCTTTACATTAGTGGTAGTGGCTCGACCATGATGGCAGTGACTGACCAACCAACAATTAAAGCACAATTAGTCGCCCAAATTAAAGCAGCATTTCCAGAATGGCAAGTTGTCCCAATTATGGTTGATAATCATGGAGCGAAAAGCGAGGTGCTTTAAAATCGATAAATACTACATTGTTGACCAATCTTTATTGCCAGAAACCTTCGATAAGGTAATTCAAGCGCGGCATTTATTAGATACTGGCCAGGTTAAAAAAATTAGTGAAGCGGTTAAGGAAGTCGGCATTAGCCGTGGTAGTTATTATAAGTATAAAGATTTAGTATACGAAGCCAGTAATGCTTCATGGGATCGAAAGGCCCTAATTTCATTTATGCTGGATAATCGAAGGGGCTTATTGTCAAAGGTATTAGCAACGATCTCCAATAGTGACGCCAGTATTTTAACAATCAACCAAAACATCCCCATTCACGATGTTGCAAGTGTTGTTATTTCACTTGATTTAACCCACATGCACATCACCATCGATGAATTGCTAGAGCAAATTAAAGATATTGATGGTGCTAATAAAATTAGTTTAATTTCAATTGAATAGACAAAAATAAGGAATTGGCAAAAGCCAATTCCTTATTTTATTAGATAATTTGCATAAAAGATCATAATCGACAGATATACGATTGCTAACACTGCACAAAGATAGAACAATCGTTCTGCCGGTCCACCGGTTTGATAGTAATACCATTTCGAACGGCGTCCACCACTACGGCGATACTTCTTATATGACTCATGAAGTGAAAACGGATAGAACCAATGCACGCCCTGCTTGGAAAAACTATCTTCAACTAAGTGTAATAAGTAGCCGGCAAAAACCGCCCAGTAAAACACCCGCTGAAAATTTAAATCCATGAAATTAGCGTTCATAATGCTAAACACCGGTAAATAATAAGCAGCCACTCCGGCTAATATAACTGCCCAAATGCTATGCGTCCAGGTTCGGTGCCTTTGCATCGAAAAAATGAACCCAAAAACGCCAAAGAACCGGTTAATCCGTGTATTCTTAACATCAATATCTGGCATTTGAGCGCCGATCCAGACCCCCAAAACACTAATCATTTCGACCGAAATTGGTTGGTTAGTAAAATATAATCCACCTAAAACTAGTGCTTCTGAAGCAGCGATATGCGTTCTACGAAGTGCCATTCCTTCATCGCTTCCTAATCTTCATCGTATAATGCAGTCACAAGCTCTGGCTCCATTTTTTCTGGTTTGGTAATTGGGGCATACCGATGAATCAATTGACCATCCCGACCAATTAAGAACTTAGTATAGTTCCACTTGATGCGACCGTGGCCTGATTCATCCTTCAAATAGGTAAACAATGGATCTGCATCACGACCATTGACCCGAATGTGTTTGGTCATTGGGAATGTTACTCCATAGTGTAACTGACAGTATTCACTGGTTGCTTTATCATCTGCTAATTCATTGTGAAACTGGTTTGATGGTAAGCCTAATACTTCTAAGCCGTCTTGATGGTACTTCTTATATAGAGCTTCAATCTCTTTTAATTGTCCTGCTAAGCCACACTTACTAGCAGTATTTACAATCAATAGTACCTTACCTTTGTACTGACTTAATGGTAAGCTTTGGCCACTCATTTCAGTTTCAGTAAAATCATAAACCGAACTCATTAGACGAACATCCTTTCGTAATTAATCATGCTATTCATTATTACATAATCCCACTTTGATTGCTATTTAATCGTATTAAATTTTAGACAAAAATAAAAAGCACCCAATCGGATGCTCTTTACTTAATATTTAAATTATTGATTGTCAGCTTGAGCTTGTGCAGCTTGGCCTAAAATATTCAAATAGTTAAATGGACGGTCAAAGTTTGGTTGGAATAACATATCAACCATTGCTAAATCATCAATAGTATTCCGGTTTTGAATACATACAGATAACGTATTAGCAGATTGAGATACATCATACTTACTCATTAAGGAACCACCAAGAATCCGTCTAGTCTTAGGATCATAAACTAAGGACATTAATACTGGAGTGGTAGTTGGCATAAATTCAGGACGGTAGTTATCTTCAATTACTACTTCGCGTGCTTCTACTCCTTGTTGAGTAGCATTAGCCATCGTTAATCCAGTTGATACAATCGTGTCATCGTATAATTGTAATCCAGATGATGATTGTGTTCCCATGTACTTAGTAGTTGGCTTTTCAATGTTCATCCCAACTAAGATTCCTTGCCGAACTGCATTAGTGGCAAGTGGGATGTAAGCATCTTGACCAGTTGGGTTGTAGTGAACAGCCACACTATCACCGGCACCAAAGATGTCAGGATCAGAAGTTTGCATGTAATCATTAGTCTTAATGGCACCGTTTGGTAACATGTCAACCTTACCCTTTAATAGTTCAGTGTTAGGTCTAAAACCGACACATAGAATGGCCATATCAGTCTTGATTTGACCCTTGTCAGTGGTAATGGTTAATTCATCATCACCTTCAAATTTAGAAACTAATTGGTTTAATTCAAGCTTTACATTGTGCTTCTTGTAGCTATCTTCAATCTTATCAGTGAATTTCTTGTCAAAGTATTTGGACATTACTCGATCATTAGTATCAACTAAGGTAACGTCATGACCATGGTTAGAGTATGCTTCGGCTAATTCAGCACCAATGTAACCACTACCAACGATTGTAATCCGCTTATTGTCCTTTGCTTTTTCAAAGAGCACTTGGGCATCGTGCCAGTTCTTACAGAAGAATACGTTCTTATTGTCCACCCCTTCAATTGGAGGAACAACTGGCCGTGAACCAGTAGTCATAACTAACTTGTCATAACTGTCATTAGTGGTTTGCTTACTTTGTAAGTCTTCCACTTCAATGGTCTTCTTATCAGGATCAACTGACTTAACGTCATGTAACATCTTTACGTTAGCGCCAAGTTCAGCTAGTTCTTTAGGATTAGAGTAGAATAATCCTTGAGGATCTGCAACCTTACCATCTAAGTAAAGTGCAATTCCACATGAAAGGAACGAAATATTGTCATTTCTTTCATACACAGTTACTTCAGCATCAGGGTGTTCCTTTAAAATTTGCTTAACAGCGAAAGTACCAGCATGAGTACAACCAATAACAATAACCTTCATAATCAAAACTCCTTTAATATTCGCAAGAATATTTCGTAATATTATTTTATGCCCTTATCATAATCCTTTGTGAAGAAAAACACAAGCCAGTTGATTATAACTTATCACTTTCTTTTAAAATTGATTTTACAGCGCTTTTAGCGGCTTTAACTTTACCATACTATCCTATTCTATCTTGCAAAGGTTAGTCAGTGGGGTAGTCAAATATTCTGGGGAGCAATGTACATATTAATATTAAAAACGATTTTTCGTGTTTAACGATTAATTTTAGGTAAATAAAAAAGCCCACCGCCCATTAGGGCAGTAGGCTTAATTATCTATTCTTGATTATCCGCTATAGTCTTATGAACTACATGTATTATAGCATACTATTTAATTCTTTGAACTAAATCAGTACGTGTTGTGTAGTAGTTACCGTACTTAGTCTTGATCCGTGGGTATTTCCCGTCATAGACAACCTTGCCATAGACGTCATAGCCAGTGTTGCGATGGATACCAGCTGGCTTGGTCAACTGACTGTCCTTGTAAGCATTGACACCACCCAGGCTAGTGACCTTGAAGTGTGTTCCGGTGGTCAAGTATTCCTTGTTACCAATCTTGACCTTATCGGGCTTAGCAACCTTGTCGTCTAACCCTAGCGTAGATGGGAAATAGCAACGTGAAGCGTCAGTTGAAGTGCCACTGAAGTTATCAGTGAATTGCCAAAGCGTGACGTTATCCATGCTAAAGCCACCCGAATAGTTAGCAACCCATAGCTTAGCATCATGCTTGAGATACTTGGGGAAAATCCGTACACCAAAGTAGCTTTGCATCGAGTACACGAAAACACGCTTATAGCCGTACTTGACTAGCTCATCGAGGAATTCGTTGATGTTGCTAGTCCCACCAATGTCGGGTGTTTCAGCATCAATCATGAGTGGAGTAGTCGTGTCGAGCTTATAACGCTTGACCCAGTATAAGAAGTAGCGGGCTTCGGGACGACCATTGCCGTGGAAGAAATGGTAAGCACCGACCGTCTTCATGCCGGACTTGAAAGCATTGCTGATTTGCAAAGGTGCAACGTCAGACTTCCAACCAGTCCCTTCAGATAGCTTAACGAAGGCACTCTTAACACCCTTGCTAGCTAAATTCTTGAAGTAGCTAACGCTGCTGTCGTTATATGCGGAGTGATCCGTAACTAGTACACTAGACATGGTCGACACCCCCTTGGTTAACTGGTGCTTGTTTAGTCGTTTGACCGTCAAGCATTGCGTTGATTGCATCGTCAGTTAACGTGGTCACTGATTGATGTACGTCCCCGCCTAGATTGTGCTTGTAAGTCTGATAATTGCTTTCAAGGTAGCCACGCGCAATGCTAGTCGATATGTTGCTAATACCCTTAGCATTGAGCAATGCCGAGAACTTGGACAACGCAGCGTCCATTGATTCCGACTTGGTAATCTGCGGATTGACTGCGACCGATGCAACGACTGACGCTGCGATGTGGTTCAGATAGACTGACTTGTCCACTAGTGCTTTGTACTTGGCACCCTTCTTAGCTTCTTGCTTGACTAAGTAGTTGTTAAACTCGTGCCAAACGGTCACCGTAGCACCGACGATGACCGCGAATAATAGGATGTAATCCGTTACGTCCATTTCATCACTTCTTTCTATATTTCACCAAACTTGGTCTGATATGTCGTGACCTTGACCGTCAAACTTTTGTTGTCAGCAGCAAGACTATCGTTGTCCTGCTTGAGCTTATCGTTCAAGACAATCAGTGCGTGGTTCTCGCTGCGCACCTTAGCATTCTCATCTTGCAACTTGTTAAGCTCGTCACGAATATACTTGTTGTCTTTCTGCAGATCATCGATTTGTTTCTGCATAGCTTCGTTAGTCTTACGCTGGTCTTCGAACTGATCATGGTAATTCTTGATGATTTGTTGATAGTTATCTTGCTGACCTTGACGTTCTTTCTCCTTCGCTTCCATCTTGTCCTTGTTTTTACCACGATTGAAAGAAAAGTAGGACGCGAAGATACCAGCGGCAGCGGTGATTACGGCTGAGAATCCAGCCCAATCGAAATTACGGATGACGATCACCACCCCTGCCGAGCTTGAACATGATGTTTAGAATTGCTATAACGGCAATCAAACACCCCGCCCAGCTAATGTTAAAGTGCGGCTCAAGCATTCCCCGTGCTGAGAATTCTAGTGCTAAGACTAGATATATTGATGACAACACCGAGATAGTCGGCTTGATTAGCTTGATACTGTCTAGCAGCACACCGAGCAGTAACACAAGACTAACGATGATCAAGAGCGTTGCGAACCACCAGTCGTCCGCAAACCCTAGCAACTCACGATAGTCGGGTGGCGGCAAAAAGGGCGTAGGCGTGACACGGGGGTCATCAAGGTAGTTGACATGGAATCTGATATACAACCCCATGAGGAAGGTCACGACTGCAATCGCTGTGGTTTCACCGTAGTATCGAATGTTTTTCAAAACTCGCATCTAGTCACTTCCTTATTTGTGCAAATTAAAAGCGCAACTAGTTGCTGCTAGTTACGCTGGACTGAGTTGATTGTGGTTGAGCGCTTGGCTGTGCTGAGCTAGCTGGTGTTTGACTTGCTGCCGCGCTAGATTGAGCAGCGGATTGACTGTCAGTAGCGCTAGATTGTGTTGCTTGATTAGCGCCGGTGATTTGGTCGTATTGTTCTTGCGTGATTGAGCCCCAATTAACGTACATCTTTAGTTCGTCAGCGCCTAACCAACCCCAACCGTATTCCATTTTTAATAATCCAAACATTAATATCGTCCCCCTTATTTAGTTTGCGCAATCATAGCTTGTACGGCCATTGTTGCCTTTTGAGCGTTGTCTAATTGCGTATTCATAACACTGATTTCGTTTTCTAGCTTAGTTTTAGCATCGTCTGCTTCATCAATCTTATCTTGCATGTCCTTGACTTTACCATCAATTTCAGATGACTTAGTATCGATATTAGCTTCGATTTGAGCGAGTTTACGTTCGTAGCTAGTTGCTGGAACGTTATCAGCATGCACAAGGCCGTTATCATCAGCCCACATTAAATTATAATTTTCGCCTAAAAAATGAGCATCTGCTGCATCAATGGTTAGCTCTGTATATCCATCGATTGCGGTTGTTGAGTAAGTTTGTAAAGATTTGTTATCGTTTAGTTTTGCGTAAATTTTCATAATTTAATATTCTCCTTATGTTTAGAATAGAAACCCGTTATTTCCGGTATTCCAATTGCTAAAGTCTTTCCAGTAGTAATTACCACTTCCAATCATTTTAATGACAATATAATCAAAAGAAATACCTCTAAATGCTTTTACTAGTGCAGATTTGCCCCTATCTACATCTGTGAATTCATTATTAGGTTCAAAGCTTGAGTTAGAAGGCGAATCGCTAAAATCATCTATGTTATCTACATATACAACTTTGTTATAGTATGAACTGTTTCCGTATTTTGATAGTAGTGGCGGGACTGCTTCTTCATAGTCGCCACTAATCTTAGCCTTAGCGTTAGCGTCATAAGCTAGATTAACGATGCAACCCTCAATGTTGTAAGTGGTACCGCTACTATTATCATAGTTATTCTTAATTACTAATTGTTCTAGATTATAGTTAGTATTAACACTAATTGACTGTGAATTAAGATAGCTGTACGCGACCACATTCATACCGAATTGCTTGATGTTTAAACTTGCAACAGTCCTACCGCTACCTATGCTTGTTTTAGTAACGATACTACCATGTAAAGTAGCTACCATAGTTTTTTGATTAATTGTTACATAAGCGTTAGTAAACGTGAATTGACTTGTATCAGGATTCGTTAGTTCAACTCTTACATCTGGCAAAGCTTCGTTCCCGTAACTATAAATTATGCTTGAGTTAACAGCTTTACCCATTTGACCATTGATCATTGGATATAAAAACAAACCTTTAACATTAGAGCTTTTGGCAGCATTGTAAGCATCGTCATAATTACTATATGGCTTGACTAGAATTCCGCTGTCATCGGTATACTTTTTAGATACGTTAACTGCATTTTGGAAAGTCGTATCCAAATCTGACTTGTCAGCTTTACTATCTAATTTTGGATTAATCGTGTTCGTAATGTTGTCAGATAGTCCTTGCAATTCTGATTTATCGACTTTAGTAACTTGAAGATTGTCAACGCTCGACTTTAAATTGTTACTACTAGCGTAATTACTTAAATCTGAACTAGCGTGTGAATATGCGCTATCTGCATATGATTTGGCATCTACTTCGGTTGCAATGTCTGATCCACTATGTTGAAGTTTACCAGTAAAGTTAATATCGTCATTAGACTTAATAAATCCTTCTTCACTAACTTTCTTGATGAGTGAATCTTGTTGATTAGCTAAGTCATCAATTGTTGCATAGACAGCAGTAGTAGCAGTTAATGTTACGTTCTGAGTCTTACTAATCTTAGCTTGCCAACTCATGACAAGAGATTGCGGAGACACCCCATCAAAAGGCGTTACATAGCTAGGCTTATCATCGACAGTCAATCCATATAAGAATTCTACTCCGTCAGTACCGTGGGCGTAGATTCCGTAGACGTTTACGTAAAATCCGCTAGCGACACCCTTATTATTGCCAGATGAGCGAACTTCGGTTACGCCATCTGTGTTGATGAAGGACTGGGTTGGTAATGTTAAATCCTTGCTGTTCAAGTCAATTAGTTGTTCTAATTGTTCATCGGTCTTATCCATTAGGTTATCACTTGAATAGACCATGTTGGTGTATGTGATAGTGTCTTGACCAACTTCAACCTTGTTGAACATATCAAGTCCTTTTTGAGTCAAGATACCTACGTTTGGTGTTGCCAATTAAATTCCCCCTATCGTTGCTTTACATGCTTAATTTGTGCAATAGCGCCATTCATTCCATTAGCAAGGTAAAACTGGCTAACGACCGATTTATCATAGCTAAATGGTCGTTGCCAGACTCGCTTGATTTGACCATGCTGAACTGCAATACCAAGATAAAGTGTCATGCTTGATGTCTTCATAAATTCCACGTTGGTCAAGTCAAACTCAGTCGGTAACACGCTTTCAAGTGCATTGATCAATAGATCGACTTTCAAGTCTGAATGATCACTACGACTAAAGTTAAAAGGTATATCAGTAACTTCTATGTCTTCCATCCCAGTTGCGTTGATATTAAAGTCATTCGGTTTAACGTTAAGAATGAAAGCAATAAACTCTTTGATATCGTTGACACCCACGCCCAAGTGACGCTTCCACATCGCAAAACGGATTTGAAAACGCAAGAATCCATCATCGTTATCAATCCGTCTGATATTCCAGTCCAACGCTAGCTGTGTTAACATATCACCTTTGACGTTCTCGAGAATATTCAAATCATTCATCGCTAGCAGCTGGTTCTTGTAATAATTTTCAATACCACTAAAGATGTTGATTAGCTTCTGATTAGTCGAGTCATCTTGCTGGTTCATGACAGCTGGGAACGATTGTTGTAATCGTTCTAAATAAGCCTCATCAGTTAGGTTCTCATCACTCACTAGCATGACTAATCACCTACCTTATTCAAGTTAACGATGATATTCTTGTCGTTAACGATTGGCAAATCAAAGTCGTTAAAGCTAAGGTCAGTCGTGACGAACACGCTGTTGTCCTTGCTAATCTTGATATTAGCGTACTCAACACCCGATTGTTGATAAATTGGTGCGAACAGCTTGCTATACACCACGTTATCACCCATGCGAATTGTGTCGAAATAGTTAGTGATGTTCTGCTTGATTGCATTGATACCGTTGTCAAAATCGAACATATTTTCATCAACGTTCAAGTCAACGGTCACATAGATTGGCACTGCATTAGCCGTGTCAAACTGCATGTTCTCACTGATGCCGTCTGAGCGACTAACTGGGACGCTAATGTTACCCATCGTCTGTGTCGTTGGGTATAGGTGGTCACACAACGCTTGGGCAATTTCTTGATGGTCACCACCCACTACATAGACGTGAACGGACTTGCCCGGATTGCCGTACTTGTCAGTGTCGTGCTTACGATTATTGACTAGCTTAACGTCAGTCACATCCGGTAGGTTCTTCAACGCTGCTACGACACCATTTGGCGAGTATGCGGGTGTTTCGACTCGAGTATCAATGATCCGCTTTTTCAACAAATCATCTGATTCAGCATCAGTCCCACCAATGCTACCTTCTGGATTAGTCACGCTGACTACCCCGTCAATGCTTTGCTCAGCATTGGTAATCGTGTTCGGCAAGACGTTCTCCGAGTAACCAGTCTCAAGCGATTGCGCTTGTACTGACACCCGTCCTAGTGGTTGACCGTCTTCGTCAGTCAAAGCGGTCACGTTGCCTTTACCATCATCGATAAAAGCTGGTGTTGAGACCGTCACATCACCGTCAATAATCTTGAAGATATGACCATCATTAGTTGAAAACTCGGACTCATCCGGAATGATCGTGGGTGAATCAACATAGCAATCAATCTGTAAATTTACATAGCTATACTGAGCGACCTTACGATAGATGTCTTCGTCTACCCCGTGATCATCAACCGCTTGCCCGTTACTGAGCAAGACGAAAAAGTTATTGACCGTTGCTTGCAATTCTTGTTCAAACCGTTGCATTATCGAAGCCAAGATAGCAGCTAGCATCCCCGGTGTCTGAGCATCGTCTAAGTCGATACCCATGCCAAATTGAATTTGAAATAGCTGGTTTGCGACCTGTCTAAGCGTATCTAGGTCATCTAGGGTGAATGCGCCTTGATTTTCATCATATGCCAACTTATGCACCTCCTCTTTCTGAATCGTTACTAATTGCTGTATCGAGCGTTAACTCACCATCTTCGGTGTTCATAGTGACCGAGCACTGCAAGTTAGTGAGTCGATTCTCGTTGTCGACCTCAAAATGTGTGATATCCAAGTCAACGAATTGGGTACCGAGCATCTCTTCAAGGTAATTGCTGATCATACTTTGTACAGCCATTTCATCATCGCCCATCAAGATTAGCTGCTGCTGTGGTAAGCCAATATCTTCGTTCCAAGTTAACTCGCCTAGGTTAGTCCCAAGCAGCAAGTACAAATATTGAGTAACCTCATCATCAGCCGAGACCATGTCGAACGTCCCGGTGTCTTCGTTGTACTTGATATCACCATCATCATCTAATGCAAACGCGTATTTGCTCATGGTTTATACACCCCCAACACAATGGAATCGTTAAGTGAGTGCATCCGTTCGGGCTTAATTTTGTAGTTAGTCGCTGAACCGGTAAAGTTATCAGTATCCCTGTCCATGAAACCAACTAACACCACGCTACCTTTCTTGAGCTTTTCCCACTTAAGCTTGGAATGAGTCCGTGAATCGTAGTCCTTGACCAACGTTTCTAGAACCTCATCACGATGCCAGATGTCATATGGCACTTCGACTTCGAGCAGGTTAGCACGCTTGTCATCGTCACTTTGCAAAGCTAACGGGACTAGCTCACACTTATGCGTGCTCGTATCGTACTTTTTAACCCGTGCCAATTCCATGCAATGAATCTGACTGCTAATGTACTTGGGGAGTTGGTCACCAAAGAAATTCTTGTGCTTATTCCGTTGGTCAACCGCAATTCGATTATGATGTAATTTCGCCATATCCAGTCACCTCCATCGTGTATCCGTTATCGGGGTTAAAACTATGCTTGACACTCTGTACCCGTGATGTCGTATCTAGCAATTGTGACTTAACGTAAATCACTGAGCCCGCTTTAACCCGTGGATCTTCGAGCGTATCAATCGTAATTAGCGGAATCTTGCCCGAATTGTTGTTAATCGTGGGTTCAGCAAGCAACCCAGAGTGAAAACTAAAAAAGATATGTTCGTTGAACGGATTCGGCTCAGTCAGTGCATCAATTACAATCTTGCCATCTCTGATATACAGAAGGCTACCGCAACTCTTGGCAATGGAGCGTAATGCTTCATACGGCTTCTGAGATAGCGTGTAGCCTTTCTTGTATATCAAATTTTCCTTCAGTTTTAACTTGCGAAGACTAAAGTTGGCTTCACTACATATCCGCGTGATTATCTGCTTAGCAGTCGAGCCCTTTTTGAATGCGATATTGAGCTTTTTAACCTGTTTCTTCTTATAGGTTAATAACTTACCAGACGGTGTTTTAGACGTCTTAGAGACGGTCTTAGTCCCGTTGAATTTGTTGTAAATCTTACCTGCCTCAACATAACCACGTGCTTCTTGAAAAATGATAGTAAACGTTGAGTCAGTCCCGTCTTGTGATGCTGATATGTTCGTAACCGTACCCTTGACCAGTGTTCCGTATAAGTCAGTTGGGCCAGTCTTGAGCTCAATCGGGTCGCCAACTTTGATCATGCTTTGGTGTTTCTTTGACAAGTTAGAAATGGTCACGGTATTACTAGTTGCATCTCCAGCATCAGTTGACGTGACTTCCCACGTCATGTCCCAACCTTCACGGGTATCAAAGGTTATCTTCGGAAAGATTACTTTAGTACGGTATCCGAGAAAGTATCCACGCGTGCTGACGGCTAGTTTAGTCATCGCTATCATCTCCTATATTGTCAATGCATAGCTGCACAGTATCGCCAAAGTTAGACGGCTTGATTGTCGTAGCGATTCCCGATTCATCTAGCGGCGTAATTGTCTCGGGCGGTAGTTTGTCCTTGTTAACATTGCGCCATAGCGGTTGGTTCAAGCAAATTGGCTCACCAGCCTTGATATCGTTACCGTCTTCATCGTGTAAATCAACGTAGAAAACACGGTTGATCGGATTAAAGTAGAAAGCAAACTCGTAAGTCCCACTATCTAGGTCAATCAACTGGGTATAGCCACCGTCCATGATTGCGTCAATGTCGACTGGAATGTAGTCATGCACCATCTAAGACACCTCCATCTTGCCGCCAACAGGTAGTGACATGTCCTTGTACTTAGGGTTGAGCTTGCGCAACTCGGACACCTTGATACCCATCTTGGCAGATACTTGTGAGTAAGTCATCCCCGGTTTAATTTTGACCGAGCGGTGCTTTGTCTTGCTTGTACCGGCCTTCTTCGAGCCTTTAGCTTTATGCTTTTTGCCTTGCGCTTGCTTAGCATATTGAATCTTAGCAACTCGAGCATGTTGCATTTCGATGTTCAAGATAAGCGCATTACCATTCGACTCAGCAGCAGTACTACGGCTAAGACTACTAATCAAGACGTGGTCCCAATGTGTGAAACCACGAATATGAATAGCGACTCCGTCATTCTGCCACTTACGAAGTGTGTTATAAACTGATACACGCTTGGCATAAGTTGGTTCATAAATAGCATATTGCCCACTCAATGTTAAACCAGAGTTTTGTATAAAATGTTCCAATGGTAGTCCACTATCAATGGATTTCTGGGGTGCATTAACCTGATTTTGCTCACTAGGCGAGGTTTCAAGCAGTTTGATTAACGTGTCAGACTTGCAA
The DNA here is from genome assembly GCF_037546185.1 of Nicoliella lavandulae. NCBI lineage: Bacteria > Bacillati > Bacillota > Bacilli > Lactobacillales > Lactobacillaceae > Nicoliella > Nicoliella lavandulae. Next base: position 241,010 of record NZ_JAWMWH010000003.1, on the reverse strand, counting down.
TCATCACGATAAATGTAAGTCAGCTTTTGCTTGCGCTTTGTAATTGAGTCAGTATCGTCCTTAATCTTCTTTTCAATATTTCCTTTGTTCTTCTTTTCAAGATGCTTTTGCTTAGCGTCCTTTTGCCGATTAATTTCTTTCTTATAGTGGCTTAACTCGTCTTTGTATCTTGATTTTCGAATTTTCATTGCGCTGATTGATTTCTTCATCTGCTTAATCGAAGCTGTAGCCCGCTTGTTCTTAGCTAACCAGCTTTGATACTCAGAACCATTGTTGAACTTAGCGATGGTATCAACGTCTTTCTTGCGGTCGTTGTTAAGGCTATCAATGCGCTTTTGTAAAGATTCTTTTTCGCTTTTGCGCTTAGACTTAGCAATCTGTTTGGTGATGTCAGCAATTTTACTGTCAATTGCTTTGATGTTTTCATTAGCAGAACCAGCTGCACCACCTTTGGCATTCAAATAATCTTGATAGCTATCTTGAATCTTCTGGTTGTTTCGGATTGCTTCTTCAGCTTTACCAATCTTATGAGCGGTATTTTTGACCTTATCACTGAGTGAATCAGCATGTTTAGTTAATGATTTTGTAGAATCACCCTTGATACGTTTATCAAGACTACGCATCTTAGTCCGCTCTTTAGCATTAGCTTTCTCCTCGGCAGCGGTCTCTTTTTTAGACGATTTATTATTAACTACCAAATTGACTACATGCCCATTCATAATTTTTGTAACAGTCTTAACATCTGAACCAGCCGAGGCTTGCTTATCATCTTTCTTAGACGAGCTATTTGAGCTTGATTTAGACTTATTAGACGCTGCTGCCTTGTTCCATGCAGCTTTCTTTTCAGCAGCTAATTTAGACGCATTAGCAGCCGATTTAGTGGCTTCTTCTTTTGTTCTAATATCTGCTTGCTTGATTCGTTGCGCTCGTAACTCACGCTCGTATTTTACAGTTTCAGCATCTTTCTTCCTAGCCATTAGATCGTCAAACCTCCTTCATCGTTAAAACCCATACCGTCTGCCAACATATCCATGAGCGTATCACCATGCTTTTCAAGCGCTTTGCTTAGCTTTTCAATCGTAGTATCGTCAGGATTACCCTTGATGTTGATAATTGGTTGATACTTGACCGATGAGCTACGATTCATCTTACTGATCATCCGTTTGGACTGACCGTGCGAGATAATCTTGCCATCTTCTGGCGGCGTAAACAATTCTGGTCCTTCTTCACCAACAAGGTAGGTTTCACCCTTGCGAGTCTTACCACCCTTAGCACGTCTACGACTACCAGTAGGGCCCCAACCATGTGTGGTCAAGTCACTTTCCCAGCTGCTATCGTTAAAGACCGCTAACAGTTGATCATAACCATTCTTGATCTGGTCATGGCCTTTGACAGCGTAATGAGCGAATGTCGAAGGAATGAATTGCAGTAGCCCTTGTGCTGGGTGTCCTTCGGCAGAGTTAACATCCTGTACCTTTTGAGTAACAGTCGGATCACCACCAGATTCACCTTGCATAACTTCAAGGATTTGGCTCAATTTACCGCTGCTCAACGATACGTTCATTGCACTAGCAGCCTTCTTGATAACCGGAATCCAGCGTTTAACACCGTCACCAGCTGGATTACCAAAGCTACCACCAACGCCGCTTTGCATGTGTTTAGCAACCCATTTCAAGAATCCACCAGTCTCAGACTTGATGAGCTTAGCGATTAAGTTATCATCGCCCTTGCTTGACTTAGACTTGTTAGCGCGTAGTCCTTGAACACGTCCGAATTGCAGCGTGCCAGGGAAGTAAGTGCTGTTAAGTGGTGTCATCAATATATTAGGCTTTGAGCTGGGGTTGAATGCTGAAAAGTACTTAGTAGCACTATCATTAGCAACAACCCCGATATGCTCACCATTACCAACTAAGTCACCAGTCCGTGCTTGTGAGCGTGTAATGTGTTGAGCGTGTTCAATTTGAGCACCGGACGTTCTAGGGTAGTCAATACCTAGTTTGTGTAAGGCGTATTGTACTAATCCAGAACAGTCGAAACTATCTGGACCAGTTGCACCCCATACATACTTGTGACCAGAACCATATTTCATAACGGCGTTCAGCAATTCAGAACTAGAAGATGAACCGCCTTCGGCTTGTTTGGCCATCTTCATCAACTCAGTCCACCAACTAGTTGCCGCGTCCTTACCCTTGGCATACATCCCTTGAGTAAGTTGTTGCATCAAGTCGCCTTGAATACCGGTCAAGTTGCCGAACATGGATTTTAAGAAGCCCATTGGATTGGATATGATCTTGCCAAGCTCTTTGACTTTCTCAGCAATCGAAGCACCAAAGTCCTTGATACCGTCCCATGCAGAACCGGCAACGTTCTTAGTCGTGTTCCAAGCATTTGACGCGGTCTTTTCAAGTCCGCTGAATAGCCCAGTTCCTTTAGCAAAGTGATCCATACCGAGCAACATCTTAGTCTCAGCTGCATTGAGCACTTCTGTACCCGGTGCTAGCAATCGCTTGGTGTTGCGACCTTGGACCAACTCACCCATGCCATTAGGATGGATAACCATTTCTCTGTTCTGAGTTGAAGGGCTATCGTTACCATCGTTCAAAACAGCCATTGTAGGCCGCGTGATTGGTCGTCTTACTGAGCTAAAGGCACCAGTCCCAGTTGCGTAATGGACCTCTTTAATCTTGCCAATAGCAGACGATGAACCACCAAAGGTGTGAATAACGTCATCGATAGCACCAATTCCGCCATTCATTACACCGATAACACCATTGATACCACCGCTAGCTGTCTTTTTGATCCAGTCCCAGATACCTTCGAAGAAATGGCCAACACCATTCCAAGTTGATTTCCAGGCGTCACTGATTGAGTCGCCCCATTTTTCAACAGTCTTACACATATCCTTAAGTCTGCCACCGGTTAAATCATTCAAAAAGTCGAATGAAGCCTTACCGATATCCTTCATGATGTTGAACATCCCTTTGTAGTATGCGGGGATGTCTTTCTTGAGCTTTTTAAAGTTACCAGTGAAGATATCATGGAACACGCCTACATAAGCTTTCATCGTCCGATTACTATCTTGTTGTGTCTTGCCTAAGTCTTTACCCATACCTTTGAAGCTCTTACCAACATCACTACGGAGATGCGCAAACTTTTCTTTGCCGGCTTGCCAGATATTACCGAACCATTTGCCGACACCCTTAGCTAAATCACCAATTGAACCAAGCAGCTTGCCTGCCCACTTGATAACGTTGCCGAATGATTGCATGAACCATTTAGCAAGGTTATTGCATAAATCACGGAATGGCTTAAAGTGCTTATAAAGCTCAACTAGGACAGTTATAACTGCCCCGATTGCAAGTGCTATCCAGCCCCATGGACTGGACTTAAATGCTAATGTTAATAGCTTTTGAGCAGCGGTTGCTGCCTTAGTCACGCCTGTCCAAGCTGCCATTGCTCCTTTGGCAATTAAACCTTCTTTGCCAAACAATTTAGCAGTACCGGTAGCAACCTTCATCACACCAGCCCATGCAGCTGTTGCTCCTTTGGCAATTAAACCATTCTTGGAAAATGTTTTAATAATTTCACCGTTTTCATTGGTTACTGATCCGAATAGTTTCATAGCTGCTCTAGTACTAGCTATGCCTTTGGTAATCCCTTTAAAAGCACTACCCATTCTGTACATACTAACAGCAGCACTACCAATCTTCTTGCTAACAAAGAGACCAGAGAATAGGATCGTAAATGCTTTGGGATGTGCAATTGCAAGCTTAACAAATGGTGTTGTTACTTCAGCTAAGGCTTTCATTGACATGAACAGTATCTTTAGCCCAGCTCCACTGGATTGCTTAGCAAACGAGAAAAATTCCTTAATTTGTGGTGCATGTTTAGCAATCGAATCGCTAAATTTAGTAACTGATTTAGTCAGATCACTCATTAGCTTATCCATTGCTTGAGTACCGTGACCTAAATTAAAAGCTTTGCCAAACGCACCGGTAATCGTTGAGATTCCTTTATTGGTGGCTTGACCAAGCTTTTTAAATTCTTCGTTAGTCCTTTTGTCAGATACCCATTTAGAGATTGCACCATATAGTGGATTCTTAGCATTCATAATTGGAGTTTCAAACGAGCCTAGCAACGCTGGAACACGGGCTTCAATTGTTCTCTTCATCCCGTTCATGGTTTTCATCATGTTTTCGGCTGCTTTACCATACTTGTCTTGTCCCATTTGATTGAAGACATTTTCAAAGTCTTGGCCGGATATCTTACCCGACTTAGCCATTGCAGCTAATTCTTTACCGGTAATTTGGCTAGTGTGGTGCAGCTTACCTTCATATTTCTCCATCTGTTCACGCAGCATTGGGAAGTATTGGCTAACTTGGTTCAACGTCCCGTTATTGATCGTTCCACGAGACATCCCGTTAACCATATCTTGCGTTACCGCTTGGATTTGAGGCGTTTGTAGTCCAACAGCATCGGCCATGTTCAGCATTGAGCTAGTCATCTTGGACGCTTCTTGCTTGTTCGAGTGCAAGTGATAGAATCCTTGTTCCGATTCATCAACGACACTTAGACTTTGACCGGTCTTAATTGACATTTGGTTAACATCTGATAAGACTTGCTTAGCCTTGGTCGCATTACCAGTCAAGGTCGTCCATGTGGCGTTCATCTTTTGTTGATCAACGTCATATTGCATCCCCGCTGCGGCAGCTTCTTTAATCTTGCCCGTCACAGTTGAGATAGCACCGCTAAAAGCATTAGCTGCTAACGTTCCCGAAAAGACACCACTAAAGATGCTCGAGTGTGGCATTTCAGCCTTTAGTCTATCCATGCTCTCACGGATTTTACCAAGACCAGTAAGCGGTGCCCTAGTTTCATCGGACGTCTTGTGCATCATCGATTTGAACGTTTCTTCGAAATGCTGAACCGCTTGGGTGTTTCGATTCATGACATGTTCAAAATCACCACTGGTCATAGCAGCATGTGTAAACTCGCCACCGACTCGTTGTAATGAATCAGTCATGGTCATCGTTTCACGATTTATCGAGTGCATACTGGACTGAATCCGACTAGTAAGGTTCTTGATGTCCATCATTAAGCTAAGCAGCTTAGTGTCACCAGACACCTCGATATTGACCTTAGCATTGATGTTGTCCTTGAGTTGTCTAAGCTTATCGATGACAGAGTTAAAATCGCTCATTCCTTTGAAATTAACTTGCATCCCGTTCATCGATTGTTTCAAGTCAGAAGCAAATTGCTTCATCTTGGATAACTCATTATTAGCTTGTACTAGCTTATCTAAGCCGTTGACCGTAACGTCAGCACCAATCCCAGCATGTGCAACCTCATTGCTTGCCATTGTTCTCACCACCTTTTCCGAATAACTGGTTCAGTATCGACACAAACGCGTTATTGACCGCTTGCTTGCTGCTCTCATAGTCTTGCTTTAAAAACAATTTAGCCTCTTCAGTCGCGACCAGCATTTCATCGTGCGTCATTGACCGCACCTCTTCGATAGGGATGTTCAACCACTTAGCGATAAAACGATACCGAAAATTGCGCTTAGCAACGTTTTGCACTTGCTCGGTATCAATACCCCCATCAGCTTTTTCAAACGCAGAGTAACTAGCCCTTTTGCGTAAGAAACGTGATTCCCGCGTTCATAACGGACAAGAAGCCGTCACGATTAGCAACGTTTTGAAGATAGCTAAGGGTTTCGTTAATCACACTCATCATGAAGCCGTTACCTGGCTTACCATATTCCCAAAAGTCGTTGTCAATCTTGTTATCGTTCATGTCGTATAGCACGCCATTCGCTAATTCAGTCACTAATCCAGTGATGTTAGTAGCACTACTTGGTCGAGTACTCATGAAGATGAGATTAACTAGTCGTTCATAAGTTGGCACTTTGACTACTAGATGAATTTCGTTGTCGTTCTTGTCGGTTGCAGTGATGGTATGCTTGCGAACGTCTGCTTTTGCCTTTTTAAGCTGTTCGTTTTCGTAGCGGTAAGTCAAGCGTGGTGATAACAGAACCTTATCCATGATCAAGCTGTATAAACCAACGTAATCACTCGTATCATCGGCACTTTGCACCATATCGATAGCTTGAGCTAAGTAGAAATCACCGGGGTCCTTCAATGCGGCCTCGACTTCATGATCAGTACCTTCTAAATCTTGATAGCTGACCTTCTTGACCGTCCGATTCTTCGTCATCAAGTCCAATTGAGTTGCTGCTAAATCATTACTGTTCTTAGTTTCCTTAGATTGTTCTGTCATAGTAATAAATTCCTCCTAAATTTAGTATGTATGGACGGATTGCTCCGTCCGTTCGACTAGTCGACTGCGTAATTCTTGTCAGCAGGTGCTGCTGGTGTGTAGTCGTAGTCAGTTGCTGTGAATGGGTAACTGTTCCCGTTTTGAGTGCTGTTCGAACCATTAGATACTTCGAACGCTGGTAAGTTAGTGATTAAGCACCCTTGTGCCTTTAATTCTTTACCATTAGCACTGTTCCAGTAACGCACGTTAAAGACACATTCTGACGCGGTCGCATCAGATAAGTCGCCTTTAACCGGGTGGGACTTCTTGAAGATACCCATTAGTAACTTGTCAACGTCACTATCTTGCACCGGAATGATAGTACCAGTAGCACTATGATCATTGCTGTGTGAGAAATGTGAGTTGTCACCCCAGTCTTGCGTGTTTTGGAACGCCGCAGTTGCTGGTGTAACCGTGAACGAGTTACCTTGCATTAAGTCGTTGGTAAGTTCAAGTGTCTTACCGCCTTTCCAATTAGGGAAGGTAATTGCAACATGGTCAAACGGATTATCAGATAGGTTAACCGTATGGCCAGCGTCAGTAATACCGATTTGTGTCATCTAATCCACCTCCTAAACAGTCATATCAATGATTCCGTTGATTGTTTCAATGTCGTCATTGATTTGGGCTTTGATCTTAAAGCCGTTGTATTCACGTTCACTCACGTCAGTATTGGACACATCAGCACGCTTTTGAGCAGTGATGTCAGATGGTTGGTACAAGACGCGCTTAGCTAGTAATTGCCCGTCAGTTTCCTTTAAGGCAACTTCCATTAAGTCGATTTCGCCTTGTGTATAACCAAATTTCTTGTGGTTTAAGAAGTTTTGAAGCGTGAATTGGTAAGCATCGACAGCGTATTGAGTGTTAACGAATTGGTCTAAGTAGTTACCAGCTAAGGCTTTACCACTTGATACCATATAATCGTTAGCAGTTTGTTCAATCGTCATCCCGTTAATTTGGTCTAAAACATCGATCGTGTCTTGAGTTAAACCATCTGGAACGTCAAAGTCGTCTAAGTTACCAATGTGCTTAAAGTCAACTGGCCAGTTAGATGCTGCATAACCTAGCATTGATCCGACTGGGAATTTCTTGGAATTAGGTTCCCAGACCATTGCAAAGTTACCTAGCTTAGCATCGTCAGTTTGATATCCTTGAACGTGTTGATATGCGTTGTAGATATCCTTTAAGTCAGTAGTTTGACCAACTAAGGCAACACGTTGGTTGTCGTATAGCATGTCAGATAGGTCAAAGTAGTCTTGAGCCGTAGGTTGTGCGGCTGCACCAGCTAAAGTAGCGAACATGAAACCATCGTATAGGTGGTTAGCAAAGGCGTAAGCTACCCCAGGACGTTGAGTCCCAGCACTTGATGCGGTTTGTTTAGCTGTACCAGTGGTGTTATTAGCACTACTAGAACTTAAGCTCACATCCCCATTGCTGTTGGCACTTGCTTCTTGCTTAATGTCATCAAGGTTGATTGGTGGCTTAACCGTAAATGCACCTTGTGGGTATTCGATGATTTCAATTTCTTTGCCTTGGAATTCATCTACGTCCCAAGCGTTGTTAGCCACGCGGTACACTTGAGTTGTTTCATCGTACTTATTACCGAGATCAAAGATATTGTCATAGATATAACTATGCATTTGACCATCAGTAGATGGAGTCCCGATAGCAACTAATGGTCTATCACCAACCGTGCTAAGACGGTGTAGGATGACTTTTAAGTGCACATCAGAGATTTGCTTAACTGTGTAAGGCATTCTATTCATCCTTTCTTATTGCATTAATACCAGTTGAATGCGTTTGGTCAGTGACTATGCCACCAACTTTTTCGATTCGTTGATTACCACGAGTCAAGTCGACAACATCATCAATCACGACAAACGTCATATCAGCGCCTGATACGAATTGAATTAGGTTGTCGGCATAACTAGGGATGCCTGGAATCGAACTACATTTGACCGGCTTAATGCCTTGGTTATCTAGTTGTTCTAGCGGTTCTTCGTAGTAAAAAAGCCGTCTCAGGAACAGTCCCAAGTCTTTGGCTTGGTCCTCGTCATCTGAAATGGCTTTAAATTGTACTGGCACCGCCAGTTGTGTATATATGTGACTACGTGTAATGGGTTGTGGATCATCGTATTGATTGACCGAGATATACGGGTAATCGGGTGGTTCCCCAATCACATTCTCACGAGTCACAGTCATATCTTCGTACGGCTTGTACTTGTCAATAATTTCAATCAACGCATCGTACAAGCGTGCTGATAAGCTAGTCATTTGCATCACCAACTCGTTTCAATTGATAGTAAACGATATCAGCCGTCACGACTTGACCACTTGAGACGGTCTCGAACGAGCCTAAGTCCGCAGTCTTGATAACTGTGCCTTTAGGTGCATTCTTGACCGCCTTAGATTCCCAATACATCGTTGCTTGGGGTTGTTGACCACCAGGTTGATTAGTAAACGTCAGATTCGGATTAGAATCGTTGACGATTGGCTCGTTCAATTCTAACGTCTGGCCTTTATCGATGATGGGTTTACCGTGTGCATCCCGTTTCTTGCTGTTACTATAAGGGATGTCAACGGTAATTGGCTGTGAAAGTCGGTCGAACATGAAATCGAAACTATCGAAATTTACGAAATCCATCTTATAAGTGGTTTACGTTGCTGCTTGCTGGTTGAGCAGAGTTAGCACTGTTTACTGAATCAGAGCTAGCAGGTGCTGAACTAGCAGCGTCTGAGCTTGATTGAACAGCAGCAGAGCTGTTAGCAGTTACATCTGCACCATCATCAGTAGCGGTTACGGTGATGTTTTTAGGTGTTGGATCACCACCAGCAACGAATGCACTAACTTTGATTAAGTTACCGACAAAACGTTCTGCTTGAGTATTGAACTCACCAACGTAGTATTGACCGTCAGCAACTTCATCCCCAGGGTTTAAACCACCAATGTGGGCAGTTTGTGGTTTTTCATCTGAAGCGATGAAAGCGTAACTAGTTAAATCAGTTGGTGCAGCGTAACTTCCGTTAGCGTCTTTAACACCATTAGTAATTGCAACTTTTAACATATAAATTCCTCCTATTTATGCTCAACAACATACATAATCGACTTCATGAGCTTACCAGTATCGACCAATGGATCGTCTTTGCCTTTATTGGCAATCGTCAACGACGCATTAGCGGGTTCTGTCATGTCCTTGATTGTCTTTTGCATGTCCTTGACCATACGTGTGCCAACGTCTTTAAAAAAATCATCTGCACTGTATAGCCGTTCAGATAAAACACGTTGCAAACAATACTGAATCATGTCAGTCCAATCACCAATTGAGTGACTAAGTGTGTGCCGAATGAACGGTCTTGATGGTATCTTGACGCTCTTGCGTAGCACAAAGCATAGTCGATAGCCGTTCGGTTGCGTTGAGTCGTTGACACCCAACGAATTACCACGCTTGTACAAGTGCGGTATCTCACTAGGCTTTTTACCCTGCGCACCGACCATTGGGATGCATAACCACTTGCCTGGTTTTGCTTGAATTTGCGTCCCGTATTCGTTGACCAGTCCGATCATGGTCATATGGTCATCGTCATACGGGACACCGATGTAGATATGTGAGTTGTTGATTTTCTGTAATTCTTTAATCTTGAGCAGCAAATAATTAAAGTCGTCAGTCATACATATCAAAGCTTCCTAGATTGGTAGCTTGGCCATACCTATCAACGATATCTTGGTACAAAGCGAGCCAGCCATCACTAGTTGCATCTGGATTAGCAACCGTTTGAGATTGGCCTAAAGCAGACGCACCAGTGACACCACCATTGCCTTTGAACCAGTCGATATAAAGATAGTACTTGGCCATTAAAATAACGCCAGAATCAAAGGCAATCGGGTCAATCTTGTCCGACTGAGCTTGTGATTGGCCCATCCCAATTGCAAGTTGGATGTGCTCATCACTCATCTTTTGGAATATTTTGATGTCCGACTTAACTTGGTCAACTGAGACAGTCATTTAATCACTTCCTATTTGTTTGAACCTGTGAGCTAGTAGTGCTACCACTAGTTTGTAATGGTGAGTTAACACCAGGTACAACAAATTCTGGAGTAATCTTGAAGTCGTACTTGATGATACGGATTTGACGTAAAGCATCGTCAGATACGGGCTTGTAGATTGGTGTCTTACTGTCAGCTAAGGCAGCCTTCCAGTTTTCTGGACTTGCCCCAGTTGATAAGTCAGCACTAGTCCCGTAAACGTGGGCAATACTGATACGTTCATGCTTGATACCAGTGATTCCACCTTGGTGAGTTTCATCACGGACGGTCGCAATCCCGTTTGGTGCAGTAGCAGTACTGTATACCAATGCGTTTGGTGCAAAGATATAAGCAGTTGTAGTACCATCAGCAGCTAATGGGATGTCATCATCTTGTAAGATAGCCATACCTTGATATGTCGCAATTGGAGTACCACCGTCTGATGGACGTAAGTACTCGATCAAGTTTTGCTTACGCATGAATGCATAAGTACCGGAGTTAACAGCAATTGTTGATGGATTAGCACCGTTAACATCCCCCATGCGTCCCATAGCTAAGACAACATCGCCTGGGTCAAACATCTTGGCATTACCAATGTTGACACCCTTAGCGGTAGCAATATTTTGATTCAAGAATGCTGCGTTAACGACTTGGATCATGCGTTTTTCATCAATATTTGCCCAGTATTCGGCGAATTGTTGACTAATCGCGTCAAGAGTAGGCGCACCTGTTAAGTAGTCATCGTAGTCAGAGCTACCGAACATTTGAGCGTCCGTGAACTTGATTTCTTCTTCGGTGTAAGAATTGATTCCGTTAGCAAACAAGTCAGTTTGGTTGTTCCAGTCTTGAACTGGTAATGATAAGTCAACGGAATGGATATGTGGAATTGTTACATGTAATCCGTTCCCTGGTTGACCTAAGATACCAGTTAATTCATCGCTAGATGTAGCGACACCGCTATTTAAAAAGCGGTTAGTACGTGTTGAGTGGTCAGTAACCCATCTTAGCCAAACTTGAGGCACGAAATTCTTAGCTAGATTGGTAACATTTCCACCAATGATTGGTGATGCCATAAGTAATTCCCCCTATTAATTTAGTTCATCGGGATGCTCGTTGTAGTACGCCATCTGTTCGGCAAGTGTCATATCTTCGACTTTCTTGTCTTTTGGTGCACCACCTTGCGAGTTATCCCCGGATTGTGGATTTTCCTTGCCTTCAAGAGCTTTCTTAGTAGCTTCGTCGTTAGACTTGGTAAATGCGTCTTGTAGAGCTTTAATCTTCTCAGATTGCTTATCGCTATCCACGTCTGCAACAAAGCTAGCAAGATTAGTATCAAGACCAAGCTTGGATAATTCAGATTGAGCAGAGTAAACAGCTCGTTCACTAGCCATTGACTGTCTATCTTCGGCTACTTTCTGCTTTTCGGCAGCTAAGCTATCTTGTTGATCCTTGAATGCAGCCTTAGCTTTTTCTTCAGCTGACATTGCCGCGCGCTCCTCGCCCTTTTTGAGCCATTCATTGCGCTTAGCAGTTAATTCATCAGACGTGAAGATAGTTTTGTCTTTAAAGCTGTCTAATGCTTCATTTCTGCCTTTCTCGTAAGATTCCTTGTCCTTTTGAGCAAGCATCTTGTTGACTTGGTCTTGTGTGTACTTTAATTTGTCTTCTTCTGGCATAATAAAAATCCTTTCTTTTTAAGTCGCGAGAGACTAATGGTTTTAAGTTATCCGAACTAAGAATCCTGTTCTTTAACGTCTTGGATTAGAAAAGACAAAATAAAAACACTCATTCGAGTGTTAGTCTGGATATACATCTTGTAGGTCGCCATCAGCATTACACCTGATCGTGCTACAACGACATTGGAAATGCGTGTCAATTTGCGGTTTTGGTGCTCCACTGACCGGATATACATTACCGTCAAGCGGCTCACACTGAGGACAAACATGCGTATCTTCTTGTGTTATCCACTTGACATAATTAGCCGTGATGTTGTGGTATGCATCAGACTTACCAGCATTGGTGTTGTTGATTGCAGTGATCCGGAATGCAATTTGCACTCTTGAAACAAGGTCATTAGCAGATGAGCTAAGATTGTCGCTAGTCCGCTTAGTCGATTGTGACTTGACTTGCGTTAACTTGTTCATCCCTGCTTGGTCAACACCCTTGCGAAGCGCATTGTTAAGCGTTTCTTGTGTTCTAGTAACCATCACGTCTGAATGTACCCAAAGTCGATTGTTAAAATCCTTGATATTGTCCTTTGGTTCAGACGGCAATTGCTTTTTCTGGTAATTAGTCGGACTACGGTAGTTGAATTCCTTGGTAAATTGGTTCGGTAACTCTTGATTCGAGTATTGCTGAGCTTTGAACGTTGCTGCCGCAATCCCAGCACCGACAATTGCAGCCATCGTGTGCTTCTTATCAATCATTGCTTGGGCTTGTGCAACGGCAATTCGTTTACGCAAGTTACTATCGGGTGTGACGTCTTGCATGAGTGTATCGATAGCTTGCTTGAAATTGGCTAAATCCCACCCGTTAACGCTTTGTGATACTTGCGTTAATGAAAGACCCGTGTCAGTCGCATATTCGCGGTAAAAGTCTTGTAGGTGGGATGCAATTATCGACATCGCAGCCGTGTAGTAGTTGTCCAAGTGCTTAGCATTAGCATTGTCTTGGGCAATCAACTGGTTAATGTGTTGATGTTCGAGATAAGCCGAGTTTTGCACGGTTAGTCATCCCCTAAATCAGGCTCACCATCACCGTCAGTTGGTTCTGGTGCGCCAGTAGTACCTAACGGTTGGTGATTGCCTTGAATGCTAGTTGTATCCTTGCTGTCGTCCATCATGTTTTGCATCATGTTGGAGTTACGCTCATCGTTAGCATCTTGTTCATCACTCAAGCGCTGTTGTTCTTGATCGGACGGTACACCAGTCAACTCGAAGGCAATATCTTGTAAGGTTTGCTTAGATACGGCACCAGTTTGCGTCAACGTAGTCAATTCTGCCGTGATATCTTGCACGTTATTAGGCAAGTTAGGCGTAATCGTGACGGTAACATTGTCCCAGTCGTTTTGACTGTCGTTGTTGATACCACTACCCGGTAACTTAGTCCAATACGTTGCTAACATGCTCATACGCCGCATTAATCCGCTCGTAAAGATACCCACGAACGTTTTGAACGTAGTTAACGAGCCCATTAGCTTGTACGCCATTGCAGCACCGGTTTGCGTACCAGCAAATGATTGGTCATCTAAGTCGGGTGTCCCGGTGAATTGGTGGATGTCGTGCAACAACTGGTTGATATACGTTTGCCATTCATTCGCGTCTAGTGACTTAGTCAGATAACTAGCACTAGTCGGGATGTTCTGTGGTCGGTTCGGATTAGACGTGTTCTCATACGGCTTTAAAATCATTACATTCGAGTTAGTCGCAATCGTGTTCTTGACCATATACGGCTTGTTCTCGTTGCCTTGGCTATCCTTGTCCTTAATCGTGAAGGTGTTGGGATGCTCATTGTCGATATACAACGGATTTTTACGATGATCATTTGCTTGAATGAACTTTTGCGGCAAGTTGACCTTACCGTTGATAACCAACGTGGAATTGCTAAAGTCTTCTTGGCTATTAGCCATTTCAGAAACAGCTTTGTCGTAAGCGTCAATCGCGTCAAGCGTTGGTTCAAATAATCCAACACGCTCATCGTTAAAATCATACTCAGTGATTGGCACTTGTTGGAATGGATGTTGAGCTGAATGCGTAAAATTCAAGTCATGAGTTGGGTCTTCACCAGCATCGTAGTAGTAAACAGCTTCATCTGTGTAGACCTCGACTTGATAACTCACGACACCAGCAATGCTGATCACGTAATAGCGAACAGCACACAGCTCGATTGGCTCAACGTCAGTCGACCAGATAACGAAACAAGTATTCGGGTTGATACGTGAGTTACGCACGTTGTTCGTGCCTTTTTCCACGTACAGCATTTCGAATGCATCCCCCGTGACCAGTAAATCCTTGGTCAACATCTTATTCTTGGTCGGTTCATCGTTATTTGCTGTGAACGTGCTAATCTGGTCAAGCAAGTTGCTACCGTCATCATCTGGGTCTTGCTCGTTGCTGTAACCGTACTTGACTGGATTACCCATCATCAATCCTGTGTTGAAATTGGTAATGTAACGCGGTAACGAGTTAGCAATCCGGTTATCAGCTCGATTAGTCTTGTCTGACCGCCAGTAGTGGATATCAGAATCACCCGTGTAGTATCGTTGCAACGTGATAATGCGTGGTACTTGGTTGTTAAAGTGGTCGTTGATATACCACTGAATGAACGACTTAAAATCGGCGTTATCAGCATTGTTCTTGATTGCTTTGTTGTAATCATCCCATGTTGCTTGTGGGACTTGATAACGTTGATTTGAGTTGAACAGGTTACGGTCGTTATATCGTTGTCCATTGAGCATGTGGACTGAATTTGGTGCAACTGGGATGCTTCGCCAGTGTGCGTTAACATCGTTAGTCGTTGCCATCTAATCACTTCCTTTCGTTGTTAAAATCCTAATTCGGCTAGATTGTCGAACGTGTCTTCATCGTCCTTGCTGTCATCGTGGTGTAAGTTGTACCAGCGTGTAGCAACACCATAACCGAGACAGTCCATCGGATCATCACCGTCTTGTTTGAGCGGTTCACCCGATTTTTCATCCCATACATACTTGTAAAAGGCGTCAATCACTAAATCCACGTCTTCCTTAACAACGTAGAACTTGTGTGCGCTAATCTTAGCTGATAGTAGCTCAACACGCTTTAGAATGCTTTGTTTGTACGCAAATCGGCAATCTAAGCCAGCGTCTTGAAAAGCGCCTACGTTATCTGGTCTAGCTGAATCAGCATAGATTGGCAGTCGTAGTCCAGGATTGCCAGTTACTCGTCTAACGTCATCTTGAATGCGCTTGACGGTGTCGATATGGTGTTCGATTGGCTTATGCTTTTCACTAACCTCTTTGAGCAAGTAAGTATTGCCTTGTTCATCGTCCGCTAGCAGCATAATCTCGTTAGTATGCTCATAACCCCAGTCAATGCCCATGTAATAGCTTAGGTCTTGATTTTCGACCCGTTGAGCAAAGTCAGCATGATCAATTACCATCGTGGTCTTGTCAAATGAGCTATATACCATACCTTCACCAGTCACCCAGTTACCTAGCACTGAGCGTTCGTAGAACATCCCTGTTTGCTGTTTCATCGCTGCCGCATACTTTGGATCAAGCGTTGGATTGTCGTCGAGCGTGAAATGATTACTAATGTACAATCCAGAATCGTTATCGATGTAATCACGCTTGAGCCAATGCGTTGGAATGTCCGGGTTGGTATCACACACGATGCGAGCACCAGGTGCAGAACAACGGTCAACGATTTCGTGGAACACCTCTTCATTAGCCAGTGATGCTTCGTTGATATATGCACCATAAGCAGTCATCCCACGGATTCCAGCTAAACCACTGATTGACTTGGTGTAAGCTTGCACGATTCTAACAGCTGGTAATCCGCTGAAATGGATGTTGAAAGCATTTGTCTTATCAAACTTGAATTGCAAGCCGAAAACGTTATCTAGTTCAACTAGGATATTGCTTTGAATTGTTTTCGATGATGTTCCACCGAGAATGTATTGTGGAGTATGCACGCCTTGTTGCTTAGCAATCGTTGCAGCACGTCTAACTTCCATCAAGAACGTGTAATTATCGATGTAAGTCTTACCACTACGCTTAGCACCATAGTTGATCATGATTTTCCAGTTAGAGTTATTAAGCACTTGGTCAAGCACTTCTTCTTGTTTCGGATTAAATAGTGCTGTACTGACCATATGCATCCCCCTTACTCATATGCATCCCCCTTACTTATTCGTGTAAATCTCATCGACCTTATCAAGCAATTTCGACACTTGATCGATGTTTTCATCATTTGCACCGTTGAGAATCTCGAGCTTGCGTTTCTTGATTGCAATATCCACGTCTTTCTCGGATTGCTTTTGCTGCATCCCTAGTAACTTGAGCTTATCCTCTTGTGTCATGTAAGGGATGCGCTTGAGTATTTCCTTGAGTGCGGAATTACGCTCAGCAAACGTTGGTGGTACTTGTACTTCATCTGTGCCTAGCGGACCAGACACAAATTGAGTAGTCATGACATCACCACGAGCGATATGCGACAAGGTCGATAGTGCTTCTTCGGCCGTCATAATGTCGCGTTTGAAAGAGTCGCGTTGAAGGCTGTTAATATAGGATTTGACTTCAACATTTTTCAACAATCGATTGCCTACTGAATAGGCTGTTTTGTCTTTATAACCAGCTGATTTAGCAGACTCGGTTGCATTTCCAGTCTTGACGTACTGGATAGCAAATTCCCGTTGTCGCTTATTAAGTTTTGTCACTCATAACACATCCCTCCTTCTCGGTGATTTTATGTACAAAAAAAGCAACCACCGAAGTGATTGCTTATGTTTATTCAGATACTTTTGATTGAAGCACGTATCCTTCTAGTTGCCATAATCTATGCTTGATTTGTTCCATGCATAGCTCTTTGCCGTACTTAGCATCGTAATTAGCATCGTAATTAGCTGGGTCAACACACCCGCTAGATTCGGTCAAAGTATAGCCGTTAGGTAATTGCACAGTCACGACCATGCACTTTTCAAATACTGTTCTAGCGTCAACCTTTGAGTTTGCTAGTAAATTATCGATATGTTCTTGCGTCACTTTAACAGCTTTTGGTTGTTCATCTACAAAAACCTTGTGTCCACCATTTGTAATTCCAACTAATTTTTTATTCATTTATTTTCCACCTTTTTATAATTCTATTCTTTTGAAAATTCGATCACAATCAGCATTAACTAATCTTTCCAACTTTGCTAGCGAGCCAAACATAAGCATTTCTTCGCTTACTTTGCCGCCTTTAAACGTGCATAATCCATCGATTGCAACAAGGATTTTTGGCATTACACGATATTTTTTAATTTCAAAGCCGTTATAAACATTGACTTCATATATTTAAAACGTTTTGAATTAAGCTTTTTAACTACAATTGCAACTTCATTTGCCATTGCTATCCCACCTTCTAAATTATGTACGTGGGCATTACACCCACGCGGAATGTCATCGTCTTGTCAAAGACGAGTCTAATCTATGCATCTATGCTATAGCATAGAAAAAACCTTGTTAGGATTTGCACCTAATCAAGGCTCATCTTGGAGTACTAGATAATTACAAATACTATTTCATCAGTCCATACTACAATAATAGCATGGTAAACAGCGGTTATGCTGTGATGATTCTACTGTGGTACTTGCCGAAAACTCCGATTATTTTCTGTACACGAGTAACTCTTCGTATTTGAGTACACCATCGTCATCAAAGGTAGGTATGCCTGGGCAAACTTCGCTATACACTAGTAACGATTCTTTGCGTAAATCGTAGAAACGGCTCTCGCTATATCCCATCTTGTCCCAAATCACTGAATTTGGCTTGATAGGGCGAATGTAAAGGTCGGTTAGGATACTTTTATACACATCGCTTTCAATCGCTTCTATCGTCCTTGTGCAGACCATGCAATACATCTTAGCTTCTTCTTGTCTGCTCAAGTACTTGATAATCTTATCTTCGTTGGTATTTCCATAAGCATGTCCCGTAGGCATGTCACTAATCGTTGGTGATTGTAAGGTTTGAATTTGCGGACGTCTGCTCAGTTGACGGTAATTCTGGTAATCTCTTAGCATGGTTTCTGCTCGGTTAATGGACTTGGCCTTGTCGACCCGTGAAAAAAATGAAGTTTGCATGCGATCATCACTCCTAGAATTCGATATATGGTAAAATAGACGAGTGATCATTTCATAAAGAAGATTTAGTTGAGTGCTGGACACACTCGATATGTATTTGACGACTAGCAGCCACTAGCCGTCTTTTTGTTTGCCTTAGTCCTTGTCATTGTTCTTAATAATAAATGCTGCATATAGCACTACAACAGATACAAAGACTACGATACCTACCATGTCATCACCTATCCTCCTCATCAAATTTCTTCGTATTCCTGTTCCATTTAGCAATCGTGACCGGCATCTTGTACCGATACATAAAAAGGTTGATCCGCATACTCGAACCGTCCGTCATGGTCGCTTTACCACCTTTAACGTCAATCACTTTGATTAGCATCCCTTTATCATAGACAGTAAAGTCTGGTGTGTACTTGCGTGCAGCATGCTTTTTGCTACCAATCTGGTACGCCGGGACAATCTCGAACGCTTCATGATACTTTATTTCGACTTGCTTATTGCCTAAGTATGCTTGTTTGCACGTATACCAGTATCTAGCTTCTGCTTGTGAGTCAAAAGTGAGCCCGTCAATCGTGACCTTCTTATTGTTGTACTTGGTCTTACGTTTGCGGCTAATATGTTTGATTGCTGGTCTGCCGTCTGGATATTTCATTAGTCCTTGGTAGCCTTGACGTCAGCAGCATAGATAATGTCTTGCATAGCCAAGTAGATACTGTACTGCTCTTGTCTGGTCAATCCTTTGAAATAGTCCCAAAACTCAAATTCGATTTGATTACCGTCCATCGTTATCCTCCTTATCAAACAATATCGTCATCATGATGTTCTTAACTGTATTAGACGTCTGCAAGAACGCTGCTTTCTCATTACCTTCAACAGCTGATATCGATATCATGATCTGCAATGCTTTACGATAAGCACGCTCGATATCATCATGATCAACCGTCTTACTCAACGCTTTGCCAACAGCTAGATACGTCTTACATTCATCTTCGTTCATTTTCATCCCTGCTTTCTAATCATTTAACTAGCTCAATCGTGTCGATAAAGTCTCGGAAATTCATAACGATTGCGGGGATGCTAAGAATAGCGATTGTAATTAATACATAAATCATTTAAACACTCCTTATAAAAACCAAATTACTGCTATAATCAAAGCCACTGCTGCGTTGGTCAGAACAAAGAAAAATATCACTAATGATACAGCGAAAACTATATCGACCATACGACATAGTTTATTACTTTCCTCTAGCCTAAATATTCGTGGTATTGAAGATAATGACAATAAAACAATAAAAGTCGAAACATCATAATATTTAGCCAACGTCTTAATCATCTTCGAATTAAGGTCACGAATTCCTCTTTCGTAGTGACCAATGGTACTTAAAGTTAATCTACGCGATTTCCTAATACTTGCTAAATTATTCATCCTAACGCCCTCTAACTAAATCTTTAATCTTTTGCCATAAGCTACGGTTAATGTATGCTTTGAGCTGCTCAATCTCATCCCTACGTTTGCCAAGCTCAATCGATAAGCTACGAATGTGCTTGTCCTTGGTCTTGATAACGGACTTTAGCCGGTCATATCGCTCATCGTGCGGCTTGTGATGATAGTCAACTTGCTCGAGCTTCTTAGCAATCCGCTTAGACATTCTCGGCTCGAAATTAGAGTTGACCATTACCAGCGTTTTCAAGTGTTTAATCTCAAGCTTAGTCAAGTTGATTTTAGCCATGATGATCACCGAAAAATTGTTGTAACAGCCCTGGCTTTTTCCGCGGTGGTAGCAATCGACTGTTCTCAGCTAAGACCTTTTCATCGTGTTCACGAATCCAGTTGGCTTGCTCATCGTGTAGTTTGTCGTTCAAAGCATTGCAACGATTCTGAAGCACCGTGTTCTTAAGTCGTAAGCCGTCATTTTCCGCATTCTTAGCTTGCACTTGATTAGTCATTGAGTTGAGTTCACGTTTTAGCTTGCCAATCTCTTGAGCCGCTTCATGCTCGGCTGCTTCGTGCTTTTCGATATTGCACTTGAGCTTAGCGATTTCTTCTTCTAGTCGCAGCTTAGTGTAATCAACGTTGACTCGTTGTTTTGGTTTAGGGATGAGATATGATCCGATAATTTGTTTGAGGTGCTTATTGAAATACGGCTGTAATTCGTCCCTACTGAAACTTGCAATAGTTACGACCGCATTAATACTCACAAAGGATAATCGTGGTGCTCTATGGGCTTGAATTAGTTCAATTAAGTCCTTCCGATTACTTTCTCGAGCGTCAGCTAGTGTAACGGTAAATGCTAATCCTCCTTTACCACGGATTCGGCGTTCGATTAGTTTGCGAAATACAGTGGCATTCTTCATCATGTGTGCTGCGTCATATTTGCAAACGTAAAGCTTGTCATGCAATTCAAGTGACGCCACATTGTCGTGTGCATATAGCTTGACCGTTCGTAGCTGGTCAGCGGTAAGTCGTTTACTTGGCATCGTGGTCGTCCTCCTTTTCAGCTGCTTCTTTCATCCCGATAACAGCAAAATAGCTCTCGATTGCAATCTCGCCCCAATCTTCATCTAGCTTGCGTTGTCTAAGCTCAATATCGCGCATCTTGATATCTGTATACAATCCGTGGAAGCATAGTGCTAGAACGTCTAGTAATACGGCTAAGATACCGCATACTGCCCATAGGCTATCGTCAACGAACGCTGCATAAATCATGAGTAATAAGCTTACTGTGAATAAACTTAGCATTACCGTATGACAATGATTTAAGATAAATATTTCTAGTTTAGTGTGATGGTTGATCATGGTTATCTCCTCCGCTCATAGCAACCTTGGATAACAAGTTTACATATTTTAATAAATCTTCTTTCGAATCAAAATGAAGATTTATGTTGATGTCATTGAGTACGTCATCATCGCTAATTTTTGATAATGCTGACTCAATAATTCCGCAACTAGCCTTAGCAATCTCTTTTTCGAGTGGAGTAAAGCTCGGAATTGAAGCAATATAATTAGAAATCTTTGGCAACTCTTCTCTAGTAGGTAAAACATTCCTATAAGTTTTTCGAATGTTATCATTGTTGCAATACGGTAATAATGCATCTCCAGCATTTTTTAACTGTCCCTCCAGGTTCAGTTAGTCGATTACCGTCTCGGTCGAACAGCACTACTCTGCGGATCAAGTCAGTTCGTTGGAACGTCCCTACGAACTTTCCATAGCGGCTATACTTAACGTCATAGGCTGATAGTGCTATATAGATACCATGTTCGCCAGGTGCAGGGATGCCATATCGTTTAAGCACCTTACTTAACCGTTGCATCGTGGTGGCCTTGTACTTTCTTCCGTCCGGTTCTGGTAAAGTAAAACTATACATAACACGTTTGTAGCGTCTAATTTTATCCGACACATCATGTCTATCAACACCAGCCATTTCAGCAATCTCATCTTCGTTATAGCCTTGAGATAGCAGCTTGCAGATTAAGTAAGTTGCATAGCTTCTAGGTGCAGTCAGATTAATCGTAGCTAAGCCAGTGTCGTATTGGGTATGAACCCAATCTAGATCCGTAGACCTTGTACGGTATCCCTTAGCGGTCTTCACATATTGTTTTCTAAATTCCTTTAGCTCTTCATCATCCCAATGCATGATGTTTCTTCCATAATGAACTTCCGCGTTGAAAAGTGCATTACCCATTGTCGTCATAGTCATGACACGTCATCTCCTTTAGTTTTGCCTTTGCTTCTAATCGCTTCAATATGAGCGATAACCTTTGCTCTTTCTTCTTCACTGACTGGTTCAACAACTTGTTTATCAAGACCTTTTTTCATCCAAGTTGGCCGCAAGTCTTTATTGGGCTTAGGATTACCATAAGAAGATTGGCTAGTTTGTTTAGTATCTTCAATGGTTTCGTAGCCTTTATCTTGCCAATCTTGCATAAGCTTATTAAAGTAACTAAGCTCATACTTAGCATTTCGCTTAGCTAAGTCAGCAGCATAGTCAACTAGTTTTGGATTCATCTGCTTAGTCCAAAGTTTTTTAGCCAATTCTAACTTGGTTGGTTTCTTGTCTCTCTCACTTCTCGTAACTTGTTTACGAGAGAGATTAGTACCTTCAGTACTTAGTGATTTTAAGTACTTAGTTGAGTTAGTATTTTGTAGTGGCTGATTATCCGCTGCGGGTTTTCCGACACGGTGGTTTTCCGCTGCGGGTTTCCCGCTCTGGATAAATTCTCCGATTTCAGAAAAGTCCCAATCATAACTATCAAAAGTACCATTTTCATTTCGATGCTTATTAGAACGTCTGAGATATCCAAATTTTTCTAGTTCTTTTAAACCACTGCTAACACTTTCTTTACCGTCTTTATGACGTTTAACGATTTCGGATAAATAGTAATCCCAGTCATCTGGAGAGTGCCATAAATCAAGAAATAGCCCCAACGCTTTATAAGAAAGCCGCTTATCTTCAATAACCGTGTTTAAGATTACTGTGTATTTCTCTTTGTATTTTTTTCTTAATTTCGACATTAGCGTTGTTCCTTCCCAGCTGAGTTTGCATTCCCTGATGCATCCCTAGGCTTAACCATTTTGTTATAGCTTTCAACGAACCCTGTATACTGCTTAATTAGTTTGTTGATCATATCTTTGCTCATAAGATTGAATGATTTTAAGTTGTAGTCCTTAAGGATTTGATTACCAATGGTCTACTCCATAAATTGCTTTTACGCTGCTTGATCAGTTTTGTCATTTCGTTGCTCCTTTCTTATCGGGCATCCCACCCGTTCGGCTAGTTACGCTAGCTCGTCTTTTCAGTAGCTTAGAAAGGTAAATCATCATCCGAGATTGCTTGCTGTTCACCATTGAATGAATCAGTACTATTGCTGTCGTTGAAGTTTACCTTGAAGTCTGGGGTTGATTGACTTTCGCTGGCGTGTACGTCACTCCACTGGTGTTGTACGTTCGGAAAGTCGGTCTTAGTCACGTTGTAAGGAGCAACTCTGTTCCGTTCCGTGACTTTGCCATTAAAGTCGTTCTTTTCTTTCTTGATGAAAGCCTTGAGTGGCTTCTTGGTCATGAAATTGATAAAGTCTAGCGGAAAATCTAACTCTGGTTGGTTGAATCCAGCTTGATATAGCAAGCTTTGGATATCCTTGACGTTGTAGCTTTGGTTGTCAGACTTGTCAGTCCATAAATCGAGAAAGACATGACGGTTATGGTACTTAGCGTTGGTCTCTGCTAATCCTGGTACGTTATCAAGGTCGTTTCTGATCACTAACTCTAGTTGCATTGATTTACGACCATTTCTAGTCGTGTTCTCGCCAACGCTCTTGACGATTACTTCATAGTTACCGGTTGGTAGTGGACTAAAGTCGTTTTGTCCTGCATAGTCCTTAACTTCGTTTGGATTAAAGCTCATTTTCATTTTGATTATCTCCTTCGTCTGCTTGTTTTAGTTGTGGGAATAAGTCTTGTGGTTGTGCTGCTTTACGGTCATCAAGACGGTTCTTAGCGTAGATATTGTCGTTACCTTCTAGTAAGATGAATCGTTTGCCTTCGCTACCAGGCTTTTGACTGATCATCATGCGTCCGCACACATCAACGTGACCAATCAAGCTATCCATGACCGCGTCTCTGACCTCGGGTACATATCGATTGACCTCTTGACCAAGGCTCGTGACGAACTTGCGTGTTGATTCCCATGCGGTGATTAGTACATTGATATGGACTGATAAGGCACTGGCAATCCAGCGATTAAAGTAGTTAGTCCATGCCGAGTAGTCTTGAATCTGGTTACTGAGCTGCGACGATGACTTGCGAGCCTGTTCAGTGAACCAGTCTTTTTCAAAACTAGAAACATTATCGATAACTAGATTGTCGAAGTTGCCCTTTTCAATCCAGCTCTTGAATTGCTTCATAAAACTAGCTACGTCTTCGATTGGTTGGCTTCTATCGATTGAAGCGACCGTTACGTTGTCTAGTCCGCTCAGTACACGGCTAGAATTGTCTAAATCAAGCACCAAGGTCTTGCCTGGTAAATCACGGATCAAGCTAGTCTTACCAACCCCTGCCTTAGCGTAGACAAGCATCTTCCAACTATCTTGCCGTACGATATTGCTTGCTTTGATTAGTTGCATACTAGAACCCCCTTACTTGTTGAGTTTGAAGCTGACGGATTCATTCTGTTCGAAATGCATCCCGTCAACGATTTGACCATTCTCATCGATAGCCTTGCCATCAACGTTCTTGATGGTCTTTTTGAATTTGGTCTTATCCACGCTATATTTGAGCATTTCGGGTGCGTTGCTACGAACATACTCAGTTAGCTTTACATCATCGTAGATAGGCTTATTTGTGTGTCTAACGATGGTTTGACCAGCTGGTACATCGACCTTTTGATTCGGCTGTGTTTGCCGATATTCATCGAGCTTTTGCTTGAGGTATTCGCTGCTATCAATAGCCTTACTTGCTTTGCGTTGATACCATTCGTCAGCTTGTTTAATGTAGACTTGGTGTTGCTCCTTCAAACGCTTGACCTCTGCATCGTTTTCGGCAATCTTCATGAATGCCCAGTTAGCTAGTTGATCACTATCAATCTTGAATTCTTGTTCCTCGTTGTTTACGTTTAATTCGTCCATTTAATTAGCCCCCATAGAATTTGATTTTCTTTGAATTTAGTAGTAGGATTAAAGCTAATTAAATTGCTTATTAATAGCTTCAAACCTAAGTCATCAGAATTTGCGTTCTGGTGGCTTTTTTGCGTTGTTCTAAGCATCATGCAGCCCCCCTTCTGTTGTGAAATGAGTCTTTGAAGCCTTCATCTTTGTTCCAATCGTAAACATGCTTAGCTGGTTTGATTTCAGTCTTCTTTGCTTTGACTGGTTCATCATCTGACAGCTCATACTTGATAAAATTGATGAATCCGCCGCACTTACATATCGTGTACCCAAATGCATATGCTGCTAGTGCAACGACTGCTACTCCTGCAAAATCTGTCATATCTATTCCTCCTCGTCTGTGTTAAGAATGATTTTTTTAACTTTGGCAATGCTATTTTTCCAAGAATCGTTGTCATTATTAATCATTCCATTATCCATATCTTGCATTAACCGATCTAATAATTCCTCTGGCTCGTTATAAGCAATGTAGTTATAAGCAATGATTCGTTGTTCTAGGTCAGCAATGTGACCTGCTAGTCCATAAATTGTTTCTTTAGTAGGTCTTGGGTTGCCAATTATTTCATCAAACATAATTTCATCGACTCTCATAGCCTTGTACGCGTCCATTTCTTTGTATAATTTCTTTTCTCGATTAGTTGATTTCATGTTAGTCTTCCTTTCTAAACATCTAATTTTGTTTGGTTACCAATTTTTCTAACTTCAACCATCGTCTTAGATGATGGATACCAGTTGTCTAATAATTCACATACATCATCGAAATGCTTAAGCTGAAGCTGTGATCTAAAGCGAACGCCTGTTAAAGATAGAATTTGACTGCTGATATCTTTGAATAGCAAGTTTTTCTGGTCTTTGTTTAAGCCTTTGTCATTGACAATTTTGTAAACATTACGATTAACGGTCTTAGAAATGTATGAGTATTCAGGACTGGTTAACTTACGTTCGCTTTTCAGAAAACTAACATCACTTTTAAGCGCTTTAATATCTTCATTATTAGCATCCATGTTTTCTAGCAATGCTCTCGTCATTTCTTGCGGCGTTTTTGGCAATAATTGTTGTTTAGCTTGCTTTTCCATGCTGATAAAGTATTTTCTAGCTTGCTTGCCCTTATCGTTACGTTGAATCATGGAAATTTCTTTAGCGGTATCTAATGTGATTACATAATCCCTAACTTTTAGGTGGCCACCAAACCCTTTATCGGAATTGACAATTTTGTCAAAACCGACAAAATCAACGTTTTCAGTAAATCCGTAGCTAAACATTCTCTTTGACCAAGTTGTAAACTCTGCTCTAGCATCTAACCATTTGTATAAATCTCTCATTGATATGGCTTGGTTGCCTTCTTTATCTTTCTTAATTGGAATAATTTCTTTAATGTCTTTCATGGTAAAATCTCCTTTTTATTTATGTTTTGTGTAATTTACATCAGTTAGGTAATAAACGCTGATATAATTAAGTTGTTGGCTCATTTGCCAAACACCCTAATGGAAGGGGGTGTAAATATGGGCAAGAACCAATGGGTTGTGCCTCGAGGCAATCAATGGGCCGTGAAAGGCGCTGGTAATCATCGTGCTACAAAGCTATTCGACAAAAAGCAAGACGCAATTGACTACGGAATTGATATCGCTAAAAATCAAAATTCTGAATTCATTTCTCAAAAAAGAAATGGTCAAATTGATCTTAAGAATAGTTATGGCCACGACCCAAGAAATATTAAAGGCTAGTCATCATAGACTGGCTTAATTCGAATCCTAAAGCCGTCTGCTAAGTAGAAATCACCGTTAATGATTTCAGCAATGGTTTTAGGATTTTCTTCTGCAGTTTCAATAATGATTCGTTGATAATCACTCATTGGTTTATTCATCCCGTTAAGGTGTGCCATATAATCACTTCCTTCTTATTCTTCTGAACTGTTTTCAATTTGAAACGTTGAAATGTATAGAGAATTTACATAGTAAATATCTCCGTCACTATCAATTACTTCCCAAACTTTAAAGTCCGGAAACATCGATTGAATATTCGAAGAAGCGGGCTTCATTTCTACGTTTTCAAAGTTTCCAATGTCATCAGTAACTACCAGTGATTTAAGTTTCATGTAGCTAATCTTCCTTTCTTGTTATAATTGAATTGCTCCACGAAGGGAGGTGACTTTTAATGAAACTTAATCATGACTGTGTTCGAGAGTGCTTACTTTGGATTGAATCAAATGTTAATTTTGCTGATGATGAGAGCCCTCAAAATCTAATTAAAGATTTATCAGAAAGTAAAGATTTTACAAATGACGAAATACTTTATTCCCTTGAAAAATTAAAGGAAGCAAGTTATATTACTGGAGGAATTTCCGTTTCTCATGGAATTGGTGGCAATAACATAGTGCAAATTAACAGCATTGAGGAAATCACATGGGAGGGACATAAATATTTAGACAATATTCGTGATCCGAAGATCTGGAGCGACACTAAGAAAGCGACAAAATCATTCACTAGTGTTTCTCTATCCATGATGGGAAATATTGCTAGTCAGGTTATCGCTTCTGTGGTTAAACAATCTTTAAATTTGCCATAATCATCTAATCATTTTTAACAAGGAAAGTTTTACCTTCCACTAAAAGGTAAAGCTTTTTTTGTTTAAAACGATCTACATATCTTTCTTCTTTTGAAACATCAAGTTTGGTGTCTTTTGTAAGTCTTAAAATGTTCTTTTGCTCTAATAGTATGCTGACTATAATGTTCGTATCTTTAATTACATCGACAGTTTTTCTACATCCCATTCTTTTGTAAAAAAGTATTGCTTCCATTTAAGCTGACCCCCTTTAATGCTCTATAGTTGCTTTATTTAAGTAATCGTTTTGTACCTTATCTGATATCAATTTTTCTATCTCTATTCCAAGTCAGTCTCGAGTGGAAGGAAGGAGCAGACAATGATATTCAAAGTTAACTACCTCTTTTAAGGTCAAATGGTCAACTTTGTTATCATTTCTAAATTTATCTAAAGCAGCGGTTAATTCATTTAACTTGTCTTTTCCAAGATATTTGATTAGCCACTGTTTTTCTTTTTGGATTTTTTCTAAGTCTGAATCTTTTTCTCCGAACAGATGCTTTTCTGCTTCTTTAAATCTCTTATCTAAAACATCATTAACTTGTTTTTGGATTGTAGCTGCGTTTAAGCTACGATCCTTTTTTTCTTTTTCAGAATTGAGATACTTAACAATTTCTAAAATGGTTGATGAAGCTTGAAACTGTTGGTTTTCTTCGAAATAGTTACCGTTCTGAAGCTTCTTAATTTCATCTTCAAGAATTTTTTTGTAATCCATAATTAATCATCCTTTCTAATTTGAGTCATCCGTTTGTCTAAAGCCAATCACTATCATTGTTCAAAGGAATAACTTTCTTGTTACCTAAATAATTACGTACATTTACATCACGTAAATCGACAGTTTCTAGTAATGAATCAATGAACATTCTTCCGGCTTCTGTCCAGAAGCTGCTAGTGTAACGTCTTCCACTTGGAGCCATTTCCTTTGTATTGAGCATATAGATACCAACGTTCGCCTTGCTTATACTGAACTCCAAACTGATGTAACAAATTATTCAATTCTCTAGCGCTTAAGCCATAATTTTCTGCGATTTGTGTTGTCGTCCAGTAGAATCTTGATGACATATACAAGTCAAATCGTTTGGCCCTAGGTTTGTAGTATTGAATTTCATCTTCCATATCGGCCATTTGTAGCAATGCTTGATGAAAGTTTTTAGGCAACCGATCAGCAAATTCACCAAAATGCTCTTCATCTACAGGTACGGGGCTTTCTTGGTGATAGCTGCCAGTCTTACGAATTTGTGGAAGAACAACTGAAGTAACCCAACGTTTGAATTCTCTTGCCGATGGCAATTTGCTACTAAGAATTAAGCTGTACATTCCAGATTCGTTAATAACTACTGCTGATTAAACTGCTGTGTATTTGATTGTCAAAGAGCAATGGTTACTTGATTAAGTTACTTGTGTACTTTTGTGCACATAGGTGACTAAAAAAATAGAGTGGTGCTTAGCATTAAGTGATTTTTCAATCTTAGATGCTAACTTAACAGAAGGGTTTTGCTTACGGTGTGCAATTTGATAAATGTAGCTTCTAGTAACGCCTACAACTTTAGCAAAGTCGCTCATTGTGAGACCGTGTTCAAAGATTAAACCTGTAAGGTTAACATCATCTCTTAATCGCATTCTGTATTTCATTTTTCTTACCCCCTTTCTTTATTACAGTTACTATTATAACACCTTGTGCATAAAAGTAAACACTTTTTGTGTATTTTTCTGCTATTTATTACACAAAGCAACAAATGAGTGATAATATTGCATTATCAAATAACGATGGGTGTGAATGATATGGCAAACGCTACTAATGAAGCTTTTGGAGAAAAATTAAGAAAGGTTAGAACGGAACGTGGCTATTCGCTAAGACATTTAGCGTATAAGTCCGGTGTTTCGTTCTCAATGATTTCTCAAATTGAAAGAGGCTTTAAAAGTGTGCCAAAACCAAAAACACTCAAGAAACTAGCAAATGGATTAAATGTTCCTTCTAATCAAATGTTCGAATGGGCTGGTATTGATCCAACAACACCGAATAATGTGATTGCACTTAACGACACCAACACTGTTAATCTACCAATTTTAGGTGAGATAGCTTGCGGCGAACCAATTTTAGCTAAGCAAAACATTGATGGCTATACGCCAATGGTCAAAGGTACGCTACCAAGTGGCACTAATTTCTGCTTACGTTGCAAAGGTGATTCAATGGAACCCCGTATTCAAGACGGTGCTTTAGTCGTGATTCATCAACAACCTACAGTGGAAGATGGCGAAATTGCTGCCGTTCTGATTGGCAATGAAGCAACACTTAAAAAGGTTAAGCATATTGGTAGCCAAGTCTTACTAATGGCAATCAATGATAAATACGATCCAATCATTTTAGACGGCAGTGAAGATAGTCGAATCCTCGGTAAAGCGATTCAAGTAATTACACAACTATAAAGGAGGTGATATATATGAAGAAACTAGTTATTTTCATGTTAACTGTGCTAACGTTATTTACGACAACTAGCACTTTAGACAATACTTTTACACCAGTTGCTAGTGCCCAATCGGTTTGGGTAGAATTGCATGGTAATGGTAGAAAATATCACTCATACAATCCCGGCAGGCGTTTTGGCCGTGGCAAAGTTAATCATCACTGGACTAAAGTTTCATTATCATGGGCCAAAGCTAATGGCTATACTAAGAGTTTGAGATAATGATTAGTAATAAGTCCAAATACTTATAACTATAACAATTAAATTATATAAATAAGGGAACATTGTGAGCATAATGAGCTTGCAATGTTCCCTTATTTATAATGTTATTTCTAAGCTCCGAGTCCTTTATCATTCACCCAACCAGCATGATCATATCCATTTTCTTTGGCAAATTTATCATTCATATATTCATAAGTAACACCACTAGAGTCAGAGGTTTGATTATTAATACTATCGTCACTTAGGTTTACCCAATCCATTCCACTTGTTATGTTAAACCCAGTTGGTAAAACAGCCTTAGGATCATCAGGGTTGTAATCCTCATATATTGTGTTAATAGACTTATCATAGCTAAAATTGGCACTATCTAGAACGCTTTTATCACTTGTAAATGTATATTGTGTTGTTAGAAGAGGATTATCTTTAACAAGTTGCTTATCCTTTTCATCTTCAGCTTTTTCTTCACGTTTAATTTTATTAATGGCTGCTGTGGATTTAGCCATTTCGGCATTGAGCTTAGCCATACTTTCTTTGTATCTTTCATTGCGTTGTTTTTCTTTGTATTTCATTTCTTCTTGAGCATTGTATTTTTTGAACCAACTACTATTTTCACCACTAAAAACAAAATAGAATGAATCTTTTGTTGGTTGAAATTGATATCCCTTTATGGCATATCCACCACCTGTACTCATTAGCCAATTAGAAACTTTGATTGTAGAATGAGTTGCTAAGTCACCAACATATTTAAATTTATTAGCAGCTTCATAGTTGCCTGTTGTTACCTTATAAACCTTTTTTGATTTAGTAACTGTTACCTTATTGTTAGTTTTATAACTATAACCAGATATTCTTGCCTCGGCATTTGTATTTATCATTAATAAAAATGCTGTGGAAGCTAATAATAACACTAAAAATTTTTTCATGTGATTATCCCCTTATGTATTTATATTTAAATTAACTTCATTATACACTAAGAATTATAAACCAACTGCATTTTAGAGTAGAATTCATCATAGAATTAATTACAGCAGCTTCTGGGGGAATGATATCATTATCAATATTAATAAATTCACTTTTTGGAGATATTGAATATGGAAAATTTAAGGTAAAGGGAATCTTTAACCCCAATGGTGGCGCAGCAAGTAATATTTATCCTAGTGTTAGAAAGGAAAAAAAGAACCAACAAAAAATGGATAAACTAAAAAGAAAAGAGAAAAAAATTGATGTAAAACTAAAGAAAGAGAAATTAAAACAAAGTAAGTTAGAAACAAATAGTATGAAACTTAAAAATGAAAAAGTAGCAAAAGAACTTGAAGATGAAATTAATAATAACGTTGAAAAGAAGGCAAATGAAACTATTAAAAAAACACCCTCAATAGAAAAGGATGTTAATGAGCTTAAAGAAAAATTACAAATTACTAATGACGAAGTTGGAACTGAATTTTCAGAGAAAAAGCAAGAAAATAATTAGTATCATTTCTTGGCCTTATTCTAATGAACATTAATATTATCAATATAGGCAAAAATATATAAAACCAGACTGGCACTCTAAATATTAAAAAGAGAAAACAATAAAGTAAAGAAAAAGAAAAGAAGTACCCATTTAAGACTTGTATAACACTAATCATTTTTCTATTGTTCATCATTATCTCCCTCTCTAATATTTATATTTAACAGTTAATTATACATCAAATAATCATTGGATACAAAAAACGATAGGTTAATTAAACCTATCACCATTTACTCTACTTAAACATTTCAAAGAATTCATCGTTTTCTTTTTTGAGTTTAATATACTCTCCATTCATTCTTTCTTGATCAATTTTACTTTTCTTCATTGCTTCATCAGTAGTGATACTTTGTCTTTCAAAATCTATTTCGGAAGACTTTAATTTAATAAATACATGTTTTAAGAAATTTATATTATTCATTCATTAGTCATCCTGCCTATCATTAATTATAGATATTATTTCTTCATAAGAATTAAAATTAAATCTTTTTAACGTTAAAATTATGTTAGAAAACAAGTTAAAAGTCAAACTTTAAAAATGTATGTCCAAATACTGATGACTCTAAAAGCTGAAATTTACAGATGAGGTTGCAAAAATAACTAAAAATAACGTTTGGTATAAGTGAATATAAACATTATGTATGTTAAAATTAAAAAGAATTAAATAAATCTAAGGGAGTAATTACATATGGGTAATGTTTTGGGTAATATTTTCATGGTTCTAGGTGTCATCTCTATGGTATCGATAGTAGTTTACTTGGTTAAGCTGCTTCGGTCATATTACAAGAGTGGTAAAGACACCAAGAATGAGGCATATCGTAGGAACTTCAAGCGCTTTTTTACTAACATTGTTTTGATGTTCGTTTTCTTTTTAATCGGTGGGCTATTGCTACCAAACGGAGACAGCAGTAAGCCAAGCAAGCCTAGATTGACTGCTAAGCAAAAGGCAGCGTCTAGCTCGAAGGCATCTTCTGAATCAGAAGACAAGAAAGCATCATCTGAAATGTCATCTGAAAAGGCTAAGAATGAAAAGAACAACAAGAAAGACTTGGACAAAAAGTTACAAGAATATGCTGACAAACAAAGCAATGGCATTCAATCCGTTGAGAACGATGGTACTACTATCACCGTCACACTAGATAGTAGTACAACCGATAGCTCGACAGATGACGAAATGCGTCAATACTGTTCTAGTTTGTATCATTCTATGGAAAGTTGGGTTAAATACTACAATCAAGACACACCATACTTTAGAATCTTAGATAGTGATGATAAAACGATTGCCAAGACAACGTTCTTAGGTGACTATAAGTATGTTGGACTAGATAACTAAATCCTAGCTACATTTTAGAGTAGAATTCATCATAGAATTGATATATTATTGACTATGCAATTCTACATGTCGGGCAGAGACTAAGCTGCCCACAATAAAAAGAGCACCCAGTTATTACACGGACTGAGTGCTCTTTTTGTGTACAATTATCTTGATTTAATGAATTCGATTACTTCTTGTTTTAGAAATATCTTCTTGCCTTGCACCTCGTGGTAAGGTAATTTATCGAGCTCAATCATCTTGTTGACTTTAGCCGAGCCGAATTTGAGCCACTTAGCGAGATTAGCTTTACCATGGATGAACGGATCAGCATTGATTGCCGATTGACGTCCTTCATCAAATGCTTGTTGAAACATTGATCGTAACTCATCTTGAAATGTCGAGTCGTCAACTTGTAGTTTAGCTTCCATAATATCAACTCCATTATCGTTGCTTATCCTTATCTAGTATGATTGCTCCCCAGCAATTATATTGTATAAGCAATGATAGGATTGAATTAAAATAATTTCTACCGTAATATGTAGTTAAGCAACAAAAAATCCTTTTCATTGCTCCCCAGCTAAGAAAAGGAATGATCACAATGGCAAAAATTAAAAAGTACACTACCAAGGACGGTCAGAAGCATTATATGTTCCGGATTTACCTTGGTGTCGATGAACGGACGGGTAAGAAACGGCAGACGACTAGACGTGGCTTCAAGACGCAGAAAGAGGCTAAACTAGCCATCTCGAAAATGGAATTGCAGATTGAAGCGGATGAGCTTGAACAGCATAGCAAAACCAAGTTCAAGCAAGTTTATGCTGAGTTTGTTGAGTCATATCGTCCTTCAGTCCGTGAGAGTACGTTCTACAATTTTAGGACAATGTCGATTAATCATATTCTCCCCAAATTTGGGGAGATGTATATTGAAAAGATTAAACCAGTTGATATACAACGCCAGCTTAATCAGTGGGCGAAGGAATTTCAGTCATTTGGCATGGTCTTACAAATATTCAAGCGAATATGTACCTTTGCACTTAGACGGGGCTATATCAAGCATAATCCAGCGTCAATGGTTATAATGCCTAAGGCTAAGGACAAAGATAAGACTAAGAATTTCTATACCCGCGATGAACTCAAACAATTCTTCAATGCACCCTACTTTAGACTGCATACTCGATTTAGGATTTACGTTTATTTCAGACTACTTGCCTTTACTGGATTGCGTAAGTCGGAAGGACTAGTCTTAACTTGGTCGAATATCGACTTTGATAAGCATACCTTAACGGTCAGTAAGACGCTATCTAAGTCGGTGAACGGTGGCAACGTAATTAGTAAGCCCAAGACTAAAGAAAGTGAACGTACGATCCTTATAGATGATAAGACGCTCAACGTCCTAAAACAATGGCAAATCGAGCAACGCAAGCAATTGCTGCTGCAAGGAATCAATATCACTAACCTAGACGCTTATGTGTTTAGCAAAGACGGTAAGCACCATTTTGCATTGTCGCTTCCAAAGCAATGGCTTAGCACTATCTATCATACCACTGATATGCCCCAGATTAGTGTGCATGGATTTAGACACACCCATGCGTCCATGTTATTTGCAGCAAGTGTGCCAATCAAAGAAGTGCAGGTTCGACTCGGTCACTCTGATCCGCGAATGACGATGGACGTATATACTCACGTTAGTCCAGAAATTCATAAAGAAGCGGTCGATAAGCTATCAAATTATGCTAATTTTTGACAAAGGTTAGTCAAATGGTTAGTCAAAAGTTATGTAAGACGCTGATTTTGATTGATATACCAGTGATAACAAGGTTTTTAGCAACTTAGCTGTGCTTAGTGAAGAAAAGCACAAGTAAAACAATCTCATTTTATTAATCCTTAATAAATTTTATGTAAAATAAAAGTGAATTGAAATTAGCTTCAATTCACTCTTATGTTGGAACCGATTATTTTAAATCTTCAATTGCTTGTTGAGCAGCAACGTTAACGATGTTCCATGGCCGATCAAAGCCAGGTTGGAAGAAGAAGTCAGCATAAGCTAAATCTTCGACCGTCATCTTAGCTTGGATCGCCAATGAAATTACGTTCATGTTTTGAGTTGAGTCTTGAGTGGACATAACTTGACCACCTAAGACTACGTGAGATTCTGGATCATAAGTGATCTTGAATAATACCTTAGCATTACCATCTTTATCTGGCACAAATGGGGGTCTAAACGTATCAGTTACTAAGGATGACTTAGTCTTAACGCCAAAACGAGCTTGTGTTCCTTCCTTGATTCCAGTGGAAGCAAACTTGTAACCAAACACAGTTAAAGCACTAGAACCAGATACTGGAACCATTGAATGTTTTCGACCAAGCGCATTGATCGCAGCATTCCGACCTTCACGACGAGCAGTGGATGCAAGTGCAATCCGTGCCTTCTTACCAGTTGGGGCAAATGGAACTAACGTTGCATCTCCAACTGCATAAATATCTGGTTCACTAGTTTGCATGTATTCATTCGTCTTGATCAAACCATGGTCATCTAGGTCAACGATTCCCTTCAACCATTCAGTATTAGCGTGAATTCCGGCAGCTTCAACTACTAAGTCAGCAGGAATTTCAACGCCCTTTTCAGTAACCGCAGTGGTGACCTTACCATTTTCACCCTTGTATTCGGCAACCCCTTGACTACCGTAGAAGTCAACGTTATTGTCCTTCATAACCTTAGTCAAAGTGTCAGTAAATTCTTTATCCAAGTATAGACCTAATAAACGTTCGTTATGTTCGATAATTGAAACGTTCATCCCAGCTTTAGCAAATACTTCAGCTGCTTCAACACCAATGTAACCAGAACCAATTACTACAACGTTCTTAACTGATGGGTCAACTGTCTTTTCTTTTAGCTTAATTGCCCAATCACGGCCACGCATCTTGTAGATGTTTTGTAAGTCTTCACCCTTTACGTGAAGATTTGCTGGAACCGCACCAGGACTCATGATTAACTTGTCATAACTTTCGTCACGTTCGGAACCATCATTATGGTTAACGACATGAACAGTGTGATTAGCAGGATCGATTGATGTGATTTCTTGTTTTACAAATACATCAACGCCTTCCTTGCGCATTTCATCTGGTTTAGCATAGCTAACGTCATTAACATGCTTAACAACTCCTTCGAGATATAATTGCATCCCACATGATAAGAAGGAGATGAAGTCACCCTTTTCATACCATTAAATTTCTGTATCTGGTGCATCTAATAATAGTTGACGAACGGCATCGTAACCACCGTGAGAAGATCCTAAAACAATAACTTTCATAAGCTATGACCTACCTTTCAAGGTTTTAAAATATTATAATTAATTCTAAATTAGAATTATTATTAACTAGAACTAATTATAATCCATCAAATTCAAAATTACAACTTAATTATATCAACTTAATAATATATCGTAAACGATATATCTCTAAATTAGTGAAATTTTATACAATCTTTATTTACCCTTCAGAATTAACATTCACCTATGAATAAGATATAATAATTGATAATAAAAGTTAAGGATGTGATCATTGTGCCACTTATGCGAATTGATGTAATTAAGGGTCATGACGAAAAATATTTAAAGGATTTAATGGAAGTTTCATACCAAGTAATGTTGAATACATTCGGGGTGCCAAATGGTGACCGTTACCAAGTATTAAACCAACACGAACCTTTTGAAATGAACATTTTAGATTCAGGCCTGGGCATTGAACGCAGCAACGACGTTGTTATGTTCCAAATCACCACTCGTTCTAGAAATGTTACCCAAAAACGGGCATTCTACGACCAATTAGCAAAGGAATTAAACCAAAAAATTGGCTTAGATCCAAAGGACTTATTAGTTAGTTTATCCACAAATGGGGATGCTGACTGGAGTTTTGGTAATGGTAAAGCTCAATTTGTTGATGGTCCATTACACTAATAATTAAGCAACAAATAAAGTCGTAATGCTAATTTTAATTAGATTACGACTTTATTTTTACAATTTATAAATATGACGATGATTAAGCGGTTGAGGAATTCGATTATTGGGGGCAAACAATGATTGATACCGTTTTAATTGTGCAGCGCTAATCGTTAACGCTGGAGCATCTAAAACAATCCATTCTACCCCTTCAGTTAGTGGCGGTGTTGTTAATGAACCTAGGTAGTGAAAGCCCGTTCGGTCATTCAATTGAAGCCATTCTGTAATATCAATATTCACATCTACATCATTATTTACATCAAAATGATCCAAAATTGTATTCAATTGATCACTTGGACTGGCAACGTTAACCATTAGTGCCACTACTAATAACTGGCCAATTGTATTTTGATGTACTAAGTGAACTTCAAATGGATATTGTTGACCATCAATCAGGTGCTCAGCCGGGGCGTGAAAATGAACCTGTTGAAGGTTAAATTCACGATTAAAGATGACTGCTTGGCCTGCACCAATCAATCTAATGGTCGTTTGGTCATTAATTAGCTTAGTTAAATGGTAATTAGTATCCATTGAAAATGATAGTGATTGCTGATTGGCAATCGTTATCTTTGGGTCAATATCAATCGGTGACTGTTGGCCACCAAATCCATTTGCCCAATGATTTTGTTGATGATAATCTAACATTTTTAATCCCCCCGTTATTTAAATCTAATAATAGCACTATTTTGGCATCGACAAACGCAAAATTTATTAATTGTTTATCAGAAAGGATAAGTTAACCTAATATATGTGTTAATATATTTAATTAGCTAGTATTATTTTAGCAAAGCTTTATAGAGGGTGAATACAATGAACACAAAGGATATTAGAGTCCAAAAAACATATCAAGCTTTAACGGATGCTTTTTTACAACTACTTAAAACTGAAAGTTTTAATTCAATTTCTATTAACGATTTATGTAAGCAATCCAAGATTGGCAGAGCAACATTTTATCGACACTTCAAAAATAAAGATGACTTTCTCCATTTTGCAACTAAGCGGTGGGTTAACATCTATTTAGAAACTGGGTTTGATAACCTATCCAATTTCGTTGAGCGAAGAACTGAATTACTATCCAGTATCATCAGTTCCATGCTTCATTTTATGGATGACAACCGGCAGTCATTAGCATCTAGCTACCAATTAGATATCGCCAATGTCTTTTTTAGCGCATTTAGAGCCAGAGTCGAAGCGCTAATCAATGATTATTGTGCTGCTTTACATGGCTTAACCTTCAATGGAAATGCTAATTTATTGGCATCTGAAATTGCAGGGGCGATTGTATATGCTGGAACATGGTATCAAGAAAATCCCGATGCTGATATTGATGAAACAGTAGAATCGATTGTCACTCCGTTAGATAAAGTATTAGATCTTTATTTCCCAGCTAATTAATCATCAGTGATAGAAAATAAGGAGTTTCGTTAATGAAAATTAATAAAATGCCCATCATTCTTAGCATTTTAATTGGTACCATCAGTTTTACTTATCCAGCCAATGCAAAGGATAATTTCAATCAGTCACTGATTGAATATAATAATACCAGCTCATACATTACTGATAAAACTAGTAATTCATGGGTTTTAAATCGATCGATCAAGGCATATCCGATCAAAAATAAGCAACCCGAATATGATAAACAAGTGACGCTACCCCAATTTATGGTCGGTAGTATTAAGAAAAAATTCTTAGATGGTTATATCGTAAATTTTGTTAATCAAAATAAGCCACTTTATGTTCCTAATTTTAAGGACAATACTTACTCTTACCATGCTAATAATGTGGATACTAAGAAGTACAAGCAATTACTAGCAATCGAAAATAAATGGCGCAAAAGCTTAAGTAAAAAACAAGTGAAAGCCATTGGTGACTACACTAATAATGCTTATACCGGCATCAATAATCACTTACGGTTCCCAGAAAAAAAGGTTAGCGCTAAAGTTAAGCAACAAACTAATCTAATTAATTCTGCTATTATGAAATTCAAAACACCATTCGCCATGACTATTTATCGTGGAATCAATGAAAAGGGATTAGCAGCTAGCATTAATAATCGATCGCTCAGAGTTGGGCGAATTTACCAGGATGCTGCGTTCTCATCTTCTAGTATTTCTCATAAAATCGCAACCGGCTTCCAAAGTGCCATCCTATTAAAGATTAACGTTCCAGCCGGTTATAATGGAGCTTATATCGCACCAATCTCAATCAATAGTCCTGAAAAGGAATTTCTATTAAAACCGAATGCTCAATTAGTAATTACTAAGATTCAAAATGTAACTACTTACTACTCCATGCATGGTCAAATCGGTAGTGCTGCTCATCATAAGAAAATTAGCGCCAAGCCTACTACCATTAAATATAAAATGATAACAATGAACTTAGTTAACCAATAAAAAAATCCCGTTAGGAATCTAAATGATTGCTAACGGGATTTTTTAATCAATTACTTAGTAGTAATATCTGATCCAAAGTATTTAATTGAAAGTTTCTTAAGGGTTCCATCAGCTCTTAATTCCTTAATAGCTTGGTTAACCTTCTTAGTAACTGCCTTTGAGTTCTTGTTTAACATTACAGAAGTTTCAGCAGGTTTTTGTAAACTAGCGGGTACATCAACTTCCTTAAGGCCCTTAGTAGAATTGTGCTTAGCGTAGTACTTCCATGCAGGAACCGCATTAACAGTTCCATCAGCACGACCTTGTTGAATCAATTGATAACCAGTTGCACTTTCTGGAGTTGAAGATACCTTGGCACCAAAGTTCTTAGCTACAACGGCATTGTCAGTTCCAGCTCCATCAACAATGTTCTTACCCTTAATGTCCTTAATGCTCTTAATATTACTATCACTTCTAGTAATTAAAGTGTAGTAGGAATAAGTATATGGGGTTGAGAATGAATATAACTTTTCTCTTTGTGGGGTCACAGTCATATTGTTCATAACTGCATCGTATTTATTACTACCTAATCCGGCAATTAAACTGTCCCACTTAGTTTGAACAAAGTTAACCTTTAAATTCATCTTTTTCGCAATGTCAGTTGCTAAGTCAACTTCAAATCCCTTTAATTTACCATCTTGACGGTATGAATAAGGGGCGTATGTTCCTTCAAGTCCAACGGTTAAAGTTCCCTTCTTAGTTAATTCAGATTGATAACTACCGTTAGAACTTGAATTATTAGAATTACCACATGCCGCTAGGACGACTCCAGTCCCAATTAATGCAGTAACTACTGATAAACGCTTGATTAATTTATTAATTTTCATAATTATAAAACTCCTTAAAGATTATCATTTAATGACATTGCTGCTAAAAATTCTTTGATTCGTGGTTCATTCGAATTGAAGAATTCATCCGTAGGACCTTCAAATCCAATTTTACCATCTTCTAAAAAGACAATTTGATTAGCAACACGTTGTGCAAACGTTAAATTATGGGTAACAATAATTAACGATTGTTTTTCCTTTGCTAGATCTAATAAGACCCGCAAGACTTCCATTTCAATTTCTGGGTCCAACGCACTAGTTGGTTCATCCAACAAAATGTATTCAGGGTGCATTGCTAGTGAACGGGCAATTGCCACCCGTTGTGCTTGTCCTCCAGATAACTGGGCTGGATAAGCATCAGCCTTACCTTCCATCCCCACTTTTGATAGTAATTGCTTTGCTAATTGACTAGCTTCAGCTTTACTTTTGCCTAGAACTTGAACGGGTCCTTCCATAACGTTTTTAATAACGGTCAAATGGGGAAATAAATTAAAGCTTTGAAACACCATACTTGTATGACGCCGTACATTCAAAACCGTTTTGGAACTAATTTTTTTGCTAAAATCAATTTTTAAATCATTAAAATCATATTCACCAGAATCAGGAATTTCAAGTAAATTGAGGGATCTCAACAACGTTGATTTACCAGATCCAGATGGTCCTACAATTACCGTTGTTTTGTTTTTAGGAAATTGAATGGACACATCATTTAATGCCTTTTGACCATCAAAGGTCTTATAAACATCTTTTAATCTAAGCATCTGCAATCTCCTTCCTAACTAACAGAATAACTAGAAACCTTCTTTTCAAGGTAACCTTGTAAAATTGTAAGAACGCTACAAATCACTGCATAAACAGCTGCCGCCAAAATGTACATAATCAACGGTTGATAGTTTTGGGCAGCAATTTGCTGACTCACTTCGAATGTTTCAACGATCGTAATCGATGCAGCTAAGGACGTGTCCTTAACTAAACCAATGAATTCATTGGACAGTGGTGGCAATGAAACCCGACTAGCTTGTGGCAAAATAATTCGCCAAAGCACTTTTCGTTTAGTCATTCCAAGCGAGTAAGCGGCTTCCCATTGCCCATCAGGAATGGATTGAATTGCCCCACGAATGGTTTCAGAAGCATATGCTCCCGTATTCAATGAAAACGTTAAGATTCCAGCAACAACTGGCGTTAACTTAATTCCATCAGGTAAAATCCCGGCAATTCTTAAATAAGGAAGCCCGAAGAACACAATAAACAACTGAACTAATAAGGGAGTACTTCTAAAGAGCCAAACGTAAAAACGAAAAATTCCCTTCACGATCAAGAACCACCCGCCTAACTTAGAAAGTCGAACCAAAGCAGTAATTAATCCTAATGCCAATCCGATAATAAACGAGACAATCGCAATTGGAATTGTATAAACCAACGCTGCTTGAATTAACTGCGGCGCTGAATCCTTAATAATATCCCAAGTATTCATATATGTTCCTCCTTTCGTAAGGATCAATTTAGCAAAACAGAAAAAGGCCATTAAATTAATGTACAATAACACTAATTTAATGACCTTTTTCATCCATGATTAAACTCATTACATTAGTTTATGTACAACTTAATTGTACACAAACCCGTTTTACTTGCCAAATAATGTGTCTTAATGGTTTTGGAAGATCTCATAACTAGTGCTATATAAAGTGAACCCAATACAACATGAACAACACATCATTTTCATACTAGTCATTATAATCTTCCTCCTCGTTCGCTAATTGTTAGATTAAGATTAACAATAAATAAGTAAAATGTCAATCAATATTACATTGATAAGACAAACATAACACCGAATAAACAATTTGTAATTGAAAAGTTAACAAAAATCAATTACAAATTGTTAAATTTGTTTTATAATATGTTAAAGAAAGTCTTAAGGATTTTATAAACAAATGACTTTTAATCTAAATTAGTTATTCCAGAAATCGAAAGAAGGATGAAATTATGTCTAACCGTAGTTATTTAATTGGACTATATATTGGCCTGGCAACCATTGCAGTTGGGGCCCTCTTAATCCTTGGCAATTTATTTGCCCACGCTAATAATAACCAACCACCGATGTCACCATCAGAAATGCACTATATTATAAATCAAGACCAATACTTTAATAATAAAGATAAGAATGGATCACATCACTTTAGTGGTTATTTTCATGTTAATCACTATAAATCTGATTATATTATATATAAAAATAACCCTAAATCAGTTTCAAAATCTATCAATCATCAAAAACCAGATTCATAATTTTGTAGTGCACGTTGATATGCATCCGCAGTTCGCTCATCAAAGCATACCATTGAAACTGCTATATCACTTGGAAATTGTAAAATCGTTTTCACCGCAATTGGTGCGGCTTGATCCAATGGATAACCATACGCACCTGTACTAATTGAAGGAAAAGCAATTGTCTTAAAACCATGATTAACCGCAATCCTCAATGCATTCCGATAGCAATTAGCTAATTGGATCGCATCTGTTTTAGTTGCATGCCAAATTGGGCCCACAGTATGAATAATATAGTTAGCCGGTAAGTTATAGCCGTCAGTTAACTTGGCTTCACCGGTCTTACAACCATTTAATTTCATACAGGCATTATTTAGTGCTGGACCGGCTGCATGGTGGATGGCTCCATCAACACCACCACCACCTAATAAACTGTGATTAGCGGCATTAACAATGGCATCACCATTAAAATCAGTAATATCACCTATTCTTATTTGTAATTTGATCATATTAATTAACCATCCTTTCCAATAAACGCCCACTAAGTCGATATTAGTGGGCTTATTTGCGTTTT
This sequence comes from Nicoliella lavandulae, assembly GCF_037546185.1. Lineage (NCBI taxonomy): Bacteria > Bacillati > Bacillota > Bacilli > Lactobacillales > Lactobacillaceae > Nicoliella > Nicoliella lavandulae. The sequence continues at coordinate 197,995 of NZ_JAWMWH010000003.1, read as the reverse complement.
ACTACATTAATCGTTTCCGGTTCTTAATCAAGAATTCAATGAAATATTGACTAGCAATTGGTAAGGTCTGCTTATCCCGATAAACCACCGCTACTGGACGTTCAACTGCCGGTTCAACCGGTTTCGAAACCACGTTAAAGTTGGTCCGACTAAACACCAACTCAGACAACATACTGATTCCTAAGCCCGCTTCAACCATGGCCATGATCGTATAATCATCTTGGATGCGATATTTAACGTTCGGTTTAACCCCAGCATTACTAAATGCTTCTAGTGGCTCACTATAGCCACCACCTTCCACTAAAATAAATGGATCATCAGCTAACTTTTCAATCGGAATTCGGTCCAACTTAGCCAACGGATGGCCTAATGGTAAAAACGCCTTCATTTGCGTCGTATGAATAATATGTTTATGAAAGCCTTCCCCATAGTCAGCAGTCATTAGCCCAAAGTCAATGACCCCGTTTTTAAGCCAGTTTAAAATCATCCCATAATCACCTTGTTGCAACACGAATTCAATATCCGGATATTCTGCTTGAAATTCCTTGAACAAATCTGGTAACCAGTAACAACTAACACTGGTAATTGCTCCAATTTTAACAGTTCCGGTCTTCAACCCGCGAATCGAGCTGGCCGTTTCTTTTAACGCTTGATATTGACGAATGGTCTGGATAATAAACGGGTACAACTCTTTGCCTTCGGGGGTCAACTGAACTCCATTTCGCGATCGTTTTAAGATTTGAATATTAAATTCCTTCTCTAAACTTGCTACCATTTGACTAACGGATGACTGGGTATATCCTAATAGTTCAGCCGCTTTAGTAAAACTATTGGTTTGTAAAATTGCTTCTATTACTAATAATCTATTCATTAAGTATCACCTTTTCTAATATAAGGATTTGAATTATTAATTTCACTTATAGTTAATTTAGTTATATATTTATAAAGGTAAATTAACATATAGAGGGGAATTATTTTATGCAAATTTTCAGAAAAGAATCAGTTGCTAATTATCTTAAAGCTGATTCTAGGTTATCTAAAAAATTGAATGCTCGTGACTTGGTTTCACTGGGAATTGGGGCTGTGATTGGAACTGGGATTTTTATCCTACCTGGCCATGAAGCAGCATCCCATGCCGGACCAGCAGTTGCCATTGCGTTCTTATTAGCAGCGATTGTTTCTGGACTGGTGGGGATGGCATATGCAGAGTTTTCTTCTGCCATGCCAATTGCTGGATCAGCATACTCATTTGGGTCCGTTGTCTATGGCGAAATCGTGGGATGGATTTTAGGATGGTCATTAATCCTAGAATACTTCCTTGCCGTCTCTGCTGAAGCAACTGGTTTTGCCGCATACTTTAATAATAACATTTTATCAGCCTTAGGCATTAATATTCCAAAGGCACTTCAAGCCAGTCCAATGGAAGGCGGCGTCATTAACATTACTGCCGTCTTAATCGTCCTAATCATCGCCTTTATTTTGATGAAGGGAACTGAACTTTCCGCTAAAGTTGAAAACTTTGCGGTTGTGATCAAAGTGGCTATTATCATCCTGTTTATTGTTGTAGGTGTGTTCTACGTTAAATCCAGCAACTATGTTCCATTTTACCCTAAAGAGTTCCACAGTTCACCATTTGGAATTGGTGGGTTGGCAACTTCTGCTGCAACCGTATTCTTTGCCTTCATTGGTTTTGACGCCCTTGCTGCTAATTCTGCTGAAACCATCGATCCTGGTAAAAACGTAATTAAAGGAATCATCTGGACCGTGGTTATTGCGGTTGTTCTATACGTTGCATTCTCACTTGTGTTGACTGGAATTGTTAACTATAAACAATTAAACGTTGATGATCCTGCTGCATTTGCATTAGATGTTATTCATTTAACTGCATGGAATAAATTGATTACCGTTGGTGCTTTATTCGGAATCTTTACCGCCATGATCACCATGTTCATTGGGGGGTCTAGATTAGTATACGCACTCGGTCGGGATGGTCTATTACCAAAGGCAATGGGTAAGGTTTCTAAGAAGCATTCAGTGCCATCCAATGCAATTATCATTGCTACCATCGTTCAAGCATTCTTTGCTGGATTGGTACCACTTACCCAATTAGCTTCATTAATTAATGCCGGAACATTGATTGCCTTTACCTTCATTTCCTTTGGAGTTATTAAACTACGTCACCGTAAAGATATTCAAAACAATGGTTTCAAGATGCCATGGTATCCATTCTTACCAATCTTAGCTGGTGTCTGCAGTATTTTCTTCATCATTTTCCTACCAAACATCACTAAGATTTCAGTTGGAATTTGGTTAGTAATTGGATTCATCTTCTACTTTGTATACGGAATTAGACACTCTAAGTTACAAAATAATCAAAAATAATCAACTAAATTAATAACAATATCCAAAAAGGACTACTCGATAAAACGAGTAGTCCTTTTTTAGATTTTAGTGGGATAAATAACTATTTAACATAAACTCCAGATAGGTCCCAAGTAGGTCCATTTGGATAGTATTTAACACCATGAATATTAGATTTAATCACTTCTGGTTGCACTTGTTGGTAAAGTGGAATGATTGCCTGTTGACTTAGCATAATATCATTAGCCTTTACCATGTCTTGCCAACGTTTTGCTTCATTAGCAGCATCTGAACCAGTCGCTTTACTCATCAATTCATCGTATTGAGCATTTGACCACTTCCCAAAGTTAAGAGAATTGCTTGAAGTCTTAACGTTCAATGGTGAAGTTGGATCAGTAACGGATGGTGACCATAGTGAAACTGCAATTTGGAATTGATTATTGATGGAGCGACTAACCTTAGTTGGATGTGGTAAGTTCAAGTCACTAACCTTTAAGCCTGGTAGCTTCGTTAATTGACTTTGAATAAATTCATTTACCGCCTTACCAGTTGGAGTATCATCGTTTAGTAATTGTAAGTTTAATTGCTTAGTGTGGGTTTGTGATAGCCCCAACTTCCATAACCGTTTAGCAGTAGTTAAATTACTTGCCGTTGCCGATTTGTTATTCGACCAATCAGTAAAGTCTTTGCCTTGATATGAAGCAAGGCCTTTAGGAACGATGCCCTTAGCAGGATAAGAGCCATCCCCTAACACGTCCTTAGTTAATTGATTTCGATCAATCGCCAATGAAAGTGCTTTACGAATGTTAATATTCTTCAATGCTGGAACTTTTTGGTAATTCAATGCAATGTAATAAACACTGTCGGTGTTACGTAGCTTTAATTGATTACTATTCTTAAAGTGTTGGACTTGTTGCTTACCATTTAGTTGTAATTCATCTAATTTACCGGCTTCATATTGGTTAAGTCCAGTGCTAGGATTTTTGATAACGTTGTACTTAATGTTACGCACTTTAACCGTCTTAGCATTCCAGTACTGGTTATTTTTAGTCAACGTCCAGCCATCATTACTCCCAGTCCAACCAGTTACCTTAAATGGACCGTTATAAACTGATTTAGCACTACTAGTCCCGTATGTTGAACCATACTTTTTAACCACTGATTCATTTTGAGGATAAAAGACTGGAAGCGTAACTAGATTTTTGAAGTAGTTTTGGGGACTGCTGAGGTTAATCACTAACTTATAGTCGCCTTCAGCCTTTACGCCCAATGCTGATACCGGTAACTTTTGATTCTTAACTTGATCATAGTTTTGAATATGGTCTAGGTAATAAGCAGATTGAGAAGCTGTCTTTGGATCAGCACTCCGCCGAATCCCGTAAACGAAATCCTGAGCAGTAACTGGATCACCATTGCTCCATTTAGAATGCCGTAAGTAGAACGTGTAGGTTTTTCCGCCATTGGAAACCTTGTAGCTAGTTGCAACGCCTGGGGCAACCTTATTGCCACCATTTAGTGTTAATAAGCCCCAATAAGCATTATAAACCGTCTGGTCACTGATGCTATCAACCGCTTTAGATGGGTCTAGTGTCGAGATACTGGCACTACTCATCCAATTTAAATCCTGTTTATTACTTGTGGTACTACTTGCGTTATTATTTCCACAGGCTGCTAACACCAATGAAGATAATCCAACTGCTGTCAATAATTTCCAAAATGAACGCTTTGCCAAACCTAACACATCCCTTCAAATTAAACCAATGCTTACATTACACCATTCTTTGCATTTGCAAAGAAGTTTTTAAATAACTGTTCTTGCTTTGGATCATCTTGCCAAAGGTTTTCAGGGTGCCATTGAACAGCTTGAATCAAGCCACCCTTTCCTTCCACTGATTCGATAATTCCATCATCAGCACGGGCAACAACCTTCAAGCCATCCCCAACTTTATTTAGAGCTTGGTGGTGACGTGAGTTAACTTTAGTGCGATTACCTAATGAAGTTGCTAGATAACTATCAGGATCAACATTAATCATATGTGTTGGGAAATAACCGCGGTCCCAATCAGCAGTATGATTTAATAAATGCCCAGCATTAGGTGCTTGAGTATAAATATCTTGATATAAAGTGCCCCCGAAGAAAACATTAATTGCTTGCATTCCGCGGCAAATTCCTAACACTGGTTTACCATTCGAAGTTGATTCCTTTAAGGCTGTAAATTCGGCAGCATCGCGTTCGTCATCTGGATTGTCAGTCGTCGCAAGTGCTTCTTCATTATATAGTTCCGGATTAACATCAATTCCGCCCTTTAGGATCAATCCATCTACTTCGTCAATCAATCGTTTAGTTTGAGCAACATTACCAATTGGGACTGCTACTGGTGTAATCCCATGGCTTCTTAATAGGTCCACAATTGCAGCTGGAACCCCAGTTAATGGATCAGCTGAATTTACATATACATCTGAAGTAACGCCAATTTTCATTTAAATTCCCCCTCAAAACAGTAAAAGCCATCTCAAACATCAAAGGATGCTAGAGATGGCTACACTTTGTCTATCAACTTAGTCATTAATAAGCTTAAAATAATTTACAAAAAGACTAATTGATATCATCGAATAACCATGATCCAACACCCATACATGAACAGTATTTAATAATTTGCATTTGATTGTATAACATGATTATTCCTCCCATTAGTTAATTTAAGATATAATATAGTCCGATTCATTAAAAAAGTCAAATATTTTTCTAATCAAATTAACAAAAAAGCCAATTAATTTACATCTGATGTAGTTCTGATAAACTTTGATTATAAATAATGTAGAAAGCTGGAAATTAAATGAGTACTAAGTATGATTATGATGTGATTTATTTAGGTGGTGGCGTCGGTGCAGTAAATGGTGCTGTTCCGTTAGGAAATAAGGGCTATAAAGCTGCTATCATCGAATCCACTGCGATTGGTGGAACTTGTCCTAATTTTGGGTGTACCCCAAAGTTTACACTAGATGTTCCTGCAGAATTAGCTTATCGAACGAGCCAGTTCAAAAAAATTTATGGCGGTAACGAATTAAAAGTCGATTGGTATGAAGACATGCAAAGAAAGCATCGTAATATTGATGCTGACCCAGCTGGTGGAATGAAGAAACGACTTAAAGCAGCTGGGGTAAATGTGATTAAGGGATTTGGCCAATTAGTTGATAACCATACGATTACTGTTAATGGCGAATCACTAACTACAGATAAGATTGTGATTGCAACTGGTCTGACCCCTAATCATATTGATGTTCCAGGAACCGAGTTGACTCACGATAGTACCCATTTCCTATCTATCGATCATTTACCAGAACGCCTAGTCGTAATTGGTAGTGGCTACGTGGCAATTGAATTAGCTACGATTGCCAACGAAGCTGGTGCTGATGTGACCGTTCTAATGCACCATGATAAGGTATTGCGTCAATTTGATCCATTCTTAGTTGACAAGTTGGTTGATAGTCTCACTGAGCGGGGGATGAAGTTTGTCCCTAATTCTGATATTAAGGCCATTCATAAGAACAATGATGAATTAACGGTTGATTATAAAGACCAACAAATCACTGCTGATTATGTTTTAGATGCCAGTGGACGTAATCCAGTGGTTCATAATATCGGGTTAGAAGCTGTCGGAGTTGACTTTGACGAACAAGGCATCAAGGTTAATGACCACCTCCAAACTAGCGTTGAAAATATCTACGCGGATGGGGATGTCATTGACTTTGGTAAACCAGAACTATCACCCGTAGCCACTTTTGAATCCAAATATCTAACCAAGTTATTCAGTGGTGAAACTGATGAAGCCATCAAATTTCCACCAATGCCAACTAACGTCTTTGCATCTCCTCGAATCGCAACGGTCGGCATCAATCCCACCACGGTTGACGATGATGATAACTATCGCGTAGTTCGTTCAGTACTATCTGGTGAAATGTACTATAAAGCAAGTGGCCAAACAGTAGCTGCTCGGACTCTAGTTTTCGATAAGGACGACTTCTTAGTTGGTGCAAGTGAACTAAGTGACCAAGCAGAAGATGCTGTTGAAATTTTTAATATGATTATTTCATGGCACATTAGTCGTAAACAAATCCAGGGATTGATCAACATCTTCCCATCCCTTGGTAGCAATATTCTTACCAGTTTTTAACAAAACGATTGCAAGTTATTAAAAATCAACTTTCTTGGTTTATGTAGGCCTCTTTTAATGATATGATAATAACTAATCATTAAATAAAGGAATGAATAGATAAATGCGTAAATCTAAGATTATGGCTTTAATCATGGTATTAGCTTCTTCATTAACACTAGCTGCATGTAAAAGTCAGGAAAAAGCACCTAAGAATAGTAGTTTACCTTCTACTTACTTCTCATCTGCTAATTCAGAATCTTCCGCTGCACAGAAAAAACAACTTGCTATCAACAACTTTGTTGATTCATTGACTGCAAACTACAAAAAGTTATTTAAGGTTTCATATGATGAAAGTTCTGATACTGTTAAGTTAATTCCACACAGTAAGAACTTAAAACAAATCATTACTTTGAGTAAGCAAGGTAATTCTCAAGGAATTGACGCTTGGACTAACTTTGTTTCTGGACTTCGAAAAACTTCCGCTAGTGTTGGTAAGCAAACTAAAGACACCAAGTTTAAGATGAACATTACTGATCCATCTGATCACAGTAAAATCCTTTACTCGGTTCAAAACGGAAAAGTATTGCAAAATGCTTATAAATAATTAAATACTAATCGTAAAAATACCCGGTAATCGTTAGACTAAGTCTAATAACTACCGGGTATTTTTTATTCATAATTATTTAAACAAGGTAACTAAAAATGAAGCGTGTAGGTATAACCACTTTCAAACGCTAAATCTGGAATAATTGAAACATAACGTCTGAACCATCACTTTTAAAACTAAATGCCACACAGCTGTATTTAGCCCACTTGTTCAATACGGTATCAAATCACTAAATAAAAGACCGATGTACATTTAAATGTGCATCGGCCCAAAATTTTTGAAGTTAATGATACGAATTAGGCGAGGATAGATATGCTAATTGGTAATTAACTTATAGTTGATCATTTTTAATCAATTCACTAATTGCTTGATCAAGTGGTGTTAATGGATGTCCTAATACAGCCTCAAAGGTATCCTTATTGGCCATCTCCTCACCATTGTTACCTCGAATTGAATAGTCTTGGTATACCTTCGATAAAAAGGCTCCAATATCTGAGATACTTAAGCTACTTAAATACTTATCAAATTCTGATGAATCTACTTCTGAGATATCAATCTTTTTACCAGTTGCCTGTTCAGTAAACTCACCTAATTGTTTGAAAGATACTGGCTGACCTGTTAAATTTAAAATTTCATTAGAGTTCTTTTCAAGAATTACCTTTGCTCCAGCTTCAGCGTATTCACGTCGTAAGGCCCATGCTACTTTATGATCACCGGCATAATATTCAAATTTTTTAGCATTAGCTGCAGCCTTTAAAAATGGTGCGATTAATTCTAGATACCAATTATTTCTTAAAAAGGTATGATCAATCCCAGTTCGTTGAATTAATCTTTCAGTTGCTTGATGATTTTGTTCTAATCCCGTTTTATCTTTATCTACTGCATATATACTGGTATATGCAACATAATCAATATTGCTTTCAACAATCGCACTAACTACATTTTTTTGTAAATTAAAGTCAGGAACAGATACGAATAACAATCTATCAATACCTTCAAATGCTGTTTTCAAGGAATCAATATCTGAATAGTCACCGATTCTAAATTCAACATTGTCATAATTCAAAGCTTGGGCTTGGTCACTACTTCTAACCAAAGCAATAATTTCAGTATCGGCTTGGGCATATTGCTTTAAATACTTCACTGCGTATTTACCATAATGACCAGAAGCACCAGTAACTAATACTTTCATAATATATACCACCTATTACTTATTTATTATTAGTAATTTTAACTGAAATAACAGATAATGGAATAGATAAAATTAGCAATGTATCCATTTTTAAAGGGAGTTAATTATGCAAAATAAGACTACAAACCGAATTTTAACCGCGTTTGAAAAGGTTTTAAAAACACAATCATTTGAAAAAATCAGCGTTCTAGATATTTGCAAGGAGTGTGGCATCGTTCCACAAACTTTTTATAATCATTTTCACAGTAAGTATGATTTAATCATGTGGAGCTTGTCACAAGATATTCTATCAGCCTTCAATAAAGATCACTATGAATACTCCGTGAAAAATATAGAAGCAATGTTAACGCAACTGGCAAAGCGAAAACCATTCTATAAAAAAATTTATGCAACTGATTACAGCAATTATTTTGATGAATCTATGAATAGATTAAATATAAATCTTGCTAATAAAATTATCAAAAGCTACTCTAAACACCATTCGTTAACAAAATATGACGAATTATTAATTCAATATCACATGTATGGAATCATGAGAATATTTAAATTATGGATTTTTGGCTGTACTGCCGTTTCAACGCTGGAATTAGCTAAATTTCAATACTCCGAAACACCAGATATATTAAAACGGGCAATAAGTAATTATACATTTAATAGTGATGATTTTTATGTGCTCCTATGTCAATAACTTGGACTGATTTTATGTAGTTTTGACCAAGCTAATTCTTTCATTGTTATACCATCTTACGTACCAATCAATACCTGCAATTGCCTCTTCTATGCTTTCAAACTTTGTTTGAAATACTAATTCACGTTTTAGCATTGAATGAAAGTTTTCAATGTAAGTATTGTCGTATGGATGGCCTTTCAATGAATATGAATGCTTGATATTAAGTTTGTTTAATAACTTTTCAAATAAATCACTGGTATATTGACTTCCCATATCACTGTGTAAAAACATAGGTTTGCTAGTCTTTTTCACCGCTTTAAGCATGGTATTAGTTACTAATTCTGCAGTCATTTCATTACAAACCTGATGGGCAATAACCTTATGGTTATTAGGATTATAGACACTGGCTAAATAAACCCACTTGTGATTCGTTAGTGGAATATAGGTAATGTCAGCACACCAAGCAGAACGCCAGTCCTGACGGACTAAGTTAGCACGTTGTTCATAATCATTATGGGTGGTTGGTTTGCGATATTTTTTGTTCATTACTGAATGAATTTTCATGGAATGCATTAGCTTCCAGACGGTTCTAGAGCTGACCTGTAATCCTTTATTTAAGAGGACTTGATGAATTCTGGGATACCCATAAACATAACGGCTTTGTTGCCAGGCAACTAAAATTTCTCGTTTTAAAATTAGATTATGATGATCACGTTTTGTTGGTTGATGATTAGTCCAATAATAATAGGTACTCTTAGGCATTTTAAAAGCTCTTAAAATGGTTGCTAAGCGGTGTCCATGTTCCAAACTATCTTTAATGAAGCCTAAGGCTTCATTAATTGTTAGCGCTTGCCAAGTAACACCGCGGCTCGTTTTAAAATTTCAAGTTCCTCTTGAGTCTCAGCTAACTTATTTTCCATTTGAATATATTTTTCATATGAAATACTTTTACCATCAACATTAATCGTCTTGGCTTGCTTGATCCAACGATTGATTGTATTAGTAGAAATATTATAATCCTTAGCAAGTGAAGTGATACTACGTCCTTGTTTTGCTAGTGCAATAATTGAATCTCTTAATTCTTTAGAATATGATTTTGGCATAATAAAAACTCCTTTAATAATAATTATACCCGAAAGGGTACGACATAAAAATGGTCTATATTATTATCATAGGAGCAATGAATATTGATATTTATTTCTAAATGGTATGACATAAAAATGGTCTATATTATCATAGGAGCAGAGCTGAAATTGACTTATGCATTTCATTAGATATATAATTCAATATAATTAAAGTTAATAAGGAGTTATTACAATGAAACTAAATAAGCTATTATACAGTTCTGTTATTTTATCTATAATAAGTGTAAATTCAATAGAATATGTAAATAACTACGGTCAAAATATAGCTAAAGCTAGAATAATAAAAAATAATCAAATTAAAATTTTAAGATACGTTCATTATAGTAAAAAAATTAAAGTTTATGGAAAAAATGGAGCTGTATATGGTAATCCTACTAAACTAAATAAAATCGCTAGTTTAAGTGACAATAAGTTTAAGAGAAAAGTATTCACATCATCATTTAAGATTAGAATAAAGTTACATAATGGAAAAAAGAATACATTAGTGCATATTAAGGGGAATGGTATTTCAGGATATGTAAACATTAAATATATTCATCATTATAAGCATATAATAAATAAAAAGGAAAATAATTCTTCAAAAAAGTATTCATATAAAAATAGCTTATCTGATAATCCATACTCTAAATCTAGTGAATCAAGTTATAAAAGCGATAGTATGCTTTCTAGTTATTCAAATGATTATTCATATTCATCATCTAGCAATATATATGATTCTAATGATTCTAATATTTTAAATAGTTCTAGTTCGTATAGCAACTCTAACACTACTAACACTTCTAGTAATGTAAACAGTTCTAGTTCCTATAGTAATTTGAGCACTGCTAACACTTCCAACAATATAAATAGTTCTAGTTCTTATAGTAGCTCGAACACCACTAACACTTCTAGCAATGTAAATAGTTCTAGTTCTTATAGTAGCTCGAACACCACTAACACTTCTAGCAATGTAAATAGTTCTAGTTCTTATAGTAATTCAAGCACTGCTAATAATTCCAACAATGTAAATAATTATAGCTCCTATAGTAATTCGAGCATTTCTAATACATCTAGCAACGTAAATAATCTTAATTCATATAATAACTCGAGCACTACTAACACTTCCAGCAATTTAATAAATATTAGTAGTTCTAAAGAAATCAATGATGCAATTCAAAGTGCATTAGCACAAATCAATCAGGAAAGAGTTAACAATAACTTATCACCACTAGAGTTAAATAATGGAATAAATATGCTTGCTCAAAAACGAGCTGAACAAATAGTAACAAACTTTAGTCACTACGATGATCAAGGTCCAATATATGAAGATATGTTGGTTACTCAAACAAACCTACCAGTAATTAATGCAGTTGAAAACATGGGATATATATATAACCCTGGTCAAACATTGTCACAAAACGTTAACGAAACAGTTCATGATATGTTCTATAATGATGAGGCCTCTGGATGGGGACATCGATATAGCTTTGCTCCTATGTCAATAACTTGGACTGATTTTATGTAGTTTTGACCAAGCTAATTCTTTCATTGTTATACCATCTTACGTACCAATCAATACCTGCAATTGCCTCTTCTATGCTTTCAAACTTTGTTTGAAATACTAATTCACGTTTTAGCATTGAATGAAAGTTTTCAATGTAAGTATTGTCGTATGGATGGCCTTTCAATGAATATGAATGCTTGATATTAAGTTTGTTTAATAACTTTTCAAATAAATCACTGGTATATTGACTTCCCATATCACTGTGTAAAAACATAGGTTTGCTAGTCTTTTTCACCGCTTTAAGCATGGTATTAGTTACTAATTCTGCAGTCATTTCATTACAAACCTGATGGGCAATAACCTTATGGTTATTAGGATTATAGACACTGGCTAAATAAACCCACTTGTGATTCGTTAGTGGAATATAGGTAATGTCAGCACACCAAGCAGAACGCCAGTCCTGACGGACTAAGTTAGCACGTTGTTCATAATCATTATGGGTGGTTGGTTTGCGATATTTTTTGTTCATTACTGAATGAATTTTCATGGAATGCATTAGCTTCCAGACGGTTCTAGAGCTGACCTGTAATCCTTTATTTAAGAGGACTTGATGAATTCTGGGATACCCATAAACATAACGGCTTTGTTGCCAGGCAACTAAAATTTCTCGTTTTAAAATTAGATTATGATGATCACGTTTTGTTGGTTGATGATTAGTCCAATAATAATAGGTACTCTTAGGCATTTTAAAAGCTCTTAAAATGGTTGCTAAGCGGTGTCCATGTTCCAAACTATCTTTAATGAAGCCTAAGGCTTCATTAATTGTTAGCGCTTGCCAAGTAACACCGCGGCTCGTTTTAAAATTTCAAGTTCCTCTTGAGTCTCAGCTAACTTATTTTCCATTTGAATATATTTTTCATATGAAATACTTTTACCATCAACATTAATCGTCTTGGCTTGCTTGATCCAACGATTGATTGTATTAGTAGAAATATTATAATCCTTAGCAAGTGAACTGATACTACGTCCTTGTTTTGCTAGTGCAATAATTGAATCTCTTAATTCTTTAGAATATGATTTTGGCATAATAAAAACTCCTTTAATAATAATTATACCCGAAAGGGTACGACATAAAAATGGTCTATATTATTATCATAGGAGCACTTCTTAAGATCAGACATAAACGCAATTGGAATTGGAATTTTTCAAACTCCAGATAATAAAATTTATTCAGTATTTGATTTAGGTAACTATAATATAAATAATAAAGTAATACATTTTATCCCAAAACTAAATGATTAGTAGTAATTAATAAGTAACATTCATTAATACCAAAAACACCCTCAAAAACTATTCATCTAGAATAACTTTTTAAGAGTGCTTTATTAGCTTATCTATTTTTTATTTACCGATTTCTGATCCAACGTTACTAGTTTTGATTTTATATGAGTAATCCTTTGAGACGGGTACCTTAGTATATACCTTAACTTCACCATAATTAGAGTAGGCCTTTAATACCGTTTGCAGCTTGCCACTAATTTTCATTTTACTAGTCCAGAAAGTGGGCAGTTGTTCATCAATATCATCCCCCTGGTTAAAAGTATAAGTCGTACCATACTGACCATCGCCAGCACTACCCTTCTTGATTACCAATTTAGTAGATCCAGTGTTTTTAGGTAAATAACCAGTTTCATAATTTAATTTTACTTGATTTTTTTTCAGATTAAATTTGGAGTAGGTTCCAGTAATCACATATTTATTGGAAATATAAATCAACTCACGATGATTTTTTTTATTTGCTGCATACCAATTACCATGGTATGCACTAGGAACCGTTTTCTTTACAGTTAATTTCGCTGACGCAGTTGTTGAAGGCAATGCTGAAATTACTATTAATCCAGCTAATGCTAGTCCAATCAATTTTTTCTTCACTTTCATCCCCCTGTTCAATTTAGTTCAAAAACATTACTATCAACGATTTTACATGATACTAAATTTAATTTGAATAGATACAAATGAATCTTAATGGATTTATGATTTTTGAAACATAAATATTAATTATGTAAAAAGCTTGCAATCTACAAAAATGATGATATCATTGTATTTAAATTAATAAATAATTAGATTTTAATTAAGTAGAGCTTTATCTGGGTGTCAGGAAGTCGGTGGTTGCTGCGAATCGATCAGGATAAAGATTTCGAAATACATTAAGCAATGATCTAAATGGATAATAACTAGACCCATTACTGTCTAGTGAGATAACATGTACTAACATGTTAAGCTGGGTGGTACCGCGGTCGTCCACATCGTCCCAATTGCATTTATTTGCAATTGGGACTTTTTATTTACTAAGGAGGCGCACCATCATGATTAAAATCAATACGTGTGGTGGACTGATTCGATATCGAATCAATCATCATTACTACTACCATTATTTTAAATTCAGAAAGGATCTTCAACTATGGAAAATAACAAACCAAAACTTAAATTAAGCGAAAGCATCATCATTTTAATTGGATTACTAATCGTCATGTCGGTTGGTATCATCGGATTACATATCTCACCTGAAGTCCCCATTTTATTTAGCATTATGATTTTAATCTTTTGGGCCAAATGGCGTGGCTTTACCTGGGATGAAATTAACAATAGCTTTATTGTTGGAATTAAATCAGGAATCTTACCCCTATTCATTTTTCTATTAATTGGTTCGCTAATCGGTGTTTGGATCGCAACAGGGATCATTCCAACCTTAATGGTTTACGGATTTCATTTAATTAACGTTCAGTGGTTCTTACCATCTGTCTTCGTTATTTGTGGGGCGATGGGGGCCGTTATCGGAAGTGCATTTACCGTTTGTTCAACCCTTGGAATCGTATTTATGGGAATTGGATTAACACTTGGTGTTGACCCCGCCATGACTGCTGGAGCTATTTTATCCGGAGCGGTTTTCGGTGACAAAGCATCCCCACTTTCAGTTTCAACTAATGTTGCTGCATCAGTTGTTCATGCTAACTTAATTGATCACATCAAGAACCTAATGTGGTCCACAATTCCTGCTAGTATCGTTGCATTTATCCTATACGCACTACTTGGTCGGCATAACGGAAATGCTAATTTTAATAACGTTAATCAAACCATTAACGTGTTACAACATCATTTTATTATTTCACCAATTGCCTTAATTCCAGTTTTCTTATTGTTCATCTGTGCATGGATTAAAATTCCAACGATTCCAACGTTATTTATTAACCTACTCGTTTCTGGAATTATGGGATTGATCAGAATGCCTGAACTAAACTTAGTTAAACTTAACAACGTAATTCAAAGTGGATTTGTTTCTCATACTGGTGATAAACGAGTTGATTTGTTACTAACAAGAGGTGGAATTTCCGGAATGATGGGAACCGTTGCATTAATCTTTGTGGCCTTATCAATTGGTGGTTTACTTATCAACCTAGGAATCATTAAATCAATCATGACGCCATTAACTGCTCATCTCCACTCTACTGCTGCACTTATTATTTCAGTTATCATTACTTGTTTTGGCGTTAACTTCTTCATTGGTGAACAATTCTTATCACTAATTCTACCTGGTGAATCATTTAGTAAAGCATTTAAAGAACATAACTTAGCTCCTGTTGCACTAAGTCGGGCGCTAGAAGATGGTGGAACTGCTTTAACTTACTTAATTCCTTGGGGGGTTGCCGGTAGCTTTGTCACTGCTACTTTAAACGTTCCAACTGTTGAATACATTCCATTCGTATTCCTTAGTTTATTCTCCCCTGTCTTTTCAATTCTCAGTGCAGTTACTGGATTTAAGATCAAACACTTAAATAACAAATAGTAATAAAATAAAAAATCCTCCAGATTGGAGGATTTTTTTATGCAATTAATTATTCCATTCCCTTAATCGTATCTTCAAAACGAGTTCGGATGTATTTAGCAGATGCGGCTAATTTTTCCTTTTCTACATCTGTAAGTTGTAGTTCAGTTTGTTCAACGACTCCATCCCGACCAACGATGGCTGGATAAGATAAATAAGTATTATATTCTTCATTCCAATTTGAAACTGGTAATTCTGCTCTAGCGTCACTAACAATGATGGCAGCTAAACGGACAGCAGCTGAAGCAATTCCATAATTAGTGTAATGCTTACCATGATAGACAGTATAACCACCAGCCCGAGCTGTTTCATCTAATTCTTTTAAGTCAATATCTCGTTTCTTAGCAATTTCAGTAATTGGACGTCCTAATACCCGAACTGTTGACCATGCTGTAAACTGTGAGTTTCCGTGTTCACCTAAGTTATAACCAACCACTGAACGTGGATCAATTTTTAACTTAGCGGAGACAGCCCGTCGCATTCGAGCAGAATCTAGTAATGTTCCCGTTCCAATGACTTTATGTTTAGGAAAGCCAGTGAATCGTTGATACATCATTGTAATTACATCACAAGGATTCGTGATATCAATTAACACACCATGAAATCCAGATTCACGTAACTTTTTACTAACATCTTTGACCGCATTCTTAGTAAATGGTAATTCAATAAATCGATCATGTTCCTTATTATCCTTTTGTAATGAAATCTTACCGACTGCAGAAATTACCACATCAGCATCTGCTAATGCAGCATAATCATTTACGATAATATTAGTATGCTTAGTTAAATTAGCCATTGCATCTTCAAAATCAGTGGCATCCGCTTTTACTTTATCTCCGTTTACATCAATTAAAACAATATCATCAGCAAAACCATCTGTAATAATGTGATGCACCACCGCTGAACCAACGTGTCCAATCCCAATTACGCCTACTTTTCTTGTCATAATTTCCACCTCGCATTTTATTAATGAATTCAGTATAGCACCGCAATTATTAAATTCAACATCATTTTCTAATTACTTTCTAATAATACATTAATGTTTTGAATGAATGAATTAGATTCACTAATCTATCTCTTCACTAGATCTATCTTTTTTTAACATGATCATCTAAAATGAAATAGTCAAATCAATTTAAGGATGATTAATAATGAAGAAGTGGTATTTAGTATCACAAAATAAGAGCCATCAATATGAATTTAATAAGCAAATACTATGGTCGCCAAAGCGAAAACGAGATGGTAGTCGAGCATACTCGTATGATTGCATGCAAAGTCTTAAAGTTGGTGATATTATCGTTAACGTTTACCATCAACATATCATGGGAATCAGCGTTGTAATTAAAGATGCTTATTCACAACCTAGGCCAGTAGAATTAAATAACAAGGGATGGGCTAGTGAGGGCTGGCAGGTTGATTTAAAAATAAAACGAGTTCAAATTCCATTAGCCCCTGAACGTTCATTTTTTGCAGATTCAAACAATCGTAAGCAGCGACATGATGCTTTTAACACCAATGGAACGATTAACCAAGGGTATTTATTTGAACTCAATCAAATTGAAATTAGTCACATTAAAGATCTGTTACTGACTTTCTTTTTAGATATAGAAATTAAATAAAGACGAATGGGAATTAATCTCATTCGTCTTTATTTAATTAATGTTCATCACTAAATGATTGATTCAACTTAGTAAAATCAACAGTTCCTAATCCAACCGTTTGATTATATAGCTTACCAGGTTGCCCAACATAGTATAAATTCTCATTATCAGAACTATCTAGTTTAGTAAATGGTGAGCTAGTGCCCTTAGCGAACCGATAGATTTGCGGGTTCCAAAAGCCCATTCGTTTTCCTTGGGCACTGTTAATCACCGCAGCCATTCCAGCAATTTGTGGAGTTACAATGCTTGTTCCGCCAGATGGAATGCTTTTACCATTGACGTATACATTATAGCCAGTTAGAGAATCAGCATTCCCAGAAATATCAGGAACGTTTCGACCACTCTTGGATCCACTAAGCAAAGGTGCATTCAGATTTAACATCCCCGTTTTTAAATTAATGAACTGCCGTGCACTATAGGTATTAACCCCACTTATCCCTTTTTGATAATCAGGAGTTGCAAAGTAGTTACTAATACCGCCCCCACTTCCTTGATATGAATTGCCTAAGAAGTTGGCACTAGTCGTTGAACCACCAATTTGTTTCAATAACTTATTAACAGTTTCTTTTTGATGCTTGCTTTTAGCATTTTTAAGCAGGTTTGCAATATGTTCCAACTCTACTTTTCGAATATAATCGACGCCAAACAACTGATAAGTTGTATTAGAACTCCAAGCGATTTCTTTATCTAAAGATACCGTCTTATTATCAGTTGGTTTAAATCCAGCAATATCAGAAAAATTCAATCCTTTAAACGGAAGCGTTGTACCGCCCACAGCAGTTATATAAGGTGAGTTGGTTGGCATTCCAATGGTACGTTCCTTACTACCGCTTCTAAATTCGTAGGCCCCATTATCACCAGAAGCATTGAACACCGAGATTCCTTGAGCAGCCGCTTGTTTTAATAACTGATTCATAACGTTCAACTCTGCTTTTGATGTAAGCTTATTCTTAACATCAGTTTCAACCGAACCATAACTATACGAAATTACATCAACGTTATCACGCCCAATTGCAGTTGCAAATGATTTTAAGGCAAAATCATCATTACTATGTTCACCCATATATACATTTATATTTGCCTTAGGTGCAATTGCACTAGCTTGTTCGACGTCCATTGTAACTTCACCCTGATCACCGGTAGATTTAGAAAGGTTATGGTCGACATACACCTTCTTTATCCGGTTATTATCTGATTTTACTCCTTGCTGTTTTAAATATGTTTTAATATCACTTTGTTTAAAATCTGCATCACCAATAATTCCAATGGTCTGATTTTGACCATAATAATTGGCATCATATAAACTCTGAGTATTATATGTGCGTCCGAACTTTTTATATGAACGATCACTAATGTTTGGATCCTTAATCTTTTTAATCACCTTATTAATACTAGTGTCATTAGTGCCATTAGTATTATTGGCGTTGTTAACAATTTGTTTGTTTAAATTAAACTGGTCAATATAATAAACATCCTTGGCAATCACCTTAGTAAGATGAGCTTTATTAAACGATACTTGATACGTTAGTTTATTACGTGTTGCTTGCATTAATTTAATATGGAATACTTTTTCTATGTTCTTCGCACTACCACTAACTGTCATAATGGTATTTCCAGGATAAGTAACCGTCTTCAAGTGATTTTTTGCCATATACTTACCAATCACTTTGACCTTATTATCAGTTAAACCATATTGACTGCCAAATTGCTGTGGCGTTAAATACTTACGATAATTAGCATTCCCAGGAGTAACAGTTTGATTAATAAATTGATTCAATTGTTTACTATTACGTCCCTTTAATCCTAATACAATCGTCTGTTTTCGACTATCAGGTACATTCTTATAACTAATCTTATATTGTTTTGCATGCGCTAATTGATTTGTACTGATCGTTGTTAGACCCACTCCAACAACAGACGCAGCTAATAGCATTGATTTAATCCTTGTGAATCTCATTTAATTACCCCAATTCAAATGTAAAGTTTTAACACTAGTATTATAAATTTTACCATTAAAGCCAAATTACTACACATATTTATGCTAAAAATTAATTCAAATTATCTGCAACTTTAGACCATCTTGACAAGCAGATAAAAGTAGTTCTAATATAAAATATATATTACATAATATGGAGTGTGGATAATTATGAAAAAAATAATTTTACAATTTTTATTAATGACATCATTAATTAGTGTTAGTTTTATTAGTATGAATAGAGTGGCAAATGCTAAAAGCGTTAACGCTCTTACTAATAAGGAATTCCATAATTACTATCAAGATCACTATGCAACAATTAAAAAAGGCGTTGAAGGTTATAAACTAAGTTCCTCATCTATTAATAAAGTTTATAAGACTAAAATGCAGTGGGTAAATGACTATAAGCCTTACAAAGTATTAAAGCCAGGTACTAAAATTATGCTGAGCATCGACTCAACTAGTATTCCAATGAAGGGCCAAACTAAAAACATCCCTAAGGGTAAGGGCTTTAGATTCTGGAATGTTGCCACCAACAACGGAAATGATCTTTTTATTGTTAGGGAACAAAATAATAATTGGTTTAAACTGGGTAAAGAAACCCCATTTTAATTAAGTAACATAGTATAAAAACACGGTGCCATTTATGTGCATCGTGTTTTTATTTATCAATAGAATAGCTAAATACATAATGATTTAATAATCAACATTATATTAGATGTACAATAAACATTGATTATATTTTTTATATATAGTAGTATTTAAGCGTTACATAATAATTAGTATTGGAAGTGTTTATATGAAAAAAACTGCTATGTATACTTTAATTTGCAGTTCTATTTTATCGATAGGATTACTTCAAAATCCAGTTACCACTCAGGCAAGTAGTCACAAGATCCAACGTGTTTATCATTTTTACAAAAAACATCATAAGTATAAAATTAAAAAAGTGACCAAGGTAAGATACTCTGGAAAACTAAAGAGTTCAAAAAAATTAACTTACAAGGGCACTAAATATTATTACGTAAAAAAGTTGAAGGGATATGTAAAAGCAAATAGTATCAAAAAGCATAAAAAATATAAAAAACATACTAAAATTAAAAAAATCACTTCTAGCAATAACAGCAAATTGAATCAATCAAGTAACTACGTACCAAGTAGTGTCTCCGCAAACTCTGATAACTATTCATCATACGTTGGAACACCTAGTTCTGTTGCATCGGAATATGGATATTCAAACTCATCATTGCATAGCAGTTACTCATCAGAAAGTAACAATAATACAAGTGTGAGCTCATCAACCAGTAACAGTAGTGCCTCATCGACAACTAATAATGCCAACGTTGCTGTTAATACTAGTTCTACTCAAGTTAATACTGTCGATAGTTCTGCTAAGGCTAGTGCCGCTAAGTCTGCGGCCGATAGTTCTGCTAAAGCCAGTGCCGCTAAATCTGCGGCTGATAGCTCTGCTAAGGCCAGTGCTGCTAGATCTGCAGCCGATAGCTCTGCAAAGGCTAGCGCTGCTAAGTCTGTGGCTGACAGCTCTGCTAAGGCTAGTGCCGCTAAATCTGCGGCTGATAGTTCTGCTAAGGCCAGTGCTGCTAAATCCGCAGCAAATAGTTCTGCTAAAGCTAGTGCTGCTAAGTCTGCGGCCAATAGTTCTGCTAAGGCCAGTGCTGCTAAATCTGCGGCCAACAGCTCTGCTAAAGCTAGTGCCGCTAAATCTGCGGCTGATAGTTCTGCTAAGGCCAGTGCTGCTAAATCTGCAGCTGATAGTTCTGATAAGGCTAGTGCTGCTAAATCTGCAGCTGATAGTTCTGCTAAGGCTAGTGCTGCTAAATCCGCATCCGATAAATCAGCTGCATCTCAAATTACAAACAATACGGATCCATCTAAATATAATGATGGATTACCCCAATATAATATTGGTGACTCGGTTGCCTTTATTTCTGGAGACCCCAATTTAGTCATACTAGATCATTTTCCAAATAGTGAAACTGATACCAGTGGAACTATTTCATTAGGTAATAGTATAAGGGCTACAATATTAAATAAAAAAGTTGCCCCATGGAAAACTTACTACTATCAAATTAAATTTAATAATGGCATTACTGGATGGGTTAGTGATGGTAGCATATACAAAAGTAGTAATCCAGTTAATCCTAAGCCAGTTTCCCAAGCAGAAATTGGTGACGCCATTAACAATGCTGTAAAGTATATTAATTATGTTCGACAAAATCATAATTTAAAACCATTAACAATTGATCCAACGATTAATAAATTTGCTAATGAGAGAAGTCAACAAATTATCAATGATTATAATCATAGGGATAAAAATAACAATAGTTATTATCAGATGATTGCTAGGGCAAATGGCCGTGATGATTTGGCTAATCAATTTGGAGAAAATATTACTTATAACTTTAGTCAAGACGGTAGTTCTTTAATTCAAAAAATTATTCAAGCCATTAATGGAATGTTATATGAAGATAGTGCTTCTAATTGGGGACACAGAGATAATTTCTTGAGTTCTGATTTCACTCAAATTGGGATTGGTATCACCCAAACTGATAATGGAACCGTTTATACATCCTTTGATTTTCACTAGTCAATTACGTTAAAAAGGTGGGAAGAATCTAAATGATTCTTCCCACCTTTTTAATTTTTATCATGATTAGATGATATTTATTAATTTATAATGATGCTTGTGCCTTTAATTTCTGATTCCATACATACCAGCCAAAGAATGAGTTAACATCACAGGCGAAGAATAATGCAATCATAATTGGGTTAAAGTTAACCGTCCATAATACAATTTCTAATGTGTTCCCTAAAATCCATAAAATAAATTGACTACTACTGTATCTAAGAATGAGTAGTAACTGTGCAAATACTTGAACCACTGTACTTAAAGCATCTAACCATGGGTGGGGATCAAGCGTTGGAGTGATCAAAGGAACACGTTGTAAAAACAGCCCCAAGAAAATCCAACTAACAATGACTAAACTAGCCAACAATAGCCATCCCTTTACCGATAATTCTTTTACCTGTACTTCACTATTATTATCAATCGGATGATCAACATTACGCTTATTCCACAGATAAATTCCAATAAACTGTGAAATAAAGAAGTATGTATATAGGTATACTTCACCATACAAATGCGCATTAAAAGAAACGTAGACGTAGGCAATATTATTCAGAATTCCCCAAAAGAAGTTCGTAATATTACCATCAGAATCTAGCACTACACTCAAAATATTAGTGACACCAGCAAATAAGCTCACTAGTCCAATCACAGTTAAATCCGGTGCAACCGCAAACTGATTATTATTAAAAATAATCAACCATGAACCAACTTGTAAAATTAGCAATACCACCATTTCAATTAACAACGGCTTTCTAATTTTACGAATTGCAGAAACTAACTGATTGGGGTGACTAGCTAATTGCCATCCTGACTTGAAAACTTGCCATTTATTTGATCCTACCATGTTGACACTTCCCATATATGAAATTGTATTAAGTACATATGTAAAGCACTTATTAATTCCTAATTTTAAGATTAGCTAACTACAAATGTCAACTAAAGCCTAATAATAAGTGCATCATTAAGCGTATTGTTCGTTTTTACAGCATTATAAATCCTTTTGAATTTGCTTTTGACAATAGTCCCATACTTTTTCTTGATTATTAATTGAATAATATCTTTGAGGCGGTGTGATTTGTTTACGATGATTATTAAAGTAACATCCTGAAATACCCTTTACATCATCGGAGGTTGCTAAATAAATATTAGTATTAGCACCTGCATCAGGTGACGCCATCAAATGAAGACGCAATGCTAATTTATAAATTAAATTATTAATTAACCCATTATCACTATCCTGCCCAAAATTAGTAGCAACGGCACCGGGATGAGAAACGTTGACGGTTACATTATTGATCCCTTTCTTTTTTAGTTTCTGAGCTAGAAATTGTGTATTCCAAATAACGAACAGCTTACTAATCGCATAACGTTGTTGACCAGACGCAATGCTTTGAAGTGATAAATCATCCATCCGAGGTCTAGCAATTCTCACCGTAGCCGAAGCCATATTGATAATTCGTCCATCGTTGCTTCTTTGTAAGGATGGTAACAATAATTCCGTTAACAAAAGTGGCGCAATGACATTTAGCTGTAAGGTCGTTTCAATGTGATCCGTTGTGATTCTAATTTGATCATCTAATACTGCGCCTGCATTATTAATTAATACATCCAGATGATTATAATGACTATTAAAAGTGAGCGCCATCGATTTAACTGATGCTAGTGAAAATAAATCAGCAATCAAGTAATCAACATTTTGATTTCCACTCTTACGTTTAATATCTAATACCGTTGCTTCGGCCTTGCTTACATTACGACCATGAATAATAACTCGATGGCCCATTTCAGCAAGCCGCATTGCAGTTGTCCGACCAATACCATCAGTTGCACCTGTAATTAAAATTGTTTTACGATTCATAATTTTTCCTCCTGTTTTTATAAGTGAATAGTTAGTTATTTATAATTAAAAATAAAATGCTATTTCTTATTTTTTAATAGCATTTATTACCATATTAACAATTTGTTGAACTTCATCAGAGTTTACTTTAGTATCTTGATTCAGAACTAAAATAGGAACTGAAAAGAATACATCTAGTGTCGTCTGCGAAACATTAACATAATTTGGCGACGAATCAATTCGGTCAAATAAATGTTGTAACGATCCATTTAATCGCTTTTCAAATTGAATTGCATGTTCATCTAATAATTCATGATTATTCCATAGTACTCGGATGAAGTTAAATTCATCTGGAAATTTATGATACTGCTTAATACTAAATTCAATAATTGCATGAACCTGATCATCAATCGTAGCATTATCGTCAATGACTTCGTCCATCCCACTTTGTAAATGCGCCTTTACCTCCTCAT
The DNA here is from genome assembly GCF_037546185.1 of Nicoliella lavandulae. Taxonomy (NCBI): domain Bacteria; kingdom Bacillati; phylum Bacillota; class Bacilli; order Lactobacillales; family Lactobacillaceae; genus Nicoliella; species Nicoliella lavandulae. The sequence goes on along the minus strand of NZ_JAWMWH010000003.1, from coordinate 173,901 downwards.
ACAATCGGCTCAATAAATCTTTTTTATCTTGATAATGAATATAAATCGTGGCTGGACTAACGTTTGCTGCTTTAGCAATTTTAGCGGTAGTCATATCTAATAATCCATAGTCCTTGCAAGAATTAATCACTGCTTGCTTAATTGCTTTAATTTTTTCTGGATTAGTTGTTCGCATGTTTATAATAATAACTGAATAGTTAGTTATTTTCAAGTAAAAAGATAAGCAAGCTATTTAATCAGCTTGCTTATCAAATTACTAAGCTGGTGAAATCCACAGTCCCAACCAAAATAATATTAGTAGTAATAACTGATAATATATCCCCCACCGATACCAATTAAAATGGTTAGTCCACAGTGCCATCATTAGATTAATGACCACCATTGCCAACGTATATAATTGATTAATTGATAATAAATTACTCATTAAGTCGCTGAAACTACCATCATTAACAACCATGCTGATTCCGGTCGCAACTATTATCGACAAGAATACACCAATCCAATTCAACAGTTTCAATATTAATGATCTATTCTTCAATCCATTCATAGTTGAACGTACATTGGCATTGAAGACCCAGCTGAAGAAAATAATAAATGCTGCTAACACAATGACGAGGATTAAATCAGCAATTCTTGTAGGTGGGATCTCAGGAGTATCACCATTGGTCATACTAATTGGTAAATTCGTACGCAGAAAGTATACGATCAACCAACATGCTAGAAAGTTAATTATCAGATTTAAAAGGTATTGACCAGTCAATTTTAATTTTGAATTCATTAACATGCTCTTTTCATTTATTAGATTGGTATTTATTGTATACCAAAAACCAAGATTACGAAATCAGTAACCTTGGTTCTTAATATTTACAGCTGATCATCTTATTAATTTAATAAATCAAACAAGCATCAAAAGTCCCACTCTTTTTCAATTCTAACTAAAAAATAACCGAATTGTTACAAAAATTTTATATCATTTCACAGTTTAATTATTTAGAATATGGGTGTAATAAATAAATTAGCTCTAAGAGAGGATAGCAATGAATAATAATTCTAAAGTAGTATCGAAAGAAAGTTTAGCATCAGAAAGTAATGTAAATTCACTGAAACGCGATGATTTTAAATCAGCTGTTTCAACTATCGAACCAATGGAAGGTAACAACATCAAAAACTTGTTTGTTGAATACCTTTTAAACACCAACATGGCTTAGAAAACTAAATTTATTGTTAGTCCAAACTGCTTAACTAGCTCGAGCATTTGGGCTTTTTATTTTTATAGTGCTGGTAGTCGATAATGAAAGCTATCATGCCAAGTCCCATCTAATACAATTGTTGGAATTCCACGAACGCCAGCTTCTTGAAGCGCAAGCGTGGTCGCTTCAGTTGCTTGCTTAGAGTTATGGAGGGTGACCCCATAATTATCCTCTAAATATTCTGGTACTTGTTCTACACTACACCGTTTAAAATTATTTTGAGCATTAATCAATGCTTTAACAAATCCAAACGCAATTTCGGGTTGGCTAAAATCAATAAATTGATGGGCAATGTTGCCAATTCGCAAGGCTGATTTATCCTTAGTCCAAAACTTAATGTGCAATCCTAGGTTCCCTGAACGCAGTGCTTGTTCAACGTCTGCCAAATTGCGACTCCACCATTTTTTACAATAACGACAGCTTAAATTCATTACCACCGTTAGTTGGTGGGGTGCGGATGGTGATCCTAAATTTAAAGTATCATGACTATCCATTGAAATCTCTTTCATTTAACTCTCCCCTACTCTTCTGCAACCGTAAATCTAGCAGTATGGTGGGCCGGCTTTTCAATTTCATCAATTACCGCTTTTGCAAGCGTTGAATAAGAAATCTGCGCTTTTCCTTCACTATTACGTAACACGTGATTATCACCTAATTGATATGGCGTCACTGGGCCTTCATATACATCAACAGCTGGTGAAATTCCTAGCCAGTTAACGTTCTTAATGTCGCGTAAAAACAGGTATTCATTTAACTGTTCTTCAAATAACGGCAAATATGGTTTCATCAATGGAACATGGCGTAAATCTTGTAATAATAAATGTTCATACCGATGGCCAGTTAATAAACTATTAGCCCCTAGCATAAAGATCAATTTAGGAGCATGCGTTTCGCGAAACATTGCAATTAACTTGGTTGCTAAATCGACTTGACGATAAGCCTTTTCAGGGGTTGGTAAGTAAGCATCAACAATTACATCAAAGTCAGCTAGTTGATCCTTAATTAATTCCATTGGATCTCCAGCAATTAATGGCGTTGTTTGCCCAAATAATTGATAAGCACGATCAGCATCTTCATCAATTGCGGTCATTTGATTACCAGTCATTGTTCCTTGCCGCATAATTGCATTCCCTGTTAAAGTGGTGGCGCCCATTACTGCAATTTTCATTTTAAATTCCTCCGTTCAATCAATGTAACTAATATTTTAACGATTTGAACGCTTAAGGCAAATAAAATGTTTTAGACGATGTATTATCTTGGTTGCCAAGTTCCTTTAAATAGATGTTGTTTCAATTCAGCAACTGATAAGTTCCCATCATTATTTTCAAAAACATCATAATGATAATCGGACAACTGATTAGCCCGTTGAAATTTCTGAGCTTGTTTTACCCCAAAGTTTAACAGCTTCCCATCCTCTACATATTTTAATAGTCTACCTCCAGTCGTTAATTCCGGACGACTAATTTGATTATTAAATCGTTCTACTAATTCTGAATATTCGGGGCCTAAATCGAGCATATCAACAAAGTCTGCTAACTTAGATAAAAATTCAAATGCTTGTTCTTCATACTCACAGTGATTATCTGGACGTTCGCAAGCCACTAAGTTATTCATATCATCAGACTTAACCGTTGTATCGATTCCATTGAGATCGTCAGTGGATTCAGTTGTTACAAAGTATAGCATCATTAATTGCACCATCATTAACGTTGATAATTTAATGCCGGTTTCAGAAAACGGATCTAAATCTAACATTCTTAACTCTAAGTACCGAACCCCATTTGTTTCAATGTCATCACCTTTGAAACGAATTGGTCCATGGAATTCTGCTTCATTGGCCAATTCTCCATCTGATAATCCTAATTTAATTCGATCTAAATAGTGCTTAACATTCGAATAATCCACTGGGAATGATCTGATAAACCCATATGTGCTTTGCCGAAAACTTCTGATGGGATAATTAGGTCGATCGTCATCACTATGCTCAAAATAATTATCCTCAACTACTGGACTAGCCCCAAATAAGTAGGTCAATAACCACCGATACTTCATGAATCCACTGGCAGATAGTTCATAAATGTGGTTCCGCAAGTTTGCAGTATTATTTAATGGCACCGGTAATAGTGATGCTAATTGATCAACTAGTTTGTTATTAACACTAATGTTGATATGCGTACCACATGGCGTGCCGTGACTAATGCCATATTTATCCACTAAGTATTTTAAGTACTCCCGCTTAACTGGATTATTAGTTTTGGCTAGGAGCGACTTGTCTTTTAAAACCGGTAACACTGGTGGCATCGACAGCGGCCATAATAATTCTCCCTTTGCTAAGTGTTGTCTTAACACTTCTGTTAATGTGTGAGCATAATGAATCGTATCCAAGTAGTTATTAGCTGGCGGTGAGATCACTTCCGGCATTGTTTGTAGATAATCATTGGTGATCCATGGGTTTACAGATTGATCACCAATCCCGGTTGGATAGGGATGGTGACTAATATGACCATTTTCATCAATTCTAAATCTTTCAACTTCAGTTCCACTAGTTAAATCAGCTAATTGCGCAACTAGTGCATGATTAATAATTAGTTTACCAATTTGATTGAACATAATCGTTCCTCCTAAGTGAAGATTGATAAACCACACTTGCAAACAAAAAAGCGCCCCTTATTTCAACTATAAATTGAAATAAAGGACGCTTCTTGCGCGGTACCACCTTTTATTATCCTGTCAATATATTCATGATACAAAGACAAAACCTCTCAAACAAACCTATTGATTTGCAGATTCTGTAATGGGAATTCCCAGCCTAGACTAATTAAGAGTTTTGCCCGACAGCTCGTAGATGATTTTCGAATTAAATTATAATTAGTCCCTTTCACCAATTTGGAACCTCTCTTTATAATTATTCTTTAATCTACTCTTTCTACTTCATTGCTTTTAAATGTGATTTATTGATAATAACAATAATATACATATTAGAAAATGTCAACATAATAATTAAAAAATAATTAGATTTGGTATGATAATAAATTAGATAACTTTAATTTAAATTATTTTTGTCCACGTTCATACGAAGCATTGTAAGGCTTAAAGTTATGATCATGCAGTGCTCTAGCAGCATCACTCAACCAATTAGTATTTCTAATCATAGCACGCCCTTCGAGAATTAAATCCGCTTGGTGATTCTGCAAAATATATTCACATAATCCAGGGTTATCCAATAATCCAACCGTTGATACAGGAATGTTAATTGATTGTTTTAAATCGGTTGCAAATGGTGTTTGATATCCATCGTGCACTGGAAAATTAGGAGCTTTGTTAATTAGACCCCCGGTAGAAGCATCAATCAAGTCAACGCCATCATTTTCCAACCACTTAGCAACTTGTTTCCAGTCATCCATTGAATTTTGTACTCCTGAATCGTCATAGTCAGTTAAGGATAATCGAATCCACAATGAGCCCTTAAATTGTTTACGAATTTCAGTAATGATTTCATGAACCAACCGATAACGATTTTGAAGCGAGCCTCCATATTCATCAGTTCGTTGATTAGTTAAGTTAGATAAAAACTGATCTAACAAGTACCCATGGGCACCATGAATTTCAATCATATCAACGCCACTTTGTTCAGCACGCTTGGCAGCACTAACAAATGCATTTTTAATATCATTAATTTCATCAAGTGATAACGCCTGAGGTTGCTTATAATCAGAACTAAATTGCAATGCACTTGGTGCAGATAACACATCTGCATCCTCTGCTTTGCGGCCAGCATGACTCAACTGAACCCCCACTTTGGTCCCAAATGAATGTAGATTTGCAACTAATTCTTTTAATTTATCAGCTTGTTCATCATTCCATAATCCTAAATCGTTATCAGTAATCCGACCATTAGGTTGAACCGCCATTGCTTCAGTAATTATCATCCCAACCTTAGATAATGCTCTAGCACCATAGTGTGCAAAATGAAATGGTTCTAATACCCCATCTTTCTTTTGAACTTCGTACATACACATTGGTGACATCACTACCCGATTGTTCAATTCTAGATTGGCAATCTTTACTGGTGATAGCAATAAACTCATTTATATCAGTCCTTTCATTAACTTACTAAAGTATAGCAAAGTGAAAAGTTGATAGCTAACATTTAGATTATGTCAAAGTAGTTCATACCAGCGAACTTACGATCAATTTATTCAAAGATAATTGTATTTATGAACAACAAGAAATAAAATAATAGATAATAATTACGTATATTAAACTGTTAATTCAGCAAAATAAGACAATGTAATAACGATTTACAATGTAATAACGATTTACAATGTAATAACGATTTACAATGTAATAACGATTTACTAGCAACTATATTATATTTTAATTAATCCTAGAATTTAATAATTAATAATTGGAGATAAAAGATGAAGATAGCTTATAAACTATACATATTAATAATGTCACTATTAGCACTAATTTCAGTAGGTATATTTATACTGGACTATAATGGAAAAATTAACCTTTTAGCATATCCATGGAATATAATTGATAATAGTACATTAGCTATATTTGCGATTGATTATTTTACAAGACTGATCATCGCAAAGGATAAATGGAAATTCTTTCGACATAATATTTTTGATTTACTTGCGATTCTGCCATTTGATAGTTTTTTTGCAATATTTAGAATTACGAGAGTTACTAGACTAATTAGACTATTTAAAATAATGAGAATGCTACGCTTTGTTGGTGTTTTGGGTAAATTTGGACGGAATGCTAAGAAGTTCCTAAAGACCAATGGATTAATATGGGTCTTATCTGTTGCTACTATATTAATTTTAATTTCTTCAATGACTTACTCACTAGCTGAAAATACAAGTTTTGGAGAAGCTGTATGGTGGTCCATCACTACTACCACTACTGTTGGATATGGTGATATTTCACCCCAAACACCAATTGGTAAGGTTGCAGCTGTTATTTTAATGTTTACTGGTATTGGAATAATTGGCATTTTAACTAGTGCAATTACTTCTTATTTTGAAAAAGATGAAGATAATAAAACAATAGATGATGTTATCGAAGAAATCAAAAAGTTACGGGATGAAAATAAGCAACTAAATGAAAAGATTGATAGGATAGAAGATGAATTAAAAAAATAAACTATACAAGGGTTCATTAGAATAGTACATTTTTAAGCCGTATCACTTTAGTCTGATTCAATATTTTTGAACTATAAGATTAGTTAACAAATGAAATATAAGGTAAATCTTAGTTATTTTCAGACAATATTATCAATGAAGATCCTACTAATTTATGACGTTGAAAAATAAATAATAAAAAGCTCCTAAACCAGCCTCATCTAGCAACGCTAGATTTTACACCGACTTAGGAGCTTTATTTAACTGGTCATTTTGCAATGTGTCATGACGACAGTAAGATTAATGATAATTTATTTCTTTTTCTTCATTAAATCATGTTTTTAAAGTGGGCTTCTTCTTTTCATTATTATTAGTCATCCATGCGTTCAAATATTTTAGCCAAATTATAACTATTTAATACTACCAACTATATTAGCGAACGTTTGTAGATACTTTGTAGTAGCGCTTATATCGCCCATAACTTTTTTATAATCATCTTGGTTTGAATCTTTACTAGAAATTGAATTTAAATTATTAACTGCCTCTAGTCTTTCTTGATAAGCATCCTTCATTATTTTAACTTGTCCGGCACTAAGTTTTTTACTTAAGTCAGGAACAACATGATCATTTAAATAGCCAACTATGGATGAAAGCGAGTCCCTATCATTAGCCCACGCTTCGGCATCCATTGAATTAATATTAATACTACTTCCAGCTTGATTTATAGCATTACTTAAACTTCTAGCAGAATCAGCCATTCCATTAAATGAATGTGGGTAATTAAAGTTACTCTTTGAACGGTCAATTTCCATCGTTGAAAAATGTTCTTCTTGTAAGAAAAACGTTTTTTGAGTGTTTGTGTCCATATCTTGAAATTCTTGTATATAAGCACCTATAGCAACGTTGTAATCAGAAATAGATGCATTTAGTGGATCCTTAAGGTATTGTTTTTCCGCATCATTAGCGCCAACATTGGTATCATTAGATGTATTTGCACTGGTGGAATTCTTAGTTGACTTACTCTTCTTAACCTGTTTCTTCTTATGCTTCTTTTTAGTCGTGTGCTTTTTAGCATTTACAGTGACAGGATTAGTGGATGCATTGATTAACCCTTCACCGAATAGGGCAATTGCTGAAGCAGTTGTTACCACCTTGATTAGTCTTTTAATTTTTGGGTTCATAATATGTACCTTCCTTTACTACATTTTTCATTAAGTTTATTACACTTTAAATATACTATATTTTTCTTTTTATATAAATAATAAAATAAAAAGGAATCCTCTGATTAAAGATGATTCCTTAATTATCGTAAAGCAGAAGATAACGATTTTATTGTTAATAATATCAATTAGGTTACTTCTTTAATAATGTGTATGTTTCTTGGTTGGACCATTTATGGTTTTGATATAGGCTAACTTTTAGTTCCTTGCCAACTCGCTTTAAAATCATTCTTCTATATTGCCCATCAACAGTTAAAGTGGCCTTTGCTTCGTAAGTATTATTACCCATTACCCGATAGTAAGGTCTTCCAAGCAATGCTGCGCCACCCATCCCATACGAAAGAACTTTAGTACTTCTAGTTGTCGTAGAAGAACCTTGTGAAATGGCAGAATTGTCAAATGCATACGAACTATAGGCCCCATCGTGTTTTTTATTACTAATCCATAGTGATTTAAATGATACGGTCTTAGTGAAACTAGGTACCCCTTTGTACCACGTACTAGCATTCGCTACAACTGCTGATCCAGTTGTAAATAATGTTACACCAACCATTGATGAAATAAGTAATTGTTTTAATTTCATAAATACCCCTCCAAAATAAATTATATATGTTAACAACATTAATTATACTCCAAGTTAAAAAGGAGTGGTTGAATTAATTTAAATCTACAATACTAAATTATAGTATGAGTCACTTACATAATTAATTCAAATTTTTTTAAAAATAGGTTCCTTGATTACACGAAATATAGTCCATATTCAAAAATAAGGACTTTATAATTGCCATTCATTTAACTTCGCGTTATATTAAAAATGTAAAATAATTGATGGGAGGCATGCTTATGGCTGAAGATGTATTATTTAACCCTGGAAATGCCATTGCATCCAATGTTGATCCAAACGAATTAATTAGAACCGCCCAATTAACTTCTGATAAGCGGACAACAAATGAAAAAGTAGTTATGGTTCGAGATAAGGATGGCAAACACTTATTATTTGAAGTTAATGATAAAGAAACCGATCCATCTAAGGGTACTCATTATAAAATTGAACAAGAATTTTAAATAAAAACACTATTAATTGACGTTAACAATTAATAGTGTTTTTTTAATTATCAATAATGGTTTTAACAACCTTTTCAATCGATGGGATAATTGGTGAATCAGCTTCAATCCCAGTTTGAGCAAACCGATCTTTCCACCAATTACTTCTAATGGTTTGAACCTTATTCAATAGTTCTTTCCCTGAATCAGTCAAACTAACTTCTAAGGCTTTCCCAGGCAACGGATGCTTAGTTACCCATCCCTTATCAGCTAACTTTTTAATTTGTCTGGCAACCATTCCCTTATCCAAGACGAGTTGTCGAGCGATTTGGCTTTGATTGATGTTTTGATGATCATTAATAGTTAGTAAAATACATGCAGCGGTGGGGTTTAAATCTAATTTATCAAATTCATTGCCGGTATCTTTGTAGTATTGCCGATGTAAAATTGAAATATCTTGAGCTAAATATCCTAAGTCTTTCATAAGAAATTGGTCCTCCATTTAAATTTCCCTCGATTATGTTGACAATGCAACACACTAATGCATATAATAAAATAAAATTATCGTGTTGATAATGCAACACGCTTATCTTATCAAGCAATAGTATACCACAAGTATTTGAAAATAAAATGGAGGTCTCGATTATGACAGATAATATGACCGGCTCAAAAGCCTTAATTAAAAGTATGATCCAACAAGGAGTTAAATACGTCTTTGGAATTCCAGGAGCTAAGGTAGACCAACTATTCGAAGATTTACAACACAGTGAAAATCCGAATGCACCTAAACTAATCGTTACTAGACATGAACAAAACGCAGCCTTTATCGCAGCAGGAATTGGTCGAATCACCGGTGAACCCGGCGTAGTTGCTGTAACGTCAGGACCTGGAGTTTCCAACTTAGCGACGGCATTAATTACTGCTACCTCTGAAGGCGATCCAGTAATTGCATTAGGTGGTCAAGTTAAACGAGATGACGTCTTACGATTGACCCATCAAAGTATTGACAGTGCTCCCCTTTTAAATCAAGCAACTAAGAGTAGCCAAGAAGTCGAAGATCCTAATAATATCTCAGAAGCATTCGCTAATGCCTACATGACCACTAAATCCCCTAAGAACGGGGCGGCTTTCCTATCATTGCCACAAGATATCTTAGGTCAAGATGTTGATCGACCAGTCATTACTAGTTTACCTGAAATCACTAACGGGAGTGCTGATCGGACTCGCATTAAACAAATTGCTGAAATGCTAATGGAAGCTAAGAATCCAGTAATTCTTGCTGGAATGCGGGCTTCGACCACTGAAGTTAGTGATGCGATTCATAAGCTATTAAACCGCTTTTCAATCCCAGTCGTTGAAACGTTCCAAGGATCAGGGGTCATTTCTAGAGACTTAGAGAAAAATTACTTTGGCCGGGTTGGACTATTCGACAACCAAATTGGTGATACCGTGCTTAAGAAAAGTGATTTAATCCTAGCAATTGGATACGATCCAATCGAATACGAAGCTAGAAATTGGCACAATGAAGGTACCAAGATCATTAATGTTGATACAATCACTCCAGAAATTACTACCGATTACCAACCACAAGTAATCGTTAATGCTGATGTAGCACAAACCCTATACGAATTAGCAGCATTTATTCCTGAAGACTCAAGCCTTCCTGAGGAAACTAAAGATAAACTACTTCAATTAAAGGAACACTTCGATCAATCAACCGATGTTCCAGAACAAGTTGATGGCCAAGGAATTCATCCATTAGCAATCATTAACGCCCTTCAAGAATCAGTGAACGATGACACCACTATCACGGTTGATATTGGAAGTCATTACATTTGGATGGCTCGTTACTTCCGGGTTTACAAACCAAGACACTTGCTATTTAGTAACGGGATGCAAACATTGGGAGTTGCTTTACCATGGGCCATTGCTGCTGCTTTAACCCGCCCTGAACAACACGTGATTTCAATTTCTGGAGACGGTGGGTTCTTGTTCTCAGGTCAAGAACTTGAAACTGCCGTGCGCTTAAACCTACCAATTATTCAAATTATTTGGGTCGATGGTTACTACGATATGGTTAAGTTCCAAGAAGTTGCTAAATATGGCCGTGATGCTGGGGTTAAATTCGGTTACGTTGATAACGTTAAGTACGCAGAAAGCTTTGGTGCTCATGGATTTAGAGCTCAATCAGTGGCTGAATTTGAACAAGCTTTACATGATGCTAAGCAAACTGATGGACCTTCCATTATCGAAGTCCCAGTTGACTACAAGGATAACATTAAGCTAAAGACTCAATTAATCCCCGATGAACTAAATTAATGAAAAAAACTGGCGCTAATCCGCCAGGTTTTTATTATGCTTTCGTTTTAAAATTATCGTCTGGATTAAAGTTATGAATTAAGCGTGGCCAAATCAATTTATCAGCGTACTTAACCACAATTCCATTTGTGAAGAAGAAGTAAATCGTTGCGAAGTTCACAGCATACAGTTTTCCAGTTGTAAGACTAGTAATAATAATTAACAATACTGGAAATGAAAGATCTAAGAACTGGGCTTTGATTGCGCTGCCGTTCAAAAATTTAAATCGTAAAATATTACTGGTATCGTCATTGGGATGCATAAAGATATTAGCTCGCTGATACATTGAAATGGAGATTCCAATCATCGTTACTCCAATAATTGAGAATACGGATCGGATAATAAAGCTTTGGTTTTGGACCCCAAATGATTCAAACATTTGGATAAAAATTTGAATGCCATAGCTAAAGAAAACCACATATGCAATTTCTTCTAAAAAGCGGATGATGTTTAACTTCATCATTAAGAATTGATTTAAAACTGCATTAAAAACACCAAATGCAAAGATAAAAATCGTTGATGAAATTTTAAACTCATTCCCTAAATTAACTGCAGCCGCAGTCCAGAGTGCTGATCCAGTATTGGAAGCAATGGTTAACCCGTTCCCCAATGCATTAATGCATAATCCCAACACTAATGCGGTAATCCTTGTCTTCATCGAGTTACTAGCTGCTTTATTATTCAAAAAATTCCTCCTTAGGAAAATTAAGTTAATTAAAACCATTCATTATTGATTATTATATAAAAAGGGTCCATGAAAAACAAAAATTATTTAGATATAAAACAATAGTGCTATAATCGAAATATACTCAATTGAAAGGAGACGATAATCATTTCAGTTAGTTCGATTGCTTTTTTAATCGTAATTGGAATTATTTCTGGAATTATCAATAGTATTATTGGAATGGCATCTTTAATTTCATACCCAGCCATGATTTCAGTTGGTATCCCACCTGTATTAGCGAATGCTTCGAATACCGTTGCACTAATTTGTAGCGGGGTCAGTTCGATATTAGCATCACTAAAAGAACTCAGGGGCCATTTAAAAATCGTTATTCCCATTACAGCGCTGACTGCCATTGGTGGACTAGTTGGTTCATTATTGTTGCTTCACAGTTCTAATGCAGCCTTCTCTAAAATAGTTCCATTCTTGATCTTTTTTGCTGCTTGTTCAATCCTCATTCCTAAAAAGAAGCAAGACGGTCAAAAAACCGGGTCCAAGTCAATTCTGTTTTGGGAATATTTAATTCTAGGATTGGTTGGAATCTACGTTGGTTACTTTGGTGCAGGAGCCGGCGTAATTATGATCGCTGTGCTTTCCAAAATTAGCGATAGTCCCTACCATGTTTATAACGCAACTAGAAATGCTGCTACATTAGCCGCCAACTTCATTGCATCAATCATTTTCATCTTGGTTGCTCATGTTTACTGGAGTGCCATTATTCCACTTGGGATTGGGCTATTTATTGGTGGTTTTATCGGTCCGTCAATTGTGCGCTTTATTCCGACTAAAGTAATGCGCACTAGTGTTGGTATTTTTGCATTCGGATTATCCATCTACTTATTTATTAAGGCCTTTTTCTAAAATCATAAAAAGGGTTTCTTTTCAAATAAAATGTTGTAAAATTAAAGTTAAATAATTTGATTAAGAAAGAAGGAATTTCAGTGCACGATAATCCAATCATGAGAATTATTTTTAACTTTGCTAATATTCAAAACTTTATTTTGATCATCTTCTTATTTCTCAATATTGGTTTTCAAGCTCGCAATCGGCATGCTGATGTTCAATCAGATGGGCTAAGTAATTTCATTTTAATTTTAGCGTTATGCGAAAGTTTAAATTTTGCTGGTACTGCAGTGATGCGTGACTTTGGGTTCCATAATCCTCAAATAAAAGTATTTGTTGGCCTAGCCATTATCATCATTTCTTGGATTGTAGCAATTGCTTTTACAATTTGGAATTTTAGATATCTTAAGAAGTTAAGTAAACATGCAAATAAAATTGAAAATAATTAATGATAAACCAAAAAGTCCTACTCAATGAGCAGGACTTTTTATATACGTTAATTTTAATATTTATCAACATGGATGTTCTTCAGTTGACTGCGATTCTTAATTCCAACTGTTTATTACTAGTTGTCAATGTTACTTACTATGAACCCATTCTAAGCATTAAAGCTATCTCAGCATGAATTATACAATTGAATCGTGCATAAATTTTCAATTATTACTATTTTTCCTTAAATAAAGATACTAATTGACCTAAAACTGTTATAATTAAAAAAAGTGACTACATAAGCATTACATCACTAATAATCAACCATTAATCAAACAAGCTAAAAATGGTCTCACCTTAATTTTGCTATTATAATTAAGGCTTTTTGCAGTATTGAACAATCGTTACAACAAAATTCAGCTATTTTAATAATTATTCATCAAAGGAGACCAAGTTTTTATGAAATTTACTCAAAAGCTAATGGTTACCATAGCCACCTTCTCAATTCTATATGAAGTTGCAACTCCCATAACTGAATCATTGAACCATCGTATTACTAATGTAAAAGCTCAGGCCGTTACTAAAGAAAATATTCAAACTAAAATAAAACTGACCCCCACTAGAAATGCTGACCACTTAATGAGTCATACCATCAGCAAAAGCAATAACACTCCTGGCACTGTTCCACAATCGGAATGGCTACATGCTTACTATTATTTTAATCAAATGTTACCTAGATACGCTAACGGCAGTAAGGCTTTATATGCTCACGATAATAACAGCGTTATTTTAGATCACATGGCAACTAGCGAAACCGACATGAAAGGTCAATTACCAATGCAAAGTAACGGTGATCGGATGACCGTCATTAGTAGTAAGCAAGCTCCGTGGGGAAACATTTATTATCATGTGCGATTTTCAAATGGGGCAAAGGGCTGGATTCAACAATCAAATCTAGTAAACGAGTCAGCAATTTATGATAATTCAAAGTTAAATTATACTAGTCATGAAAATAATCAAGCAATTAATACGGGGTTCTATTATATCAATTCAATTCGGATTAAACATGGTTTAAAACTATTTAGATGGTCTGACAAACTAACCAAAATTGCTCAGGCACGAATACCACAATTAATCTCTAATTTTGGTCATACAGATTCTAATGGAATTAGTTACCGTAATGAATTAGCCCAAAAATTTGGCTATAAAAAGTATATTAATGTGATTGGCGAAAACATTGGAACGCTAAACATGTATAAAAAAATGTCTGCTAGTCAATACATTGTTACTGATATCAATGCCATGACTTACGAAGATGCTAACGATTCTAAATGGGGGCATCGTAAGAACTTCTTAAGTCGGGTTTCAACCACAATTGGCATTGCTGTAAAATCAGATAATGGGCGTTTTATCACTGCATTTGAGTTTTACTAAAAGTAATTAATAATAACTAAAAAGCACCGCTGGGTTTTTATATCAACCTAACGGTGCTTTTCATTATTATATTAAATTCACATTTTATTGTAATGCAGCTTTAAGGGCATCCCCTAGCCGCTTCATTCCAACCTTAATGGTTTCATCATCAACATTAGAGAAGTTTAATCTAAACGTTCCCCTCTTAGGTTGATTTGGATAGAATGAATCACCTGGCACAAATGCAACATTATGTTCAACACAAGTTTTGAATAGCTCCATGGTATCTACGTCCCCTGGTAGTTCAACCCAAATGAACATTCCACCTTCTGGATGACTGTATTTAGCATCAGCTGGGAATTCATTCTTAATGGCTTCTAGCATTAATTCGAAACGATGGTGATATAAATCACTAATTTCCTTAATATGCTTATAAATATCATTTTGTTCAAGGAATTTAGCAATGATGTGTTGACTTAAGTTGTCTGAGTGCAAATCAGCACTTTGTTTCATAACCACGAAATTACTAAGTACGTCTAAGTTACAAACAATCCAACCTAATCGCATCCCAGGTGCTAAAATCTTTGAGAAAGTACTCATATAAACAACACGATCTTGTGTGTCAAAGTGTTTTAATGGAGGCAATTCTGTTCCTTCGTATCTAATTGCTCCGTATGGATCATCTTCCATAACTAAGATATCGTATTTATTAGCTAATTCAACGAATTCTTTCCGTCGGTCTAAGGACATAGTACGTCCAGTTGGATTTTGGAAGGTTGGAATTGTGTAAACTAACTTAGTTTCAGGATGGGCTTTTAGTGCTTCTTCAAACTTATCCATCCGCATTCCATTTTCATCCATTTCGACTCCGACAATATTGGCTCCGTAACTACGGAACACATCTAGTGTACACAGGTATGTAGGTTCTTCAACAATAACAGTGTCACCAGGGTTAATAAACATCTTAGCTAAAAGATCAATTGATTGTTCTGATCCAGTTGTCACCCCAATATGGTCTACTGTTGTTGTAACTTTACGATCAGCCATTAACTTAACGATTTCATCTCTTAAAACCTTTTCACCAATGGCATTACTATATTGTAAGGCGGTCTGACCTTCAGTTTCGAAGACGGTGTCAGCCGCCTTCTGCATTTCTTTAACTGGGAATAATTCAGGAGCAGGTAACCCACCGGCGAATGAAATAACCGCTGGATTAGCCGCTGCTTCTAAGATTTCTCCAACCACGTCGTTATCAGTTTGTGGTACTCGTTTTGAATATTCAAATGTCATAAAAATCCACCCCTTAAATTATGTTATGCACATTATTATAGCAACTTTCTAATTAAAATGCCATACTTTTTTAATTATTTTTTGAAAGAAATACCTTTAAAAAACTTTTTTTAATAGTAGAATATTATTAACATATTAAATAATCGTAAAAGAGGTTTACGAAATGAAAAATAGGTTATTTAAAACGGCAATTGCCACCATTCTTGGCGGCTTATCTTATAGAGTAGCTAAATCCAGCATTAAAATTATGAAGGGCAATGACGAACTATATGCTCCATCTAGTGACTTTTATAATCCCACCAGTAAATTAAACGATAAAAGAATTGTCTTTCTTGGTTCATCCATTACATATGGTTTAGCAGCTAAGGGTAATTCATTCGTTGACTTTTTAAAGGTTGAACATGGCGTTGATGCAGTAAAAGAAGCCGTTAGTGGAACTACCTTAGCTGGCAATGACAAATCATCATATGTAGAACGACTTAAAGATAATATCGATTTAAATCAACAACTAGATGCATTTGTCTGTCAGTTGTCCACCAATGATCAACGTAAAGGTAAACCTATGGGAAAAATCAGTAATTCATTTGATATTAATGCTTTTGATACCGAAACGACCATTGGCGCAATTGAATATATTATTGCCTACGTGAATGAACACTGGTCATGTCCAATCATATTCTTTACATGCCTTAGAAAACCAGAGCCAGAATATGAGGCCTTGAGACAACAACTATTTAAGCTCCAACAAAAGTGGAACTTTGAAATCATTGACATCTGGGGCAATGAACACATTAAAAAATTAAATGAGAAGCATCCTGAATACATGGCCGATGATAGTCACCCTACTCGGGCTGGCTATCGGTATTGTTGGACCCCCGTTTTTGTCCGTGAATTAGATCAAATCGTTGAATAAATAATTATTTAGGAGCGAACGTAAAATGAAAATCTTAGTTATCCAGGGTCATCCTGATAGTCAATCCCTTACCCATACGAATGCAATGCATTACTACGAAGCTGCTAAGCAAATGGGCTTTGATGTTGATATGATCGACTTAAGTCATGCTGATTTTGATCCCGTTTTAAGATACGGATATCACCAGCACATGAGTGATGAATCATTTCCTAAACATTGCCAGGATTTAATCCAAGCGGCTGATCATCTCGCATTCTTCTTCCCAATTTGGTGGTCTGCCGAACCATCTGTACTGAAGGGTTGGCTTGATAGAGTATTAACGCCTAAGTTTGCCTATTATTATGATGAAAAGGGAAATTCTCATAAGTTACTGCAAAACAAGACTGCTGATGTTTTTACATCTAGTAATGGACCCGCATTTTTCTACCGTAGTTTGGGTAATGTTATCTTCCGCTGGAAATATTTAGTCTTAGGATTTTGTGGAATCAAACTTAAGCATGGATTAGTATTAGGACGAATGGTAAAGAACCCTTCTCATGAGCGTTGCGCAAAATATATTGAAAAATGTACTAAGACCTTAGAAGCCTTAAATAGTAATCATCAATAGTTAAAGAAACATTATTGTTTAAAATCTACAATAATGTTTTTATTTTGCTTATTTTAATTCATCTGAATAAATAATTGACATTTCAAATAATAAAACTATAATGTTATTTATATTCACATGAATAAATATTGCAAGGTTTAAGGTGGTTAATTGAATCCAAGCTCAAGACATTGGTTAGTTTTACATTAATCATCTTTATTGTTAATTGGATTAAATCCAACCGGAGGAATCAAAATGTCAAAAACCATTAATATCATTTTATGTAGCTCTCGTGAAAACTCATTAGGAGCTAATTATTTTAACTATCTCAAACAAAATCAAGCCAGCTTTGTAAAGGAAACTGGCACCGATTTAAAATTTATTAAAATTGGTGATTATCACTTACCGTTCTTTTACGAAACAATTCCACCAATGAATAACTCTAATCGACAATTAACTAGTAATGAACAAGCGTGGATCGATGATATGCGCAATGCTTCTGGATATATATTTTTAACCCCAGAATATAATCATTCCGTTCCAGCCGTCATTAAGAATGCCCTTGACTATCTCGCCCATGAAGGTGATAGCAAGCCGGCTAAGTTAGTATCATATTCTAATAATTCACGTGGTGGACAATTTGGAGCAAACGAATTGGCACCCATCTTAATGAAACTCGGTTTAATCGTATTACCTAATTTTGCTGCGATTGGAAATGTTGATAAAAACTTTAGTGAAGACGGTTCCTTATTAACAGACGCTCCTTCAAAAGAATACTACATTAAAAAATCAGACCAAATTATTAATGAGATTGCATTTTATAGTAAACTATTAGCAGATCATCCTTACCATAATTAATCATTAGGAACCACTTTTTAATTATTTTAAAATAACAAGACAATATTGCACTGCACCCCAAAGTTTGTACAAAACTTTGGGGTGTTTTTTTGTGTCTAAATATAAAGTAGAAGATAAATTAAATGTAATTAACGCATACCTAAACGGTATGGGATCGCAAATGGTGGCTAGAAACTTTGGAGTTAAAAGTAGAAATACTGTTTTATGTTGGGTTAAGAGTTACAAAAAACATGGACTAAATGGTCTTAAAAAAAGAAAGAATATAATCGAATACTCTACCAAAGAGAAACAATATATATTAAACTGGATGAAAACGACTAAATCATCTTATCCAGAGGCAGCTTATCATTTTAATATTCCTTCTCCATCAACTATCTGGACTTGGGAAAAACGACTAGAGCAAAAAGGTATTGATGGTTTATTGTCCCGAAGGGAAAGAAAAGCCATGACAAAAAGGAAAACTAACAAAGCCGAATCAAACAATACTAATACCGATAAAGAAAAATTGAAGAAGATTGAAGAAGAAAATTTAATGTTGAGAATAGAGAATGACTTCTTAAAAAAATTGAGGGCCTTAGACGACGAAGAAGACCAGAAGTAATTATTAAAATAATCGACGAACTAAGGCTGAAATACCATACCACTAAAACATTAATACTAAAGGCATTAAGGATATCTAGAAGTACTTATTATTATATTAGATCAATCCAAAATAAGCCTGATAAGCACGCTGAAATCGCTAAAATTATCAAGGATATTAAAGATAAAAATAAATCCTACGGATATAGAAGAGTGTGTTTAGAATTAACTAATCGTGGATACCGTGTTAACCACAAACTAGTATTAAAGATAATGAAAAAGAATAATTTACTATCTTCATCATATTCAAGAAAAACACGTAAGTATAATTCCTATCGTGGTCAGGTTGGAAAACTTAAATCAAATCAATTAAATCGAAGATTTAATACTGACAGACCATATCAAAAGCTCTGTACTGATATCAGTGAATTCAGATATGGAAATTGTGATATTAATCATCGTATTTATCTTTCACCTATTATGGATTTATTTTCTGGTGAAATAATATCCTATAACATTAGCAGCCATCCAAATATGAACTGTGTTATGAAACCGTTGAAAGAAGTTATTCAATTAGTTAAGGATTTACCATACAGAACGACAATTCATAGTGATCAGGGAGCTCAGTATCAAAGTCATATCTGGCAAAAAGAGCTTAAGAAGAATAAGATATTTCAAAGTATGTCCCGTAAGGGGAATTGTATAGATAACTCACCTATGGAATCATTTTTCCATATTATGAAAGCTGAAATCATGGACTGTAATTATGACTTTAAAGAAGATTTAATGTCGTCAATGAAAATATGGATTGATTATTACAATAATCATCGTATTAAAACAAAACTAGGCGGAAAGTCACCGGTTCAATACCGGAAACTTTCCGCCTAGGAAAAACAATATAATAATGTACAACTTTTGGGGTGCACATCATATATGTCATATTTAAATGCTTTAATTATTTTGTAATCACAAGCACAATAAATGTGATCGATAATCGTTAAATCATTAACTACAGGAGAAAATTATTAATAAATCAGAGCGCATCATTGAACTATGGTATTTTATTTTAAGTCATCGAAAATTTACAGTACAAGAGGCTGCTACGACTTTTAATGTTTCAAGTCGCACCATTGCAAGAGATTTAGATTATCTAAGTAGCTTAGGAGTTCCGCTTCGTTCATCACAGGGACGTGGTGGCGGTTTCTTCATTGATGGTGATTCACCAATGCCACCAATTAAATTTTCTCAAGATGAGCTCCTTTCTATTATTTTTGCTTATGATATGTTGGATTCATTAAGCGATATTCCATTCCCAGTTAATCCCAAGCGAGTTAAAGATAAGTTAGTTAAGTACTTACCAGATGTAAATAAAGTTCAGCTAAATGATTTAAAACAGCGACTACTATTTGTTTCATTAGATAAAAGAGTCTTCCCTAATCACCTAAAAACAATTCTATCGTTCGTAATCCAAAAAGTAGATATTAAAATTGAATATGAACGCATTCAAAAAATAGATCACTTCACTGTAAGGCCAATTGGAATTTACACCTATAATAATTTCTGGTATGTTGTTGGTTTTGTATTTAAAACGAATGAGTATAGGATCTTTAGAATCGATAGAGTTAACAATATAACCCCCACTCACGTGAAACATTCTAGTCCAATAATGAATTTAACTGAATGGATTAATCATAATCGGAGCCATGCTAAAAAATTATCAATTAAGATTAGCGTAACTAAAGTCGGTTATAACCAACTCACTAACTACTGGATTCTTAGTGGCGATAAGCAATTTATTAATGATCATTGGGAAATTACATTTAACTGTTATCGATCACACTTGCAGTTTATTGTCCGTGTATTACTAAGCCTAGGTAGTGAGGTCGTTGTCCTATCACCGCCTAGTGTCATTAGAAGCATTCAAAATGAAATCAATAAAATGGGCAACATTTATTGAGAAAGGAGGGTGCCCAATGGAAACAATGGATTTAGCCAAACAATATTTTTCATCCATGCGTGATAAAAACATTGAGCAACTGAAGCAATTAGCTAATTCAGATGTACGCGTAAAATCCCCATTAGGCGAGTTAATTGGTCTGGATGCATTTGTTAAATTTCAAAATGGATTTTTCAAAATGATCAATTCACTAACACTCAATCATGTATTTGTAGATGGTACTACAGCTGCTATTTTCTACACGGCGAACACAAAGCCAGTTGCAAAATCTGATATGGTAGAATTACTGCAGTTTAAGAATAATCAGTTAATATCAACTACTGTGATATATGATGGCACTCCATTTGCTGAATATGTTAAGTCAATTCAGCAATCATAATAGCTAAATGAAAACAGCCACCCCTAACCTTTGATGATGGTTTAAGGATGGCTGTTTTTTAGTTATTAATTACTAATAATTAAATATTAATAATTAATTTTAAATTATTCATTCCACCGTTTATGTAGCTTGTTTTCGCTATAACTTAATAATGAGTTAGGATCAATATCGTATTTAGCACATAAAATTAATAGTTGATCTAACACATCTGCTAGTTCTTCATGTAAGTTATCATCTGCTTCTGCCTTAGTTTTCTTTGCTTCACCGGGATGTTCGCGACCAATTTCTTCTGTCCGAATGGCCCGGGCTAATTCACCAGATTCCTCTAATAAGAAGTTCATTCTAATTTCTGGTGATAATTCAAACCACTTGTGCTTTTTATAAAATTTAGTTAACCAATCCGCATGTTGTTTTAAGTCCATATTAATAGGCTCCTATTATTTTAGTTGTTAGTATCATAACATATAACACAAAACACATAACATATAACACATAACATGTAACATGTTACACAAAAACGAGGCTCTCAATCGAGAACCTCGTTTTTTAAAGTTAATTCAATTATTCTTGATTATCCTTAATTAAAAGATCAAAATCCGGATTATCTAATGGGTATGCAATCACCCGCTTATTGATTAAGTCATAATCAGTTACGTTATGGTCAATCGAGTTTGCACCCCACGACCCCGTTCCAAGAGTCAATGATGGTGTTAACCCATTAGCGATTCCACCAACTCCACCGACTGAACAAGGCGTATTTACAAGAACCCGACAAGCCTTCATTGCAATTCCAAATGCTAATGCAATGTCATTATTAGTTGTTCGAATGGCTGCAGTATGCCCCATTCCACCATAGTGGAGAATGGCATCTGCAATTTTAAAACCATCCGCATGGTTTTGCGCCCGATAAACTGATACGACTGGTGATAGCTTTTCACCTGATAATAAATAATCACTACCCACGCCAGTTAGTTCAGCCGCTAATACTTTAGTATCGGCTGGGACATCGATTCCAGCTTGTTTAGCAATATTAACAGCACTTTGACCTGGAATTGGACCATTGACCCCACCAGTTTTAGGATTGAACATTGTTTTTTCAAGCGCCGGTTGATCATCCTTACTTACAAAATATACACCGGCTGCTTTTAACTTATCAGTAAATTCAGCATAAATTTGATCATCAATTACTAAACTATTTTCAGTTGCACAAATCATGCCGTTATCAAATGTTTTCGAGAAGATAATGTCTTTAACTGCCTGTTCCTGATCAGCACTAGCTTCAACGTAAAGTGGACCATTTCCGGGACCAACGCCTAATGCTGGTTTACCAGTAGAATAAGCCGCTTTAACCATTGCAGGACCACCAGTAGCCAATGTTGACGCAACTCCTGGGTGATTAATTAATTTATCAGTCGCTTCAATACTTGGTTTTTCAATCCATTGAATGGCACTTTCCGGTGCTCCCGCATTAACTGCCGCATCTCGTAATACTTGCGCTGCTTTGATTGATGAATGCAATGCTTGAGGATGGAAACTAAATACGATTGGATTTCTAGTCTTTAAAGCAATGATTGCTTTGAACATGGTTGTCGAAGTGGGATTCGTAACTGGGGTAATACCAGCTAAAACTCCTAGTGGTTCAGCAATCGTGATGGTCTTCTTTTCGTTATCTCGATTAATAATTCCAACGGTTTGATGATCCTTAATATCAGACCAAATGCGACCGGTTGCAAATAAATTTTTGGTCCATTTATCTTTAGCTACCCCACGCTTTGTTTCATCATGAGCTAACACTGCTAATTCTTTACTGTTATCAATTCCTGCTTGCACCATTGCAGATACGATTTGATTTACTTTTTCTTGAGTAAAATTGTCCATTTCTGTTAGGGCTGTTTGGGCATTTTCAACTAATTCATTAATCATTAAATCTACGGAATCAATCATAAATTTTCACTCCTTAATTACTATCCTAAAATTGTTATTACTTTCACAATTTAACATACCAAAATGATTAATTCAATTATTTAGTATTAACATTAATCTTTTTAAAGTGTTGATAAATCAACACTTTAAAATATCTTGTGCGATTCAAAATGGTTAACATACTAATCTCATAAAGATTGTGATTTTTATTCAAGCATGCGCAAAAATAGCAAAATTAAAACCACTGAATTCACGTAATTATGATTCAGTGGTTTTATTATTAGTAATTTAAAATTAAAAATAAAAAATTTATTATTAATAACTATTCGTCATCTGTAAAGTTACCAGATTCAATCGCGTATTTAAGCATTTCATCAATCACATCGACCATTTTCTGATCATTTAAAAAGGCGATCTTTTTAATTTCTCGGTAGTAACTTTCGCGAACTTGAATTGGCTTACTAGCTTGCTTTTGTCTAGCAAATGGACTGGTATGTTGCTCATTGGCATCTAATTGAGAGTTAGCTTGATTAGCTAGATTGTTTAAAAAGTCATTACTCATTTTCTGATTCCTCGATTCTTTGTAATTCTTCATCTAGAGTTTGTTGATACATTTTTAAGGCTCGTTTATCCCAGTAGTCCTTATCATGAATCCCTTCATCCCCAAAAACCTTAATTCGTTCTTGTTGATAAACATAATTCTTGAAAACAGCATTACCAAATGACTCCTTAGCACTGGTAGAGATTTCATTATCAGTTTTTGCATTATTCTTGACCAAGTATAGAATAACCCCTAATACATCATATTTAGCATCATAATCTTCCCTAAGCTGATACATATATTTAGCAGTCTTTAAAATGGAAGTATATGCTTGGCGTTGGGTCTGTAAAACTAATGCAATGTAGTCACTTGCTAAAATGGCGTTATTAGTAAACGTAGATAAAGTAGGCGGAACATCGAACAAAATATAGTCATATTGATCACGGAATGGTTCGATCAAATTCTTTAAAATTAGCGCCCGATCATGCCGATTATACTTTTCCACTTTTCCGGGCCATGAACTAAGTGCCCAATCTGATGGAATCATATCTAGGTTATCAGTAACTGGAATAATGCTATTCCTTAAATCCAATTTCAATAATCCATCATAAAAAGATGTCTTAGGACGTTTTTGATTATTGAACGTAGTATTAATAATTTCAGTCGCGTTTGCCTGAGGATCCATATCAATTAATAGGACTTTTTTCCCCATCCGATTTAAGAGGTAGGCATCTAAAACCGTCATCGTCGTTTTACCGACACCACCCTTAAAATTAAAATGAAGCAATACTTTTGCCATCATCATACCTCCAGTTTCAAACTAATTATAAATTATTTATTTTTAATTGTAAATATTTTATATTTAATAATAAGTTACTTATTTGTTAAAAAATAACGCTAACTAGCACTGCTAATTAGCGTTATTCGTGGGTTATCCCACTGATTCGTCCATTTGATAATCAATCAGCCGATTTAGTTCAACTGCATATTCCATTGGTAATTGTTTTGAAAACGGTTCAATGAATCCCATAATAATCATTTTAGTCGCTTCTGATTCAGTTAAGCCTCGGCTCATTAAATAATAAAGATCAGTTTCTGAGATCTTAGAGACCTTTGCCTCATGTTCTAGGGTCGCATCACCATTATTAATGATATTTTGTGGAATCGTATCACTTTTTGATTCGTCATCCATAATGATGGTGTCACATTCAATGTGTGATTTAGAACCCCGACTATGTTCTCTTACGCGGACCTTACCACGATAGTTACAAATGCCACCCGTTTTACAAATCGACTTGGAAATAATATTAGAAGAAGTATATGGCGCATTATGACGCATTATAGCACCAGTATCTTGAAAGATATGATTAGTGGCAAATGCAATTGAAAGCATGGTTCCAGTCGCATTGGGGCCATTTAAGTCAATACTAGGATACTTCATGGTGACTTTGGAACCTAGATTACCGTCAACCCACTCCATCGTTGCATTTTCATCTGCAGCAGCACGCTTGGTCTCTAAGCTATAAACATTGTCCGACCAATTTTGAATCGTTGTATAACGCGCAAATGCATCTCGTTTAACGAATACCTCAACAATGGCTGCATGAAGGCTATCTTCAGAATAATTAGGTGCTGTACACCCTTCAACATAGTTAACGCTGGCTCCTGCTTCGACAATAATGATCGTCCGTTCAAATTGACCCGTGCTACCGTTATTAATTCTAAAAAAGCTTTGAATTGGTACTTTACAGTGGACCCCTTTTGGAATGTATAAAAAGACGCCGCCTGACCACACCGCTGTATTTAAAGCCGCAAATTTATTATTAGCAGGACCCACTAGTTTACCAAAGTACGCACGTACTAAATCCGGATGTTGCTTTAAAGCTGTGTCAGTATCAGTAAAAATAATTCCTTGATCAGCAAATTCCTTTTTTAAACTAGCATATACTGCTTCGGACTCATACTGTGCTTCAGCACCAGCTAAATATTTACGTTCAGCTT
The DNA here is from genome assembly GCF_037546185.1 of Nicoliella lavandulae. Taxonomy (NCBI): domain Bacteria; kingdom Bacillati; phylum Bacillota; class Bacilli; order Lactobacillales; family Lactobacillaceae; genus Nicoliella; species Nicoliella lavandulae. Next base: position 148,458 of record NZ_JAWMWH010000003.1, on the reverse strand, counting down.
CTGGTACACCCATTTTTTCGAACGTATTCTTCATGTTTTCGGGCACATCATTCCAATCCCTAGATACATGGTCCGTTGCCCGTTGAAAATAATGAATTGCGTCTAAATCTAAATCTGACAAGTCGGGACCAAAATCCGGCATCGGCAGTTTATTATATATCTGCAAAGCCTTTAGGCGAATTGCTAACATCCACTTTGGTTCGTGCTTTTGAGCCGATATTTCACGCACAATGGACTCATTTAAACCAGCTCCAGTTGTATAAACTGGATCATATTCATCTTTAAAACCATATTGATAATCATCATTTAAATTTTTAATTGAATCATCGATTGCTAATTCCCCCATTCAATGCTTGCGAGATTGCCTTCCACGGTAACATGGCACACTTAATACGGACTGGTAACTTAACAATTGCATGGAGCCCCACTGCATCACCTAACTGAGTTTTAGCTGCAGTATCAATCGGTTGATTCATCATCAACTGTGAAAAAGCCGTTATCAAATGATTAATTGTTGGTACCGTTTGATTCATTAACTGTTGCTTCATAATTGCAAGCGCAGCACGACAAATAATGCATCCCTCAACTTGATAACTAATGGCAGTCACTAGTTGTCCATCACGTTCAACGACAAGTTTAATTCGATCACCACAACTAGGATTATCCAGCTGAATTGAATCCGTATTACTTAAGTGATCTGCCGTTTCACGTTGGCTTACCTTAGCATAATCTAAAATCATTCGTTGGTATATTTCATTCATTTGCATTCGCAATAAAGAACTCCTTTGTTGATTTCACCGCATTAATTAATCGTTGCGCATCATCAATTGAATTATAAAAATAAGCACTAGCCCGTACCGCTCCGTTAGTATTTAATGCCTTCATCAATGGTTCTGCACAATGGTAACCAGCCCTGACAGCAATTTGATTTAAATCTAGCGCAGAAGCTACATCGTGAGAATGAATCGATGCGATGTTGAAAGTCACAATTCCAGTATCACGTTTTGTAGGCCCGTAAACTTCAACTCCATCAATCGACGTTAATTCATCATAGATTAATTGACCAAGTTGTTGACAATCATTTTGAATTGATTGCATCCCAATTTGGTTCAAATAATCAAGCGCAGCTCCAAATCCAATCACTCCCGCTATATTAGGCGTACCAGCTTCTAGCCGCCATGGTAGTGGCTGGGTAGTAAATGAATCGCGGCTGACTGCATCAACCATTTCACCACCTAATTGTTCTGGAACTAGTTGCGCTAATCGTTGTTGCTTGCCATACAAAATACCAACCCCGGTTGGCCCTAACATCTTATGTGCCGACCAAACTACCCAATCGGCGTCCCATTTTGCAACATCCATTTTCAACTCGGGAGCCGCCTGAGCAGCATCAACCAGTAATTGGGCATGATGTTGATGGGCAAGCCGACTAAGCTCAACGACCGGGTTAATGGTCCCTAAAACATTAGATACCGCAGCAATCGCCACTAACTTAGTTTTAGTGTTCACTACTTGTCGAGCCTGAGCTAAATTCAATCGACCATTTGAAGCTAACTCAATGTATCGTATTTTTAGCCCATTAGTTTTTGCTAATTGTAACCAAGGCAATAAATTACTATGGTGCTCACTGATTGCCACAACGATTTCATCCCCTGGGTGTAAATGATGTTTAAAATAGCCGTTCGCCACTAGATTAATTCCATCGGTCGTCCCCTTCGTAAAAATAATCTGCTCGGAACTGGTTGCATTAATAAAACGAGCAACTTTAGCTCTTACTGCTTCGTATTCGTCTGTAGTTTGCTGGGCAGCGGTGTAGACACTTCGATGCACATTAAAACTATGCTCGACATAAGCAGTTCGAATCGCTTCAATTACTGCTTGTGGTTTCTGGGTGGTTGCAGCATTGTCTAAGTAAACCAAGTCACGATTAGTATTATTAAAAAATGGAAAGTCATTTTGAACCTGTTCACTCAACATAAAATCGCTCCTCTAATTTTTGCATCATCTGTTTTCGCATGGATTGATCTGGAAACTCGTTGACTAATGGCAATAAGAATCCCCGAATTAACAAAACCTTGGCGTCTCGAATGGGAATGCCACGACTATTGAGGTAGTACAATTGATCGGCATCGACCTTACCAACACTAGCAGCGTGGCCAGCAATTACATCATAGTTTTCAATCAGTAATACTGGATCAACTTCACCACGACTGGTTTCATCTAACGTCAATAAACGACTCGTTTGATCGGAATAACTGCCATAGCCATTAGGGTGGATAATGCCATTGGTATAGCAATGAGTCTTAGCATGGTCGGCAACGATTCCGCGTTCTTTGATTTCGCCGTGTGTGTTCGGGCTTTCGTTTACTATATCAGCTTGAATCGTTTGCTTTTGATGGCCATCGCCTAGGTTCACAATGTTAATTTCACCACTACTGCTTTGTCCGTCTAGACTAAAGTGACTTTCATAGCAAGTATCGAAGCGGTTAAATAGACCCACAAAGGTTTTTAAATCAGCATTTTGAGCTAAATATGCGTTCAACACCCGATGATTATGATGGGCATTCGAATTAGCGGCATCATAGTATTCAACGTGGGCATTATCGCCTAGCAAAACTTCAACCATCAAACAATCATTAGCATTGTCGCGCGTTAAATCAGCAAAGGTGAACGTTGACTTGGCATTAGCTCCAGCAATAATTAACAGGTGTTTTTCTTGAACTTGATGATCGATTAAATGACTTAGCTCAATTGGTTCATTTAAAACTGTATTAGGAGGCAAATAAATAAACGCTCCAGACTGCAGGTAGGCTAAGTGGCGTGCATTGAATGCATTGTTTCGCCATTCAATTGCTTTTTCCATCAAATTTTCTTGCACGAACTCTGGATATTGACTAGCGGCCGCAAATAAATCCATCATGATAACCCCTTTCGATGCCAATTTTGCTGGTGCTTGGTTATCAGGATTGATTTGACGCGCATGTAATTCCGGAACTGAATAACGATAAGCACGTTTTTTAGGATCCATTGAGAAATCGGAAATCATCTGGCTAACTACTTGCCGCTTCACTTGTAACCATTCTGGTTCTTGATTCGCACGGGCAAATTCTTCAATTGTCATCGATTTCATTACTCATCCACCAACTTAATATCTAACCCTAGCCGATCTCTTAATTCAGCATAGCCACCCTGTTCTAATTGTTCAGCTAGTTCTAATCCGCCACTAGTGACGATCTTACCGCCCATCATAACGTGAACGACATCTGGTTTAACGTATCTTAAAATCCGGTCATAATGTGTAATGATCAACGAGCTAAAATGATCTGAACGCATGGCATTAATTCCCTTTGAAACTACCTTTAATGCATCGATGTCTAATCCCGAATCAATTTCGTCTAGAATAGCTAGTTTGGGTTCGACCATCATCATTTGCAAAATTTCATTTCGTTTCTTTTCACCACCAGAAAAGCCCTCGTTCAAGTAGCGATTAGTATAGTCTTCTGGAATATCCAACAAATCCATGCGAGATTCTAATCGTTGCATAAATTGAAGGACTGATGGTTTGTTTTTACTGGTGCTCATTGCATTTACTGCCGCTCTGATAAAATCAACGTTTTTAATCCCGGTAATTTCAGTTGGATATTGCATTGCCAAAAAGATACCTAATCGAGCTCGCTCATCGGTGGCTAGGTCATTTAGGCGATTGCCATCCATACTGATGTCACCACTAGTAATTGAGTAACGGTCAGAACCCATGATGGTCTGTGAAAGCGTTGATTTTCCAGTTCCGTTTGGCCCCATAATTACATGGATTTCACCGTCAGGAATGGTTAGATCAAGCCCTTTAACTACTTCTTCATTCGTTTCATTAATCTGAACATGTAAATCATTAATTGTTAGCATTTCGCCATCTCCTTAATGCACTAGCTTATCCCATAACACCACTTTATCCTGTTCCAATGATTCTGGAACTTTAATGATGCGTTGGTTCGAACTACCACGGAATTGAAGGGTTAAGTCCTTCTTTTCTTCCAAAAAGCGACCATCAACTAAGATATCAATTAATGACAATAGCTTTAATTTATCAAATGATTCTTTCATTAATTCATCCCATGTATAACCAGTCCAGGACCAAATATCCTTTGTATGGCCAAACTCCTTGCGCACTCGTTCGCATATCTTTATACATACCTGAGTGTTCAAGAATGGTTCACCACCTAATAAAGTTAACCCTTGTACGTATGGTTTATGCATATCTTCAATAATTTGATCCTCTAACTCTTGCGTATAGGGTTGACCATAGTGAAAATTTTGTGCAGCCACGTTATAACAACCAGGGCAGTGAAATAGACAACCACTGACGTATAAACTACACCGAATTCCCTCACCATCAACAAAGTTAAATGCTTTATAGTCAGCTATATACTGTAAACTAAGGTCATTAGCGAGCCACTCTTTGGGTGTCGGATTGTTTGGACTTTTCGTGTTCCGCGGCATTTTTAATCATTCCTCCTGTCATATGTTTTACTCGGGATGCAATTTCTTCGTGTCGACCATGGACCATTGGCCGTGCTTGTGGATTTCCAAGATAGCCACAAGTTCGTTTAACCACGTCACAATACTTTGGATCATGATTTCCACACTGTGGACATACGAAACCGCGAGCCGTAGCATTAAAATCACCCTTAAATCCACACTTAAAGCATTGATCGATGGACGTATTCGTTCCTAAATAACCAACATGGTCATATGCCCAATCCCAAACCGCTTCTAGTGCCTTGGGATTTTGTTTTAGATTCGGATATTCACAGTAATGAATAAATCCAGCAGAAGCATAGTGTGGGTAGGCTTCTTCAAAGGTTAGTTTTTCAAATGGATTCGGATTTTTCCGGACATCATAATGAAAACTATTAGTGTAATATTCTTTATCAGTAATATCTGCCACCTTACCGAACTTCTTAATATCGTCTTGACAGAAAGTATCCGTTAGCGACTCAGCAGGAGTGGAGTAAAGACTGTAGTGATAACCACTTTCCTTGGACCACTTTTGACAAAGCAGATTCAACTGTCTTACGATTTCGACCGTAAATGCATGGGCGTCAGCATTTTGTTCCCAGCCATGGCCAAAGAAACTAGCACCAACTTCATATAGTCCAATATAGCCAACTGAGACCGTTGCTCGTTCATTATTAAATAGTTCATCAACACTATCATCGTCAGTTAATCGTTTGCCAAACGCACCATATTTATACAAAAGCGGTGCATTAGCTGGCTTTGCCTCTTTACAACGTTCAATTCGATATGCAAGTGCTTGGTGTACCACATGCATCTTATCCTTGAAGATTGTCCAGAATTTTTCCATATCACCATTCGCATAAAGTGCGATTCGAGGTAAGTTTACCGTTACGACCCCTAAGTTCATCCGACCAGCATTAACTTCTTTACCATCTGCATCAGTCCACTTTGGTAAAAAGGAACGACAGCCCATTGGTGCCTTAAAGTTTCCCGTAATGTCAGTTAACGAATCATAGTTTAAAATATCTGGGTACATCCGCTTGGTAGAACAGTCCACTGCTAATTGCTTAATATCATAATTAGGATCACCAGGATTAAGATTTAGACCCTTTTTTAGCGCGTAGGTCAATTTAGGAAAAATGGCTGTCCGTTGTTCAACTCCTAATCCCTTAATTCGAATTTTAAAAATATCTTTTTGAATTTCACGTTCAAACCAATTTGTACCGAGTCCAAAGCTAACCGTCGTGAACGGCGTTTGACCTTGAGAAGAGTATAAAGTATTAATTTCATATTCTAAGGCCTGCATTGCATCGTAAATATCCTTTTGGGTTCGTTGCTTAGCATAGTCAGCTCTTTTATCTTCAGCAACCCATTCTTCAGCTTCTTTAATATGTTTTTGGTAGTTTAGTTCCGCAAACGGAGCCAAGACTTCATCGGCCCGATCAAATGAAATCCCACCATATTGTAATGACGCAACGTTAGCAATAATTTGGGCCACTTGAGCCGTTGCGGTTTGAATTGATTTAGGGGATGAAACTTTTGCATTACCAATTTTGAAACCATTATTAAGCATGTTACTAAAGTCTACTAAACAACAATTAGTTTCAGGTGTTGCTGGTGAGTAATCCAAATCATGCCAGTGAATATCCCCTCTTAAATGAGCCATGGCAACTACCTTAGGCAACATCTTCAATCCAATGGCCTTGCTTGAACGGCCGGCTTGTAAATCACGTTGTGTATTAAAAACTTTACTGTCCTTATTTGCATTTTCGTGCACAACTCGCGAGTTTTTGTCAAATAACTGTTTGATATTTTGCTCAATATCAGTTGCTTTGGCCCACATTGCTTGATCTTGTTCATAGAATTTTTGGTATTGATGCTGTTCATCGATCAAATCATTATCTAATAAGAAATTGTTCATTACTTCACGAATTGCAGTAGTTTTAAGTGAATTATCAACTGACATTGCTGCTGCTAATCGCTTATAAAAAGTTGTTTTTAGTGCCGGACTAACTGATAATTGATCCAAAATATACTCTAGTTTATAATCATAAAATGGTGTTTTATCACCACTTTTTTTAATAATTATTACATTGTCAAACTCAGTTTTTTGCATTTCTAAATCATGACCCTTCTGTGAATTGTGCACTATATATAGCGTTACATATAACGATATATCATATATATTGTGTTTTCAAGATGGCATGACTTAATTCAAAATAGCTCGTTTACAACCATTTCTAAATTAGAATTGATATGATAATAATTCCGCCCTCTTTTAAAAAATTAAAACTTTTTTTGTGTTGTAAACAACCTTTTGTCATTCCCTAGTGACGTTTTTGATAATATTGACAATTAATTCACAAACTATCGAACTATGTCTCATATATGTAAAATAAAAAAGCTAATCAATTTAATGATTAGCTTTAAGTATTTATTGATCATATTCATCTAATTTAGGAATCTTAATATGCCGCTTGTTCGCTTCTTGTTTTAATGCATTCAAACGGGTTGTTAAACTCTGTTGTAGCTTCGTTGATCTTTCAATTGCACGTTCAGTATTATGGGTTAGTTCAATTAATTCTTCGTCAGAATAACCAGCTAAATGCTGTTCAACAAATGATGTTTGTTGGTAAGCATGTAACACCATACTGTAACCCATTTTCCCAACTCCAGCAATTCCAGAGCTAGCATTTTTAATTGTTGGTTCAGTACTGAAGTGATCAATGTGATAAACTAGCCGTTGACTAAAGTGTTGGTTCCAATAATTAATCAAAGGTCCGGCGAAAAATGCAACTCCTAAGGTTAAAATCCCCACAGCTCCATGAGCTAGAAATGCAATTATCATGAACAAAATATCTTGCATGTTTCGCACCAACTGGTACTTAATTTTTAAACGATGTGAAATAATTGGTGCAATTGCATCATATGGAGAAGCCCCTAATGATGTTGACATGTAAAGTGACGTTCCTAGCGTAAATAGCGCTAATCCAGCGATAACATCAACAATAACTACATAAATTCCAGACCCTGGTGCAATAAAGACACCGTATAAGTCTGAAAACCACTGAATTTCATATCCAACCAGAACCATGTTTAAAACCGTTCCGATTCCAATTTGCTTCCGATCGAATATTAACACAATCAAAAATAATACCCCATTCACCATTAATTGAAAGGAACCTAATTCCATGTGTAGTGAATTCGAGAAACCAATATTCATAGCAGTAAATGGATCCAGCCCAAGATTAGCCTGCTTTAAAAATGATGCTCCCATTGAAAGAATTGCAATCCCTACAAATGACATCAATGTACGAAGCGCAATATTGATTATCTTATGATTTTTATGTGGCTTTTTATTAGTATTATTGTTTAATTGATCGCTGGCAGTATTGATAGCTGCCAATAAAACCAACTCCTTTATTATTGAAGAAACAAAAATAATCTACATGTATATTATATACCATTTTTAATTAATATTTAAATAAAGCGCTTACAAAAATTAAAAAATTATTTTTATTATTTAATTTATTAGTTAATCCCAGTCTGAATACGCTTTCATTGCTGTTTTCATAGTGTTTGTAAGCACTTTCATATTTACCTAACTATAAATTTGGTATACAATAATTACATTAAATTAAATTAAATGTTAACTAAATAAGGAGTCATTAAAAATGAATATTTTAATCGGACTAATTCCAGCTGCTCTATGGGGGCTAATGCCATTGATTGCCGGTAAAACTGGTGGAAAACCAATTAACCAGTTAGTGGGTAATACTTATGGTGCCTTAATTGTTGCTATTGTCATTGCATTGTTTAGGCATCCACAAGTATCAAGCAGTGCTATCTTTTGGTGCCTATTGTCTGGAGCATGTTGGGCATGCGGTCAATTATCGCAATACTGGTCATTTCCAGAAATAGGTGTTTCTAGAGCCATGCCAATCTCAACTGGTGCTCAACTAGTTGGTACATCGGTCGTAGGAGTTTTATTCCTTGGTGAATGGCAAACTGGCATTGATAAAGCACTTGGATTCTTTGCCTTAATCCTAATTATTATTGGAATTTTATTTACAACTAAAACTGATCAAGCCGATCAAAGTAAAGGGCTTGACCCAGCAAAGTTGAAAAAGGGAACCATTGTGTTACTACTTGGAACAATTGGTTACGTTGGTTTTTCAGCACTACCTCAAATTCCAGATGTTGATGGATGGAGCGCCTTTTTCCCACAAGCAATTGGAATGGTACTTGCAGCAGTTATCATTTCATTCTTTTATCGGAATAAGAATGAACCACATCCATTAATTCAAAAGAAGTCATTTGCTAACATTTTAGTGGGAATTGATTTTGGAATTGCAACTGCCGTTTACATGTATTCTGCAAAAGTAAATGGAATTGCAACTGGATTTACCCTATCCCAAATGAGTGTCATCGTTTCAACTCTAAGTGGGGTCTTATTCCTAGGAGAAGAAAAAAGTAAAAAGGGACTCATCTATGTTTCAATTGGTCTAGTAATCGTAGTGATCGGTGGGATTATTACTGGATCATTAGGTAAATAAATTTTATTCGCATCGTTTCACGCGCCATTGGATAATCGTCCAATGGCGTTTTTTGTTTGACTAAAAAATAGTGAAATAGGTAGACTATAATAGACATAATTAAATAAGAAAGTGAGCGAATTAAATTATGAAAATTGGAGTATTAGGCGTTGGTAACATGGGAAGTGCAATTATTGAAGGACTCGCAAACAAAGTCGATGCAAAAAATATTTATGCTATGAACCATGATAATCCACGAGTAACTAAATTAAGTCAACAAATCGGATTTGAATTATTCAACGATTTAAAGCAATTCAAACAAATTACGTTAGATGCTATTATTGCAACTATTCCTGCACCAATTACTGTTGATACTTTAGCTCAACTAGATGGTATTGACCAAAACACAGTTATTATCTCTGCTGCCGGTGGGGTTAAAATTGAAAGTATTAAAGAGGTCCTGCCAAATAATCCAATTGTCTCTATTGTTCCAAACACTCCCGTTTCTGTAAACGCTGGAACGATTGCCACTTGCTTTGATGCTGCTAGTGATAAAGCTCAAGTAATAGCTACAAATATCCTTAATTTGCTTGGTAATGTAATCACTACTAAAGAAGCTAATTTAGGAATCATGGGAACTGTTGGTGGATGTGGTCCTGCTTTTGTTGATTTATTTATGGACGCAATGGCTGATGCAGCTGTAGAAAGTGGTCTTGATCGTAATTCTGCATATGAAGTCATTGCTAGTATGGTAGCTGGTTCTGGACAACTAGCTTTCAAAACTGGTAAGACTCCTGCAGAACTAAAAGATCAAGTGACTTCACCTGGTGGCACTACGATTCAAGGTGTTACAGAGCTAGAAGCAAATGGCTTTAGAAATGCAGTTATTAAAGCAACTAAACGTGCTAATAGCGACATGTAATTTAAAATTAATTACAAAATATAAGTTATAAATAATTAATTTTAGCAAATCCTTATAACAGCTAATAGTATAATTAAAGCTATTATTAGCTTTTTTAACGCTTTTAGTATTAATTGCATGATTTAAGCTAATCAGACTTAAATTAGCTTAAATCAGTTAAATTAAAGGATATTTTAATTGATTTATTTAAACTAGATTATTTACTTTGTTATTTTTACGTTTTGATCTAATCTTAGCTAATTTCTTTTCAACAGCAGTTACTTCTTCTTTAGAAAATGGTTCTGGTTTTAATTCATCTGGATTTTTCATCCAGCTAGGCCGTAAATCACGATTATCATTACTGCTTTTAGCTACCGGTTGCACTAATTCATCTTTTTTTAGCCCAAATGCTTCTAAAAAGAACTTTTTCATTGCACAAGTAAGGTATTTAGCTTGGGCTTCCAATTTGGCTGGAATATAGCTAAAAACATGATTTAACTTAGTTGCTAATTTTGCGCCTAAGTTAACATTTGATTCGAATCTTGAAATCGGACTATTTAATAGGCCATTATTTTTAGCAACATTGGTTTTAGCATTTATAATAATGCCGATTAGTCTATGAGCTTTTTTTACATCTTGATTAGTAAATTTCAGAATTTGATCAATTACCAATTGATTTAATTTTAATTTACCTGAAACAGCGTTTTTCCATTTTTCAATTATTTTGGATTTTTTGAGTTGTTTTGTATTAACTGTATCAATCTCTGATTGATTTTTCTGATTCACTTGACTTTGATTAGGTTGCATATTTTGCATCTTAGGACTAGCAGATTCTGCAGGTTTGGATTGCAAATTCTGCTGGTTAGCTGACTTCATTTTTGGTAAAAAGAGTTTATCAGCTCGACTAAACTGTTTCTTTTTAGTTAAGAATCCTTTTTTAACTAGGCCTGCAAAAATTTGACTAACTTTTCTAATCGATACCTTTAAAGATTCCGCCATTTCTTCTAGCGTGTAAATAACATAGTAATCAGACATTTTTACATCGAAAAAGTTTTGGCTAGTTCTTGATGATTTCATTCGATCGCATAAAAGTGAGTAAGCGATAATTTCATCATTTGAAATGTTTTTATTTTTAATAAGATCAATGTCAACCATAATAAATTGCATAGCTATTCCTCCTGGAATAGAAAAAAGGGAGCCAAGTACTTTTACTTGCTTCCCTAATCTAAAATATGTATTTTAGGCCTAACTAAATAAGCTATTAATATTGCAATACTGAAGCCTTTAGGCTATAATGTATTCATCAGTTAGATTCATAATCTAACTAAGTGATTAATTATTTTTAGCTTTTACTGTCTGTGTATTGGCTTTTAATTAAATAGTATTAACAATTAATATTTAATATTTAATATTAATAGTTTATTCAATTAGAGTGTTTAGGGTTAGCAAGTAATTTGGGTACTTGTTACATTCTTTCTTGGTCTGCTGCTGTGAACAGCTTGCTAAGGACACTCTTTTTTCTATATTTTAATTTATATATTTTCTAAGCATACATTGCTTTTTTATAATTTGTAATTTTTGAGGCTTCCAATTTGGAAGTCTTTTTTATTACATGAAAAGAATAACCGTAATAAAAATAATAGTCAATAGCTTATTTTTATGTATGCTTGCATACATGTATTAATAAATACATGTATATAAGAATGCTAATATATAATCATACATGTATTCGTGTATTCAATAATACACGCCTCTTGGAAAATCACTGATATAAGTACTTTTAGAAGGATTTTCTTTGCATACATGACTACAAGTATTATATAATACTTGTATTAAATAATATAAAAATACATTACTACATGAATGCACACAAAAAATTTTTTTGAAATTTTTTTTAAGGAGTAGACTTTATGGCAAAAATCGTTACTTTTGGTAATTTTAAAGGTGGTACCGGTAAGACAACTAATAGTTGTATGATTGCTTACCATCTTTCAAAAAAGGGTTATAAAACCCTGGTGGTTGATTTAGATCCTCAAGCAAATGCAACCGCTTTATATTTAGCAACTAAGCAGGCACAGACTAAAGAAGTAGTACAATTTGATACAACGTTAATGACAGCAATTAGTAATAATAATATAGAAAGTATTGTTACTAAAATTAAAGATAATTTGTATTTGTTGCCTAGCTTTGCTGACTTTACGTCTTACCCATTGTATTTAGAAAAATTATATCCTGGTGCAGAAAGTCAATATCAAAGAGCGGTTCATTTTTCTAAGCTGTTGGAACCATTAGAAGATCAATTTGATTATATTATCATTGATACTCCACCTACAGTTAGTTTGTTTACTGATTCCGCTTTAATGGCATCTAGATACGTTATTGTTGTTTTACAAACTCAAGAACGTTCATATACAGGTGCCGAAGCATATATTGAGTATTTACAAGAATTAATCGATAATTATAAAGCTGATTATGATATTTCAGGAATTTTACCAGTATTATTGAAGAAAAAATCACAAGTAGATCAATTAATTTTAGACCAGGCTAAAAAACAATTTGGGAATGAAAATGTTTTTGAAACAATTGTTAAAAACATGGAACGATTAAAACGTTATGATATTATTGGAATTGTCGATCCGGATAATCCATCTCAAAAATATGATATTCATGATAAAAAGGTTCATTACCTATATGATAAAATTACAGATGAATTTATTAAGCGGGTGAAATAATATGAGTGATTTATTACGAAAGAATCTTGAAAACCAAAGTCGTAACAAAATGCCTAAAAATGTTTTTTCCAGAAATGAATTAGGCGATAATAAAATTAAAAAGATTGAAAAATCTCGTAAACAACGTGAAAAGTCAACAAGTATAAGAGTTTCTGTAGATACTGCTAATCAATTAAATGCACTAGTTAGTGTTTTAGGATTAGATAGTGTGACTGAATTGTTAGGTCAACTTTCTGAATCTGCAGTGGATAATTTAACTGATGAAGAAAAGATTGAATATAAGACAATGAAGAAGATTTTGGATAAAAAACGTAAATAATTAAAGGATAGCAACTCTTGCTATCCCTTTTTTGTAATAAGTATTTTATTTTTAATAATTAATTACTTATTATTAATATATTTATATTTTTTTTACCTAAAATAAGTTACAATAGTAAGAGACAAAGTAAAAAGGAGCATAAAAATGAAACGCTGGATTAAAATATTAATCATTCCAGTCATATTAGTCATTATCATTGTTGCTGGGATTATTTTCAGAATTAATCAAAACAGTGAAGAAAATGACCATGTTAAGACATATGGAATTGTTTCAGGACTTAATTTAGATGCAGCCCGTACTTACTATAAGCCCGAAACTATTAAAAAATTTATAGATACCATCAGTAAGGATAAAGGTAGTTATCTGATGCTTCATTTAACTGATAACGAGAACTTTGGAATTGAAAATAAATTTCTTGGTCAAACCACAAAGAATGCTAAGTATGTAAATGGTGAATATATTAATAAAAAAACGAATAAGCCATTTCTATCTAAGCAACAGTTAAAAGAATTAATTGCCTATGGAAAGCAAAAACATGTTTCTGTTTTTCCAGAAATTGAATTTCCTGGTCATAATAAGGCTGCAATTCAATTACTAAAGGCAAAGAAGTATCCTCATTTGAAGTCAATGATGTCATTTAGCAATGAGTTTAACTTCGATGATCGAGAAGCAAATCTCTATAAAAAAATAATTGCTGAGTACATGCCATTACTTCCTAAGAACAGTTATTTTGGAACTGGTGGAGACGAAATTTCAATTGATGGTCATGATGATGAAGTTGGCATTCGTCAATTTGATAATAATATTAATCGTTATTTAAGATCACATGGCAAAGTTATGATGGTATGGAATGATAGTATTATGAAATCTCAAGTTAATAAGTACGATAAAACAATCGTAGTTAACTATTGGAGTCAAAGTAGTGCTGTTACAGATCCAAGTAATCGTAAACATCTATTAGCTGAGAATGCTAGCCTTCCTGAAATTAATAATGCTGGAATCAAGACAATTAATAATAATCAAGCAATGACATATATTGTTGTTGATAATGGTAGCCTAAATAAGGCTAATTTGGCTGATTTTAAAAACCAACTTTCTGGTTTTAATTCTGGAATGTGGAATGACTTGGATGTTACCGATCAAGCACCAAATGGTAATAATATCGGTAGTGCAGTTTCTATTTGGTCTAATCCTAATACCAAATACACAGGTGCTCAAATTCAGGCTGATACAGTTCCTTGGTTAGATGCTTACTTCAAGCGAATTAATGAATTTAACTAAGGGTTAAAAGACGTTTAACTTTGTTAGACGTCTTTTATTTTGGATATTTATAATAAATCATTTAAAATTTATTATAAAAAATTTGTAATTGATCTATTTTTTATTTATTTAAACATTTGTCTGTTATAATGTAGTTATAAATATATTATTGTGAGGTATATAATCAAATGACATTAAAGTATAACACCGCGATTGTCCACTTTATTCAATTTAGTAAGAATAAGCCATTATTTCCAAAAGCATATATGTTTCATGTTCCTGCTAGGTTAAAGTCTTCATTGTCGATTGGTAGTGTTGCGCTCGTTCAGAATCATCTCCAAAAAAAATATTTCCTCTCACCGGTTGTAATTACTGGAAACGTAACAAAAATGAATTCTAAAAAAGAATTTAAGTCATTAAATAAGAGTACTGGTGAAACGCTAGTATCTTACTTAGAAAAACAACTAAGTGAAACGGAACAAGTTCTAGCACAATACATTGAACAAGATAAAAATCCAAAGAAATAATTTTATTAAACTATTACTGGTATTACAAAACTGTTAAGAATTGACAGCGTTTGTTTTTTACCTTTCTAAGATGATATAATAACCATAGTTTATATATAAAGGAGTTTTTTAAAGATGAAAAAACAAATTATTGCAACTGCATTAGTTGCTGGTGTTTTATCACCATTGTTTGCAGTTAATCATGTTGCTAACGCTAGTACAACCGCTACTTTAAAGACTAGTGTTACCTATAATGATGGTAAAATTAACTTTAAGGGATCTGCATCAAATAAGGATGTTAAAAAGGTTGTAATTAAGTATGGAAGCAAGAGCTTCTCAACTGCTTCATTAAAGAGTAAGAAGTTCTCAATTGCTAAAGAATTTACTGGTAAGGGTACTTTCCATGTTTATGGTACAACTAAGGCTGGTAAGAAGATTACCAAGAGCTATTCTGTTACTAAGTCTCAATATGTAACTAAGACACCTAGTTACTATACTATTGATCGTACCAAGTCTGATGGTGCTGTATTTAGAATATTAACTAATGGTGAAAAGAATTACAATTACCGTGTATTCTTTAATGGGACTAAAATTATTGATAGCAACGGAAACAAGGAAAACTTTGAATTTACTTTAAAGAGTCTTCCTGATACTTATAATTTAACAGTTCAAGTTACTGCTAAGAATAAGGAAATTGCTCCTACTTTAACTCTTCCACAAGTTGCAAATGGTAAGGGATTAACTAACCCAGAATTATTCCCATACTAAAATAAAATTTAAATATTAAAAAAAGCAACTCGAATTAACGAGTTGCTTTTTTTAATAAATAACAAATTATTTAAAATTAATTTTAAATAATTTGTTATTTATTATATTGCCTTTACAAATAAGAACAAAATATTAAACAAAATTCCCCTAATTAGGGGAACTTTAGGATTGCTAAAAACGCCATTTTGATTATGTTTTTGAGCAACGCTTGCTGCTATAATCATTAATAAATAAACTAAGATTAGCATGATTACACCTGATAAATATTCACCACTTGTAGCAAATAAAGTAATTATAATGCCAATCAGGACAATCATATCTATAATTAGTGCAATTACGTATTTAGGTTTTACTTGGTTATTAATTGTATTACCTACTTCCTATAATTTAACTTACCTAAGTATATCAAACAGAGGGGGACAATGCTTATGAAAAAAGCAGTTACTAATCTTTACTTAACTAAAGTGCTATTAATTGTTGGAATATCAAGTGGAATTATTTTGGCACCAACAGTTATTTATGCTGGGCATGCAAATGCTGTTCAAATTAATAACTCAAGTAAAATTCATACCATTAATGTTGAAATTAAAAAGTACCAAAGACAACTTAAAAAAGCCAAAACCAAAGCAGTTAAGAAGAAGTTATTATCTAAAATTAATCGGTTAAATAAGCAGGTTAAACAGTTAAAAAAAGATGAATTAAAAAGTAATCAATCTACTACTAGTGCTGCCAGTTCAAGTAGCTTGCAATCATCAGCAACATCAAGTGACCAATTATCAGTTCAAGCATCATCTCAAGCGACTAGCTCGGTGGCTCAAACAGAATCACCTGATAAACAAACGTATGGCTTTGACTTTGTAAACAGTAATTCAATTGCTCCGCAATCATCTTTTGACCCTGGTAATCCAGATCAATTAAAGGTTGGTGATGGAGCATGGTTATTTAGTGATAATAATTTAGCAATTTATACTAATTTACCTGACTCTGAACAACCAACTTCTGGGACAATATCTAATCCAAACCAATATGATCATCATTTGATGTATATATCTGATATCCAAACAAACGCCTCCCAAGTTAAATATGCTCACATAATTGATGTTAGTAATCCAAAGCAAAAAGTGGATGTTGGATGGGTAATTTTAAGTCAATTAAGAACAGCAGTATCTAATGCTAATGATTTGATCCGACCAACGCTGAGTGGAAGTGATATTGAAGCTGCTATTTCAGAAGTTAAGCGTGGTGCAGTTGAATCTTTAAACCTAATTCGAGTTCAACATGGATTATCAGTATTGGTTGAAGATAGTGATTTAACTAGGGTGGCTCAGAATCGTTCTAAAGATATCATCAGTAGCTTTAGCCACTATGACAGTTTGGGCAATCCCATTGCGCAACAAACAGAAGTGGCAATGGGTATTTTAGGTAATAACAATCGTTATAATACCGATGGTGAAAATATTAGTATCGAGCTGAATTCTAAGGACTTCTCCAATTATATGATTGGTTATCAATCTAATTATTCAATGACCTATGCGGATGCTGGTGATTCAAATTGGGAGCATCGAGAGAATATTTTAAGTAGTAACTATTCTAATTATGGAATCGGGGTCAGTTATGATGCTGCAAGCAATGAATTTTATATTGCGTATGAGTTTGCTGGATTAAATTAGCAGATTGATTCTAAAGTTCGTTTATCAAATTTTAAATATTTACCATTTCTTTACTTTTTAATTACATTAAAAACAATTTAATTGGCTATCATACTAATTGTAAATAAATAGTATTGAAACGGGGTATTCATAATGAGAAAAACAATTCTGAAGTCTAGTTTATTGATTGGGTTAACCCTTTTGGGAATTAGTAGTTTAACTAATAATGCTAATGCTGATAAGAAGCAGACTAAGAATAAGGCGCTTCAAGAAATTGCTGATGATCATAAATCTGATGCAGGTCGTTACTTTATCCAAGATTATAAGACTAATACTAGTGATAACTTAACACCAGATAACAATGCGTCAATTGATTTGTTGTCTCAAATGAATAAGCTTTGGCAACCAGGTAGTGATTGGAATAATGGAACCCGTCTAAACACTAAAATTTTGGACGAAAACATTAACTTATCTGATAAAATTGCTAAGGAAAGAACCAAGAGCCAAGAAGATGCTGCTTGGTTAGATGATAAAAATGATATGGATTATTCAGTTCAAGAGGGGCTTGGTAATTTAACTGATTACTTTAGAAAACAAGCTAACATCACTGGCGGATATACATCAGTTCCATCAGATGCTGAAAATAAGGATTACGATACTAATTGGGACAAACAAGAAGTCACGGGTGATCCTAATTCGACCCTTGGTTCTGTGGTTAAACTAGCTGATACGTTAAAAGATGGTAATTATTCATCAAGTAGTTCATCTAAAAAATATTTTAAATACCCACGTCCATTTAGATGGGACGGCACAAGTGTCACTAATGCTCAAGATAATGGGGTCATTATTCCAACGCTAAAATTATCTGCTAAGGCTGATCCAGTAAATGACTATGGTTTTCCTAGTGGACATACAAATAGTTCTTATTTAACTGCATATGCATTGGCGTATGCATATCCACAAAAGTTCCAACAATTATTAACTAGAGCTTCAGAAGTTGGTAATAATCGAATTGTTGCTGGCCGGCATTCACCATTAGACGTAATTGGGGGACGTGTTCTAGGGACTGCTTTAGCTGCTTCCATTTTAAATGATCCAGCTAATAAACAATTAAAAGAAGACGCATATAAACAAGCCCAATCAGTATTAAAATCATCAGAAGCTGATGACAATGACTACGGGGTTGGAAACCAAAAAGAAAATGCACAAAAGTACAATTACCGTTTAACTTATGGGTTCTCAAAGATTGCTAATTCAAAACAAATATATAGGGTTCCAAAGGGAGCTGAAGTATTACTTGAAACCAGATTACCATACTTAACTGATGCACAAAGAAGAGCAGTTTTAGCAACGACTGAATTGCCAACTGGTTACCCAATCCTAGATGATGGCGAAGGCTGGGGTCGTTTAAATCTTTATAATGCTGCTAACGGTTACGGACAATTGGTATCTAAGACCACTGTATCCATGAATGCTAAAAAGGGTGGTTACAATGCTAAAGATACATGGAGTAATGATATTACTGGTGTCGGTAAGTTAATTAAAGATGGCACTGGTTCATTAACATTAAGTGGTAAGAATACTTTCCAAGGTGGCGTTGCAATTAATGGTGGTGAACTAAATGCTGCGAATGCAAGTGCCCTGGGATCTGGTAACGTTATTAATAATAGTGGGGCTTTAACTTTAAGCAGTAAGCAAGTCACAGTTAAAGGGAGCTATCAACAACTAGATAAGGGAACTACTGTCGTTGCTAAGAAAGGTCGCTTAATCGTTAAGAAGGGTGCCACTCTTGGTGGAACGCTTAAACTTAATGGTGGTGAATTTAAGAATGGCGATAAGATCATGAGTTATGCTAGCCATAAGGGTAAATTTAAGAAGGTGACTGGACTTAGCAAAGGACTTCACATCGTATACAATAACCATGATATTAGTATTGCACGTAAATAATTATTTTTTATAATTAAAAAAGCCAATAACTTTAGTTATATAAAGTTGTTGGCTTTTTAATATGCATTATTTTTAGTAACCAATAACGACGGTCTTAACTTCATCAATAACTGACTCTGGAATCTTATTGATTGGGCAACGGTAGACTACGTTATTACGGGGGTTGAAAATACCAAGATACTTAATATTTACATAATTCTTAGCC
This sequence comes from Nicoliella lavandulae, assembly GCF_037546185.1. Taxonomy (NCBI): domain Bacteria; kingdom Bacillati; phylum Bacillota; class Bacilli; order Lactobacillales; family Lactobacillaceae; genus Nicoliella; species Nicoliella lavandulae. Next base: position 129,121 of record NZ_JAWMWH010000003.1, on the reverse strand, counting down.
TCAAAAGAATGGAGACCCATTAGATAATATACTAATAACTGTAGTTTATAATCTTTACTAAGTACGTTGCCTCTAACTGTTTTCAAATCCCATAAAGTGTCTTCTGTAATGTAATCAGCATCACCAGTATTGATCATGTCGGTATAACCACCATTAAAGGTCATGCCAGAATCAATGGGATGACCGTAGTTTTTAAAGAATGATTGGACTCGTTCAATCATGATGGTTATGTCATCCATTTCATCACTTGATAGTGTAAAGTAACTAGAGTTAACATCGCGATAATCTACTGATCGCCCCCTTTTAACAACATCAAATCCGGCTAGTCGATAAGCCGCTTGGATTGATTCAGGATTAAGTCCGGTAATTTGATTCAGCAATTGCTCAGCGAACCCTTGTTGATTAATCATTTTAGCCCCCATTAGCGAGACTGACCAGGCAACTTCTTTATCAGCTCCTAATAAAAAGCGTGTAAAGTAATCAACCGTAATACCGAATAAGTTACCCTTAATTGTTGATTCATTTGGGCTTAGTATTTTATTGTCATCTAGTTGAATTTTATTGAATAGTTTTGTTGCAACGTAACCACCGCGTGGTTGTTTTACTGCTTGAACTCGTTGCATTACGCTAGTCATTTGCTTCAATCCTTTCGCATTATTTTATATGCATTATATCATAATTGAATATAATAACTATTGATAATGTTAGCACGATTATTTATTTTGAGTCTATCTTTATATGAATGTATAATTAATTTATTAAATAGATTTAGAGGTGGATTGAAATGAATAAAAAGCGAATAATTTCATTATTTACAATCATGTTGTTAGGTAGTGTATCAACTGCAATAATTCCGTCAACAATTACATATGCTAAAAAAGCGCGTGTCAAAAAAACTGGGCATAAAAAGGTGAAACACATCCATGTAGATGCAAATCATAAATATTATGTTGCCAAAGATAGTTCAACTCAGATTATGGATGACAGAAACTTTGAAGTATTAAAGAAAGATGATGATTCCAATGGTGGTGTAGGACCTTCTGTGGACAGTGGATATAATGGGCTTCCGGTTATTATCACTAAGCGTGAAAATGTTGGCGGATACTTATTTTATAAAATTAAAGATGAAAGTGGCTTTAATACTGATACTGGGTGGACTTATTCAGGAAATGTTGCCGACTCACCAAATGCTAAGGCGCATTCAATTGACCTAGAAAAAGTTGAAACAGCAATTGATAAAGAGCACAGTCAAACTAAGATTAATAATTTTAATCAACAAGAGCTAGCTAATGCACGTGCAAAGACATTAGCACTTGTGAATCAGGATCGAGCTAGTGTTGGGCTAGGACCATTAACTGAGAGTAATGTACTTGATCAAATTGCTCAACAACGGGCTGTACAGACGGTAACAGACTTTAGTCATTTTAATGCTAATGGGCAAGGGTACTTTGAATTAGATGCTCAACAGATGGGCATTAGTAGTGATGCTTGGGCAGAAAATCTTGCACAAGCATCTGGCAAAAATGGCGACGAAGCGGCTCAGGATGCTAATGATGAGTGGTGGACTCAAGAAAAGGGAAGCACACCTGACCAAGATGGCGGTCATCGGAAAAATATTAGAAGTACCGATGTCACAAATATTGGAATCGGTATTACGTATGATCAAAATAGTGATACTTGGTATTTAGTTGAGGACTTTACTGGTGATATTAATTTAAATAATAGTAGTAATTATGGTAATTAAAGGATGACTACTGATCTTAATAAATTGCCAACAATTAATTAAAACAATGTATAAGGTCTAACCACAGGGTAGTTCATATGGTTTTCCGACTGAACTAGGTTCATAGATTGCTAGTGGTTATGTTCGACCATAAGCTGTCATAAATTAATTAAAAACCTAACTTTTAACTTGTGGTTAAAGGTTAGGTTTTTTGACGTTTTAATTTAATATGGATATGTAATTATTGTTAAAAATGATATAATATACATGCAATTTATACTAAATATTATTCTTACTATAAGGAGTGGTTTATATGAAATTGAAACGGGTACTTATTATGAGCATAGCTGCAATTGGATTGTCAACTTCAGCTTATTCTGTCTCAAATAATACAGCCAATGCTAGTAGTGTTCCCTCTATTTTTAAAAAACCAGCAACCTGGGTTTCTGGATATTATAAAGTCAAACCCCAAAAATTTGGGAATAAAGTTGCTTATTTTCAAAGATATGAAAATTTATTTAGTTCAAAAGAAGGTTTTAATCCAATTTACCTGTCTTATACAAAGGATAAAAAATTCATTACTAATAGTAATGTATCCGGAGCTACGGTGGGTGAGAACCCAGTTTATAAAAAATTAAAGGGAAATGTTTATAAACTAACCAATGGTGCTAGTGGGGAACGATCCTCGACTAAGTTTAGAATTAATGCTAACAAGAGCATCACAATTCTGGGTAAATATGCCGGATATACTATGTATAAGCACAATACAACAGGTTTTGTTAAATAGTATTTAATTGCACTGCACCCCTAAGTTTGTACAACTTAGTGGTGTTTTTGTATGGCTAAATATAGCTTAGAGAATAAATTAAAGATGGTATCCCAATACCTTTACGGTATTGGATCAACTACTATTTCTAAAGAATTTGGAGTTAAAGGCAGTTCTACAATTTTATACTGGGTTAAAAATTATCGAAAATTTGGAATTGATGGATTAAAGATATCAAGAAATAAGCAAATATATACTGTGAAAGATCGAGTAAATATATTAAACTGGATGAAAATGACTAAATCATCTTATCCAGAGACTGCTGATCATTTCAACGTTAAATCACCATCATCAATTTGGAATTGGCAAAGAAATTTTGAGCTATATGGGATTAGTGGTTTAAAAGACCGAAGGGATCGATTAAATATGGCCAAACGAAAAGCTAAGAACAACCAAAATCCAAAGGATTCCAACGCTGAAAAGCTAAAGAAACTAGAAGAAGAAAATCTAATGCTTAAAATTGAAAATGATTTCTTAAAAAAATTGAATGCCTTAGACGACGAAGAGAACCACAAGAAATAGTAACGATTATCGACGTACTAAGGCTCAAATACCAAACTAGTAAGTCTATAGTTCTTAAATCAGTTAAAATTCCGAGAAGTACTTACTATTATCTAAAAGCACATGTAAATAGGCCCAATAAACACAGTAAAATCACGAAAGTGATTAGTGATATAAAACGAACTAATCAAGCATATGGATATCGCCGTGTATGTCTAGAATTATCTAATCGTGGCTATCAAGTAAATCATAAATTAGTTCTTAGAATCATGAGAGCTAATAACTGGTTGTCTAAAGCTTACTCACGTAAGCTTCGTAAATATAACTCTTATAAGGGACAAGTGGGTAAAGTTAGCAAAAACCGCATTAATCGTAGATTTAAAACTGACCGTCCTTATCAGAAGTTAACTACTGATATTAGTGAATTTAGATATGGAAACTTAGATACTGATCACCGTGTTTATTTATCACCAATTATGGATTTATATTCTGGTGAAATTATTTCGTTTAATATTGGTGATCACCCTACGGTTGATTTAGTAATGAAGCCATTACAAGAAGTGGTTAACAGGATTAGTAAGCTAAAATACAGGACTACAATCCATAGTGATCAAGGAATTCAATATCAAAGTCATATTTGGAATCAAGCACTGGCTGATAATCAAATATTTCAAAGCATGTCCCGAAAGGGAAATTGTCTAGATAATTCACCAATGGAGTCATTTTTCCACATCATGAAGGCAGAAGTAATGGAAGCGACGTATGATTCTAAGAAAAATCTAGTAACAGCAATTAATTTATGGATTGATTATTATAATAATCATCGCATTAAAGCAAAACTAGGCGGAAAGTCTCCGGTAAAATACCGGGAACTTTCCGCCTAGGAAAAGAAATATATTAATGTACAAACTTTGGGGTGCACATCAAACAGCTTGTTTTTTAATCTATATATTAAATAATTTTAGGAGGATTTTCAAATGAAGAAATTTAGTTTATTATTATCACTAGTTGTGGCAATGAGTTCTTTTGCTCTTTTGAATGGTAATGCTAGTGCATCGACATTACATAAAGACGTTCCTAGTGTTCTACGTGGAAAAAAATGGGTTTCTACAAAGAGTTATAATGTAGGTAGAGGGGATGAAAAGTACACAATTGATTTTTCTAACAATGCAATTGGCTATACTTATCCCGGTGGATACGATCCAGTTGGAATTGCTAATATTAAGTATACTTATGTTGGTAAAAATCGTTACCATTTAGTAGGTAAACACTTAGAACAAGGACTAGAATCTGGAAAAGAAACTATGAATGTTCATATTCTCGGTAATAAAAAAATTACGGTTAGTTTTCATGCTAAAGATAATCTACCAAAGCCTTGGCATACAACTTTAAAGCAAACAAATTAATTTTGTGAAAGATACAATCAATGCACTTAAATAGACGGCATATTCGATTGATTTAATCAAGAATATGCCGTCTATTTTTATACTATTTAATTAGATAATCTAGCTAACTGGACCGTTTTAAGGCCCTCTTCATAGCCCTTTAAGTAGGGTTCGCTATGCTTAATGTTAAAGACTTTACTGATTATTTTATGGTTATTAACACTGATTTTAAACATAATTTGAGTTAAAGATGTTTGTTCACTTTTTAATTGCATAAGTGAATCATCAACGGCTTGACGATAGCCATCATTAAAGTCAGTTTCTAAAAAATTACTATCCAAAATAAATTAAATCTCCTTCAAATTAAAAACATGCTTTGCTATTATAACTCTTTGTTATAGTAATTTGAACTGAATCTTAAAAGACGTGAAACAACATGACCGAAGCGTTGTTTCACGTCCTTATTTTATTGAATAATTAATGTAAAGCCGTTATGATTAAAACTAATTAGATTGGAGGGATTTTAATGCGGAATGGCTTAAAAGATTTAGCTGCAGATAAACGTTATTCATTTGTAGGTAAATTCACTCGCTTAGGATATGCTGAAGCATACAATGATGAAGATGGTTATTACTATCAACCAACGATTTTGTTACTAGACATTCATGATGACCAAGGTAATTTTATTACAGACCATGCATGGGTTAATTATACTGAAAAGTTTGTCCAATTAGGTGAACTACAAGATGGCGATTTAATTCAGTTTACTGCCCAAGTTCGCTCTTATAAAAAGGGTGCGGGCATTAACAAAGTGACCGATTATGAAATGATCGACATTGATAATGTACAACGTAAAAATAATCAAGATCAATCACGTTCAGAGGTACCACTTGAAAATAAACCATTAGTTGGTTATGTGATGGAGCGTAATCGGGCCTTTTATGAAAAAGCACAGCGCAACGTTGATGAGGAATACACACAGGCATACGATCAGTGGCTACATCCTGATGATTATAGTGATGCTACTTCATATGAAGATGACGACGATGACTCGGGACTTGATCCAGATCTATTAGCCAAGTTGAAACAGTTTTCAGATGATAACCTAAAAAAATAAGACCATGCTGGTCTTATTTTTTTGCTTTATTAACAATTTGGAAACCGAAAATACAGATAGTTACGATTGCCATGATAATTCCATATAGTGCAATTCCTGGCTGCAAGCCGCTAAGTGGTGAAATATTCTTTAAGAAGTTAATGGTAATTGGTGATAGAGCGGTTCCGACATTACAGCCAACTAGTAAGATTGAGTTGGCTAGAGCTTTAGAGTTATCAGGAGCAAGTTGATCCATAAGGCTGAATACATATGTTCCAGCAAGCGGATACGAGCATCCGATAATGACTAATGCAATGATTACCGATAATAAACTAGTTGAGTAATTCATTAAAATCGTACCAATGGCAAGAAAGATAAGGCCTAATGGAAGTACGAATCTACGAACGACTTTGAAAATCGTACCAAATAGAAAGCCCATGACCATACTAATTAGTGTGAAAACAGTAATAATGATACTAGCCTCAGTTGCTGTTCCTAAATGATTAGAAACAATAATATTAGGAGTCATTACACCAGCGATGGCTAGCCCGGTAGTCATTAATGCACACAATAATCCAGCGGCAATTACAGGTAGATTAACGGTTTCCTTGCTCGTTTGTCCATTCTTATTAGTTTGATTTTCATGATCATCAATTGGTGGTACGACCTTAACGAAAATCGCTAAAATAATTAGAATGAAGAAGTATGCAAGAAATGATGCTTGCCAACTAATATTTAGTAATAAACCAACTGAAATATTAACAATACACAGACCAATTTGTTCAAAAGAGCCACGATTACCAAGCATCTGAGCTTGATCATCACCATTGTATAGGATATTGATAATAGTAATGGCTAGGGAATTGATTAACCCAATTCCAATCCCAAATACAATCCTAGTAGCTAAAATAAACCATAGATTAGGAATAAATGCGGGTAGCACTCCCGATATTCCCATTAACAAAATCCCTAAGCTAATCATACGTTTAATTCCGAATCGTTTCGCTAAGGGTGCGGACATCAATAAAACAATGAATGCTGGAATTTGCTGAATGGTAGCAATTAAGTCTACCGTTGTGGATGGATAATTAGCAAATGTTTTTTGCATTGCTGGTAGCGCAGGTGAAATGGCTGTTCCAGTCGTAATAACTAGTGAAACCGCTAAAATGGTAAATCGATGCAACCATGTTTTAGGATTCCAATTATCTGCTTGTGAATTCGTAATAATCACTCCAATGCTTAATTAATAATTTTTAAACGATTTTATTATAACATTATTTTGCTATAATTGATTTAATTTAAAGCCATGTAACATGCTATAATGACCATAATTAAAGACTTTAATGGGGTGGGTAAGTTGGATGCTAAAATGCAAGATCAAATTGCTAATTTTTGCTGTAAACTAGGTCGAACGTTAATTGAAAGTGGTGCAGAAATTAACCGAGTTGAGACCACGGTTGAATTTATTGGGCATAAAGCAGGGGTTCCTGACTTGCGATGCTATGCGGAATTAGGGGTTATTTTTGTTTACTATGAAAATGGAATCAAAAATCAGATTATGAAAGTTAAGGGCCATGATTTTAATTTTCAAAAGGTCGATGAGATTAATAATCTGTCACGATTGTTCGTAAGTGATCAGATTACATATTCACAATTACAAAAAGAGTATCGACGCATACGCAATAAAGTCATTGATTTTACCTTAAGACGAAAAATTTTAGCTGCGGGATTAGTTTCAATTGCACCATTACTATTGTTTAGGACCCATTGGACAAATTTATTTTTTGCCTTTTTTGTTGGGATTATGGGCTTTTTAGCAACACGCTTTATGACTGGGCATTCTAAAACCCCATATCTACCAGTTGCTTGTGGTGGCTTAGTAATCGGATTACTAGCAGCAATTATTGGTACGATGATTACGGGAACTAATGATGATATGATCATTTTTAGTTCGTTAATGCCCATCGTTCCTGGTATTGCATTGACGAATTCATTCCGTGAGATCATGTCTAAGAATATTTTATCTGGGTTAATTTTAGGGATGGATGCGACCATGGTTGCAATTGCAATTAGTGGTGGTGTGATTATTGGCAAGTTGTTAATTCGATTTACGATTGGTGGCATTTAAAATGAATATATTAGTTGAATTTATTTTTGCGTTCTTATCAACCTGGGGCTTTGGAGTGATAACTAATGTCCCTAGACGGACGTTGATTTGTTCTGGAATTGTCGGTGCAATGGCTTGGGTAGTATATATTATTGCTAGTAGTCTTGGTGCCAATGTGATTTTATCTAATTTATTACCGGCGATTGTAGTGGGCTTATTTGCAAATATAGAATCAATGTTAGTTAAAACCCCGGTCAATATTGTATTTGTCCCAGCTGTAATTTCACTGGTACCAGGGGCACTATTTTATAAGAGTATGGAGCAGTTAACATTGGGGTTAAACCAATTGGCCATGCAGGGATTGCTAAAGACATTGTTAATTGCAATCTCATTAGTTATTGGGTTTATTATTGGTGAAATGATTTTTAGAACAATTAAGCCAATGATTTTAAAAATTATATAATTTATTATTAATAATAAAAAACAAATAACTAATTTTTTATTACATTAGTTTTTCTTTAATTTTTTAATTTACTTTTAATTATAATTGTTGTAAAATAACAATAGATTAAATAATTACTAATCTAAACAATTGAACTCCTTTAATGACTAGTAAATATAACTTCTATTGTGGTTACATAATTATTTGATCTAAATAGGTACATCATTAATTTTCCTCGAATGGCACCATTGCTTACCGTAAGCAATGGTGCTTTTAAATTTTTAATGATTTTATGTTTCAAAAATTTATTAAATTATCATTGACATTTAATCTAATCTTTAATATTATTGAATCATCAAATCACGCAAAAGAGGAGGGTTATCCATGAGTAACTATCAATTAGTATCAATGTGTCTATGTTGTCAAACAATCGTTAGCACGAATGTGGTAACCTTTTTTATGGTACGATCAGCCATTGTTTGATAATTAAGCCTTAAATGATCGTACATATTAAAGCCACTGTCGTTAGCTAACGAATTCGTTAGTTAACGACAGTGGCTTTTTTTGTTGAAATCGATTTGGTAATAATACTTATAGGAGTGAAATCATGAAAAAAATACTTGCAACTGCTGCATTAACTGTCTTATTAGGAACGACCCTTGCTGCCTGTGGCAAACAGAATGGCAATCAAGATTCTAAATCACAAACTTTAAACTTAGCTGCCGAATCGCCATTGCCAACAATTGATATTTCTAAATCTACTGGATATGGGTCCACTGGAAATGTTTTTGAAAGTTTCTATCGCCTTGGTAAGAATGGTGCAACAACACCAGGATTAGCAACTAGTGGTACTAGTAGTAAGGACGGTAAAACTTGGACGTTTAAACTACGGAATGCTAAGTGGAGTGATGGTTCACCAATTACTGCTAACGACTTTGTGTACTCATGGCAACGAACCGTTAATCCAAAAACTAAGTCACAGTATTCGTATTTATTTGATAGTATTGTCAATGGTGCTGCGATTACAGCTGGTAAAATGGCACCAGATAAGTTAGGGATTAAAGCCATTAATTCGCATACAGTTCAAATCTCATTGGTTAAACCAGTTGCTTATTTTAAGACGTTGATGGCTTATCCATTGTTCGGACCCCAGAGCGAAAAAGCAGTTAAGAAGTATGGTAGTAAGTACGGAACTAAATCTCAATTTATGCTTTATTCCGGACCATTTAAAATTGTGAACTGGAATGGAACTGGAAACACGTGGGCTTACGTTAAAAATAATGAATATTGGGATCATAAGGTTGTTAAGTTAAAACGCATTAACTACAATGTGATTCAAAGTCCAACCACTAGCTTGAATCTATACAAACAGGATAAACTAGATGTAACAGCACTTTCAACTGAACAGTTACGTAACTACCAAAAAGATCCTAATTTAAAGGATTATTCATATTCAATGATTTCATATTTAAAATATAACTTTAATGATCCAAATGCTAAAAATAAAAAAGTTATTAATAATGTTAACATTAGACGCGCTATTTCACTAGCGATTGACCGCTCGTTACTATCTAAAAAGGTATTAGGATATAAATCAGCAATCACAACCGGGTTTGTGCCCCATGGACTTGCCAATGACCCTAAGACTGGAACAGATTTTGCCGATCAACAAACGGTTAAAAATACCTTGAACTATAATCCAACGTTGGCTAAACAATATTGGAATAAAGGGTTGAAGGAACTTGGCGTTAAAAATGTGTCACTAACGCTATTATCAAGTAATGATGATCCGAATAATGGAGTGGTTACTCAATACTTAAAGGGTCAATTAGAATCTGTATTAAAGGGCTTCACACTTAACCTCAGAAGTGTTCCATCCCAAATTGCTAATCAAGAAGGACAAAAGGGTGAATTTGACTTTAGTCTTTCCGGATGGGGTGGTGATTTTAAGGATCCAATTACGTTCCTACAAATCCCACTTGCTAATACGCCTTATAATACTGGTAAATATAATAATCCTCATTATAATGAATTAATAAATCGGGCCGCTAATCAGGATGCTAATAATGCTGAAAAAAGATGGCAGGATTTAATTAATGCAAGTAAGGTGTTAAATCAAGATCAAGGAATGTCACCATTATTCCAAGACGACACTTATTATCTTCAACAACCAAATGTTAAAAACATTATTCATAACACTGCGGGAACCCAATGGAACTATAAGTACACCTATATTAAATAGCTATGTAAAAAAAGAAGCTTTCGTTTTTTGCGAAAGCTTCTTTTGAGTTTATTTAATAATTGAACGAGTAATTAAACCAACGTATTTTTGATTTCCTACTGGATTGGGGTGGACATGATCATCCCAAAATAATTGTGGTTTGTTCTTACTATATGAATGCCAATCAATTATGTGTAAATTATGATATTTCTTAGCAGCCTTAGCAAGAGTCATGTTAACTTCACCTTCCCAATACATTGTTGGGACGTGAACATTGATCCAATATATTTGACGATTATGCCCAATCTTATGGATGACCGTTTTCAGTTGTTCATCGTTCATAGGGCTATTGGTACCTAAGTTGATTAACACGTTACTAGCCAATCGTTGCTGTTGCTTTAATTCATCAATTACATCTGGGGCTTGCCAAATTTGGCGACCGACTTGAGCTGATACATATGAATTAGTGAATACTTTCTGTAAATCAACTGACGAGTCTGCCATAACTGAATCACCAATCGCAGTTAGTGGCATCTTACGTGCAGTTAAGACTTGGTTATGACTTAGTTGATACTGCTTAGCAATACTACGTTCAGCACGAGTAAGTTTGATTTTTTTATCTTTTTTAACTGATTCTTTTTTACTATCATCAGCTTGAGTAAACTTAGTTTTATCGTTTTTAGCCTTAATTAAGGCCTCATTCTTTTGAATTGTCCGTTTTAAACTATGCTTTGGTTCAGCTTGAGATGGCTCTTGTGTAGCACCAACTGCCGTAATAACTACAAGAACAGTAAGCGGAATCAATAGTAGTCGTTTTTTACCATATTTAGAATTAGCTTTAAATAGTGAAGCTATATCCTGGGCCTTCAGATTGAAGTTGAAATGCCGTAGTGGTGATTCAATCCAGCGGTATGAGATTTCACTAATGATTAGAATGATTGCGATTTCAATGATTGCATTGGCCACGGGATGTGCCCCAATCGTTAACACCTTAGCTTCATAAAAAATCATGACCGGAAATTGATATAAATAGATGCCATAACTACGGGTTCCAATCCATCTAAAGATTGGGTTAGTCAATAAACGATTAACACTAGTATTTGGATTAACACAAGTTGCAATTAGAATTACAGTAAGGAGAGAAATTGCTCCCATCCCCCAATTATACGTAGCAGCTGCCTGACCAGATAGACTAAATAGTAAATAGATAATTCCACCCATTGATAGTATCCCTAGCCAAGTTAAAATTGGATTAATTACTGGTCGCAAAAACTTCTTAAAATGATTAGATGGTAACAAGATAGCAAGGGTAACCCCAAACAGAATTGAAAACATCCGCGTATCGGTTCCATAGTAAACCCGATTAATATTACTAGTGGAGTGATAAACCATTGTCATCCATATTGTTGCTAAAGCTGATAGTGGCACCAATAAGTATAAAATCCGTCTTCTTGATCTAAGTATTTTTAGTAAGATAATCAATAAAATGGGCCAGATTAAATAGTACTGAGCTTCAATAGACAGAGACCATAAATGGGTGAATGGAGATTCACCTTGAAAACGATCGAAGTAACTTTGGCCATGCCCAATTTCCCACCAGTTATATACATACAAAAGGTTAGTCCAAATGGTGACCCTTAAGTTGGTCAAAAGATTTCTTTGAAAAAGGGTAATGTAAGTACCAGTTGCAAAAACCATGACCACTAATGCTGGATATAATCTCCGCATTCGGCGATAGTAAAAGTTTTTTAAACTAATTCGCTTATTGCGTTCCCACTCTTGCATTAATAAATCCGTGATTAAGTATCCAGATACACTGAAGAACATTGAAACCCCTAGGTATCCGCCCTTAATACTATATGGCAGCAAGTGAAAAATAATTACCGCGATTACCGCAATGGCTCTGATACCGTCTAGTCCTGTAATGTAGCGACGTGAAGAGTTTTGGCGGCTATTTTTATTTTGCATTTTGTACTCCTAAATATTTAATTATAGTAATTATAGAATAATTTAATTTGGATTTTAATTTAATGAATCACCTACTTTAATTAGTTTTAAAATAAACAATTATAATAATATAACTTTATACTGCATGTAACAAGGTGCAAAGTATTATAATACCATTATTTAGCTCATTTATGGTTAATATTTGACCGAAAAATTCATCAGATGTATTATTAATTCATCTGATGAATTTAATGGAGTGATTTAAATTGTCAAATAAAAAGGGGAGCCTAAGTCATGTTGCTGCTCAAAATATTGTTAAATATATTCGAGAAAATGGCTTAACTGCAGGTGATAAGTTACCAACAGAGCAACAGTTAATGACATATTGTAACGTAGGTCGATCAACAATTAGGGAAGCTATCCATAGTTTGGTATACACCGGTGTGGTCACCGTTAAGCAGGGTTCTGGGACCTATGTTAGACAACTGGTTGAAGTTCAAGTTAACAATCCATTGCTGCGCAAAAATATTAAGATGATTGAACATGAGGTTATTGATGAATTAGTAAATGATGATGTTTCTGATGATGAATGGATAACGTTAAAAGCGATGTTAGGCAGACGAAATCAGCTATTACGTGAACACAAATTCAAAGATTTTATTGATCTTGATGTTAAATTTCATACGAAAATTGTTGACCTAGCTAATAATACTTATTTATCAAAGTGGTATCGTGAGTTAATGCCACTATGGAAACAACATTTAGCAGAATTAACAAAACAACAATCAGATTTTGAAACAAACATTGATTACCATAATCGACTATTTAATGCATTGATTGAGCGTGATGCAAAGACAGCAGTTCAAATGATTGAACGAGTTGGTAACCATGGAAAGGAAGCTTAATGATGAATCAGCAAAGTAAAAAAGGATATTGGTGGATTTTATTATATCTAGTTGGATTAAATGTATTAGCCTTAGGAACAGTATTATTTACGTGTGGTAAATTAGGGGTTAGCTCATTAGTCTCAGTTCCGCAGATATTATCATTTATTTTACCGATTACTCTAGGTCAGGCGACATGCACTGCACCCCAAAGTTTGTACAAAACTTTGGGGTGTTTTTTTGTGTCTAAATATAAAGTAGAAGATAAATTAAATGTAATTAACGCATACCTAAACGGTATGGGATCGCAAATGGTGGCTAGAAACTTTGGAGTTAAAAGTAGAAATACTGTTTTATGTTGGGTTAAGAGTTACAAAAAACATGGACTAAATGGTCTTAAAAAAAGAAAGAATATAATCGAATACTCTACCAAAGAGAAACAATATATATTAAACTGGATGAAAACGACTAAATCATCTTATCCAGAGGCAGCTTATCATTTTAATATTCCTTCTCCATCAACTATCTGGACTTGGGAAAAACGACTAGAGCAAAAAGGTATTGATGGTTTATTGTCCCGAAGGGAAAGAAAAGCCATGACAAAAAGGAAAACTAACAAAGCCGAATCAAACAATACTAATACCGATAAAGAAAAATTGAAGAAGATTGAAGAAGAAAATTTAATGTTGAGAATAGAGAATGACTTCTTAAAAAAATTGAGGGCCTTAGACGACGAAGAAGACCAGAAGTAATTATTAAAATAATCGACGAACTAAGGCTGAAATACCATACCACTAAAACATTAATACTAAAGGCATTAAGGATATCTAGAAGTACTTATTATTATATTAGATCAATCCAAAATAAGCCTGATAAGCACGCTGAAATCGCTAAAATTATCAAGGATATTAAAGATAAAAATAAATCCTACGGATATAGAAGAGTGTGTTTAGAATTAACTAATCGTGGATACCGTGTTAACCACAAACTAGTATTAAAGATAATGAAAAAGAATAATTTACTATCTTCATCATATTCAAGAAAAACACGTAAGTATAATTCCTATCGTGGTCAGGTTGGAAAACTTAAATCAAATCAATTAAATCGAAGATTTAATACTGACAGACCATATCAAAAGCTCTGTACTGATATCAGTGAATTCAGATATGGAAATTGTGATATTAATCATCGTATTTATCTTTCACCTATTATGGATTTATTTTCTGGTGAAATAATATCCTATAACATTAGCAGCCATCCAAATATGAACTGTGTTATGAAACCGTTGAAAGAAGTTATTCAATTAGTTAAGGATTTACCATACAGAACGACAATTCATAGTGATCAGGGAGCTCAGTATCAAAGTCATATCTGGCAAAAAGAGCTTAAGAAGAATAAGATATTTCAAAGTATGTCCCGTAAGGGGAATTGTATAGATAACTCACCTATGGAATCATTTTTCCATATTATGAAAGCTGAAATCATGGACTGTAATTATGACTTTAAAGAAGATTTAATGTCGTCAATGAAAATATGGATTGATTATTACAATAATCATCGTATTAAAACAAAACTAGGCGGAAAGTCACCGGTTCAATACCGGAAACTTTCCGCCTAGGAAAAACAATATAATAATGTACAACTTTTGGGGTGCACATCAACAACGATTTTTTTTATTGTATTAGTAGCTGTTGAATTAGGAATTTTACGAAAATTTAGGTTTGAAATTATTGCGCAACTATTGCTGGCATTTGTATTTGGATGGATCGTTGATTTTTATGGATTAAAAGTAGGGTTAGATAGAATGGTGCTAAGTAATGTATGGGAACAATTATTAGTAACATTATTAGCAATTATATGTACTTCATTAGGCATCTTTATGATGGTCAAAGCAGATTTTGTATTAATTCCAGCAGACGGTTTGGTCAACGTAGTTAGTAGTCAATTAAAGGCTCAGTTTGGTAAGGTTAAATTTGGTTTTGATTTAACGATGATTGTTATTTCGTTGATACTAAGCCTAACGTTTGTTCACCACATTGTAGCGATTGGAATTGGGACAGTACTTGCAGTCCTATTAGTTGGCCAATTAATTCGATTATGGGAATACTTATTTGTAACGAGTCGAAGTTAAATTAAATAAATTGCTTGACAATAATTAAAAAACGGTTAGAATTACTATTAATAAATAACATCGAAAGATAATTTAATTTTAACTAAAAGCGTCGATTAGAAAGAGTAGTTTAAAATATTGAATTAGAGAGGTTCCATTTTGGTGAAAGGAACTATCAGTATGTTAAATGAAAATCCTCTATGAGCTGCCGGGTGAATTAGTAACCTGTGCTGGGAATTCCCATTATTGAATCTGCAAATCAACGGGTTTGTTTGAGTGATGTCGTTTTAATTCAAGATGATTCGGCATAACAAAAGGTGGTACCGCGCTTTTAGGCGTCCTTTATTTCTGATACAGAAATTTAGGGCGCTTTTTTTATTTTATTAGTGATTTAAAAATTTGAGGAGTGATTTTTATTATGAGTAATACATTATTTGTAAACATGAATTTATTTGATGGTAAGAATGATGCTGTGAATTCTGACTCATGGATGTTAGTAGATAATGATTCAGGCAAGTTATTAGCAGTTGGAACTGGTCATGATGTTCCGGAATTTGATGCAAAAGTGGACTTACATAATAAGTTTGTAATGCCAGGATTAGTTAACTGTCATACCCATGTGACACTGGATGCGAATACATTTGATGGTGCACCACAAGCTGATCAAACTGAAACGACGGTGCGTGCAGTTAATAATTTAAGAGCATTGCTAAAATCGGGGGTTACATATATTCGTGAATGTGGAAGTACCTATGGATTGGATACGACCCTAGCTAAATTACAACGCAATGGAAAA
Organism: Nicoliella lavandulae; assembly: GCF_037546185.1. NCBI lineage: Bacteria > Bacillati > Bacillota > Bacilli > Lactobacillales > Lactobacillaceae > Nicoliella > Nicoliella lavandulae. The sequence continues at coordinate 113,083 of NZ_JAWMWH010000003.1, read as the reverse complement.
CTAAAACAGGTTCCATCGATTTTATCATCTGGGCATGCATTTACGATGACTGGTGGCCACGGTGATTATCCCCATGGTGGAAAAGTAGTTGATTCACCAGATGAAATGCGTAAGGCCGTTAGAGCGAATTTTAAAAACGGAGCTCAAAGCACCAAGGTAATGGCAACTGGTGGTGTAATGTCACCTGGTGACTATATGGATGAACCACAATTGACACTGGCAGAATTAAAAGTGGCGGTTGAAGAAAGTCATAACAAACACGCGGTAGTGGCGGCACATGCTGAAGGAAATCCAGGAATTATGAATGCGCTAAAAGCGGGTGTAGATTCAGTTGAACATGGCTTTTATGTGAACGATGAAGAAATTGAAATGATGTTAGCACATGGTACATACCTATCACCAACTTTAATTTCTGCATGGAGTATTGCAGTTGAAGGAAAGAATACATTACCAAAGTGGGAATATGATAAATTGGCTAAGGCATTAAATGATTTAACTGCCAACATTCATAAAGCTTACAAAAAGGGCGTTAAAGTGACGTTAGGAACTGATGCTGGAACCCCATATAACGATTTCAGTAAAACACCAAAAGAATTTGAATTACTAGTTGAAAAAGAAGGCTTTACCAACTTTGATGCACTATCTACATCCAGACATTCAGCTGAATTAATGCAATTAACTGACTATGGAACACTAGAAGCGGGCAAGTATGCTGACTTTTTAGTATTGGACGCCAATCCGCTATTAGATGTTAAGGCAGTTCAACAATTGGATAAAGCAGTTTATAAGAATGGTAAACGGGAATTTTAAAAAGGGGGGGCAATTAAATGATGAAACATAAATTATTATTAGCTAGTTGTACCGCGTTACTATCTTTTAGTTTAGTGGGATGTGGTAAGAGTCAATCAGGATCGAACACTAGCAGCGATTCGGCAAAGACGCAAACGTTAAATTGGATGTCGAGTGCCAACCTAATTACATTAGATCCATCAAAGTGTGTGGATATCACTAGTGCAACTACGCTAGGGAATGTTGATCGGGGATTATTATTTAGTCCGGATGGTAAAACGGTAGAACCAGCAGTTGCAAAAAGCTATAGTGTTTCTAAAGATGGGAAGACTTATACATTTAACTTACGGCATTCTAAATGGAGCAATGGTGATGAAGTAACAGCTAATGACTTTGTGTATGGTTTTCAACGAACGGTTAATCCTAAAACAGCATCTCAAGATGCATATGTATTTGATCATGTTGAAAATTATGCAGCTATTCAAAAGGGGACAGCTAGTCCTAAGACACTAGGTGTTTATGCCCCTAATAAATATAAATTGGTGGTTAAGTTAACGAAACCACAGACATACTTTAAATACTTAGTGACTCAAGCTGCTTATTTCCCTCAAAATGAAAAAGTAGCTAATCAATATGGTAAGAAATATGGAACCAATAGTAGTGCCCAAGTATATAACGGACCATTTAAGGTTACCGGATGGTCTGGAACCAATGATAGTTGGTCGTTAGTTAAGAATGATCAATACTGGAATCATAATGATGTTAAGCTTAATCGAGTTAACATGCAGGTAGTTAAAGATAATCAAACTGGTTTGAATGAATATCAAACTGGTAAATTAGATGAGGTAAGTCTAAACGGGAAGGAACAAGTTGCTCACTTTAAAGGAACTAGTCAATTTAGACAAAATAAATCTGTTTATTCTAACTTTATTGAGCTTAATGAAAATAAAGTAGCTGCTTTCAAGAACTGGAATATAAGAAGAGCACTTTCACTCGCAGTTGATCGTGAACAATTCGTAAAGGATGTATTAGGTGATGGCTCAACACCAACGAAGGGATTTGTTGGCAACAATTTAGCTTCTTATAACGGGAAAGACTTTGCAGATGAAGGATACGTTAAAGATGCGGCTAGCTATAACTTAGCTAAAGCGAAGAAGTTATTTAAAAAGGGAATGGCTGAACTACATCTTAAAACTCTAAACTTAACGTTGACTTATGATGATACTAGTGCTGCTAAGTCGACCACAGAATTTTTGCAAAGTAACTTTGAAAAACTACCAGGACTAAAGGTTTCAAACATTAATGTACCTAGACAACAAAGAATTGCTAGATCATTTGCTGGTAATTTTGACATGGTGGTCACTGGATGGGACCCAAGTTTCCCAGATCCAATTGCTGCACTATCAATTAAAACATCCAATAGTTCAATTAACTTTAGTAAGTGGAAGAATAAGGAATATGATTCATTATTAGCTAAGTCTGAAAATGATGATGCTAACAATCTAACTAAGCGTTGGCAAGATATGGTAAAGGCTGAAAAAGTATTTGGTAATGATCAAGGTGCAATTCCATTCTATCAAAATACCAATCCGGTAGCGCTTAAGGACAATGTTAAAGGGCTTAACTATACCCCAACCGGTAGCGTTAGTTGGGACTTTTCTAAAGGATATGTTAAATAGAATATAAAGTTCTATAAAAATTAGGTTATCCATATAGGTAACCTAATTTTTATTTTGGATCATTTTTGAGTTGTTTTAACTAGATAATTGAATTAGAATGAAAACAAAATACTGGTAAGTGCAGGCGTAACCAAATGAACAGTGCCGTTGATGTGAAAGGCTTATTATGGTAACTTTCTTATTTTTGGTTTGCATGAGTTTAATTGCTGGTATTTTAACTGGAATTATTGGGATAGCTTCACTAACTTTATATCCGGTATTATTATCCATTGGAATTGCACCAGTAACTGCTAACGCAACGGTAACAGTAGCTCAGGTTGGGGCTGGTGCATGAACTATCTTATCATCAATAAAAGAATTAAAGGGTCATTGGAAACAGACATGGCTAATTGCAATTTTGAATACAGTTGGATGAATTTTTGGGGCTGCATCAGACCCATTATTGTTCGGTTAATCCCATCTAAGGTAATTAAGCTAACCGTTGGTATTTTTGCAATTGGGTTAGCTTGTGTAATGTGATATGCAACTTACTTTAAATTAAAAATGGTAGCAAGTTCTATGGATTGGACATGCTACCATTTATTATTTAATTCGTAGATTTAAAATTAAATGATAATAATTTAAACTATTACGTGATTATGTTGTATAATTTATCATATAGTAATATATTGGAGGCTATGATATGGCAATTAATACAAAGAAGTTATTATATGCGTTGGCTGCTAGTACTGTATTAGCAGGATTTGGTTCAGCAACAATTAGTACTTATAATGGTGGAATTACTGCGAATGCAGCTAAGAAACATCATAAAAAGAAGCATCATCAAAAGAAACATAAGCAAAAGAAAACCACAAAGGTTAAGCAAACGGTAACTAACCAAACTGTAACTACTAACCAAAATGCAGATGGTACCGATAATATTTCGGACTATGCAACTCCTGGTGACTGGTTTGTAACTAACCAAGCTAAGTTAACTAGTTACTACAGTAGTCATGATGCAAATGCATATAATGCAGGTGCCACTGATGCCAAGAATTTGGAATTAAACCCTAGTGAATATAACGATCTTGGTTACAAGTACGCTTATATTATTAGCTTGGCTAATGATGCAACTAAGCCATTTCTTACTGATGCTGCTGGTTCAGTAGCTTATTACAATAAGATTTATAATATTTATGCATCTGCCGGAAGTTATATTAATACTAACCATCCAGCTAATCATATGTCATTAAATTCTTCCACCCTACAATGGAGTGAATTTGAAAACTAAAGTAAAAGACGTCGATATTCTCGGCGTCTTTTTGGTTATTTAAACTATTGATTTATTTCTCTAAAATCATATCTACAGCTGCATCAATATGAATCTTAGCAATATCAAACGTGGAAACTTGTAAATCATTAGGTTTAATAATTAGCGGTAGTTCAGTACATCCTAGAATGACTCCATCTAATGAATGTTCAGTAATTAATTGGTTGATCATTTTAATCAGTTGCTGTTTAGTATTGTTATTTACAATTCCATTTTCCAACTCAGTAACAATTTTTTCATGAATCCATTGTTGGTCTTTGTCAGATGGTAATACAATATTAATACCAGCATCCCTAAATGGTTGTGCAAAGAAATCATTTTCCATTGTAAATTTTGTGCCCAATAATAGTAATCGTTTTAAGTTCATGCTTTTTGCCCTAGTCAATGATGTTTCAATAATGCTCAACAGGGGTAGGGCGGTTCTTTCTTGAATTTGATGAAAAAGAATATGGGGTGTATTACCACACATTAAGCCAAAGTCAGCACCAGATTTATGTAACTCGTTTGCGGCATTACTAACATAATTAGCAACATCATCATATTGATGGTGATTTAGTAAATCAAACATATGATACATATTAATACTAACGATTGATAGTTCTGGCAATGACTGCTGACTATTAATTTTATTTTGGTAACCCTTGATGATATCCAAATAATATCTCATCGTTGCTTCCGGACCAATTCCTCCAATAATGCCAAGTTTTTTCATCTGCCAGTACCCCCTTGTAATTTATATTTTAACTTAAATTATGGTTGCTAATCGTTGCAAAGTAAAGCAGCTCGCCTATAATTTATCGATTACACGATTGAACGATTACTGACCTAATAGATGAAGTATTTATAGACAATAAAAGTGTCTGATCTAGCTGACCAGGCACTTTTATTTGTAATATTATTTTTTGTGTAAATGAATTATTTGAGTATCGTATTCTACTAATAATGTTTTACCAGAAATTTTAAATGGTGAACTTTCATATTGACCACTAGTTGGCTTAACACCATAATAACCTTTGTAAGGTTTTTCAATTGTATATTTAATACCCTTATTTTTTTGGCCCTTTTTATAATCATCGTATACCCATACATGTTTCTTACCTATTTTATACTTAAGAGTTTGTTGATAGACTGTTCCATACCAAGTTCCACGAGCTGCTTTTGGAGAAGTAACAGCAGCATTTGCAATTGGTGCCGCCAAGGCAAATGACGTAGTGGCTAGTGCAGCAATTGCACCAGTAATAATAGATTTTTTAATGTTCATAACCATTATCTCCTTTTCATTATTGAAATAAATAATAAAATCATTTCAATAAAAACATTTTATGTAACACTTAAATATTACTATATTTCATAATGTGAATCAATTTTTTTGCATTTATCTAATACCATTAGCTATGATTTTGACATGCTTTTTATAAATAAAAAGACCAAAATCGTAAATGATTTTGGTCAAATATAGCACTATGATTAGATACTAAAACAGGTTGAAAAATGGTTATATTAGTTGGCATTAGTCTCTAATTTCTTTTGAGTAATTAACACATAGCCGCCGAATCCAATTGCCCATGCGATTGCAGCAACTGCGCCAATGATATCTTCCTTAATAAAGAATAAACTAGCAAAGATAACTAAAAAGAAGGCAATGGTAAGTGGACTGGTAACCTTGTACCAAGGCATCTTAAATCCACTTGGTAAATAGTCACTTGATTGACGGTACTTACGGTGCGCAAGCATTGTTAATGCATATACTAAGATGTACATATCACTAGATGCACCAGTTACAATTGTGAATACTGATCCGGTGGCTGCGCTTGCACTCATAATTGGAGTGATTAAAACTAGTCCAGCTGATAATAAAATGGCAGGTGTAGGAATTCCATTTTTTGAAATTTTAGCAAATTTTTCCTTTAAGAAACTACCTTCACGGCCTTCAGTAGCAATTTGATAGAAGTGTCGACCTGATGAAAAGATAGCACTGTTTAATGCTGAAGCAGCTGAAGTTAACACTACGAAGTTAATTAATGCAGCTGCAGCAGGGATGCCAGCTAATTCAAAGATTTGCACAAATGGACTAACATCTGGAGAAAGTGAACGCCAAGGAATAATTCCCATGATTACAACTAATGCTCCAATGTAAAATAGTAAGATTCTTAGTAATGTTTCGTTAACTGCTTTTTTAATGATTTGACGGGGATGTTTGGCTTCACCGATGGTAATACTTACAAATTCAATCCCTTGAAAGGCGAAAAAGACCATTGGAAATGATGAAATAAAATTAAATGATCCATTAGGGAACATTTGATATCCCTTAGTAATATTGGCTAATGAAGCATGTCCTAGTGGAGTAGTACTTTGTTTAACCATCATGAAGATTCCAGTAATGATCAATGAAACAATCGCAATAATCTTAATCATTGCGAACCAAAATTCAGTTTCGGCAAATAGTCGGGCTGCAATTAAGTTAAGACCACAAAGAATGGCCAAGAACACTAATTCTACAATCCACGATGGTACGTTGGGTAACCAAAATTTAACATATGCAGCGACCGCAGTTAGCTCGGCCATACAAACAAAAACTAGGCCGATCCAATACGTCCATCCTGTAAACCGTCCCGCCGCTGGACCTAAGTATTTAGTAATAAACGAAACAAATGTATGGTGGGAAGGATCTGAATAAAACATTTCACCGATTGCTCTCATCATTAAAAAGAAGAACAATCCTAATACTAGATATACAAGAAGTACTGATGGACCAGTTTTAGCAATCGTACTACCTGATCCTAAGAATAATCCGGTTCCAATGGTACCACCGATTGCAATCATTTGAACGTGTCGATTACTTAATGATCGGTAAGTACCGTCCGAATTTTTATTAATGTTCGAATTTGCCATGTTTAACAACTCCTTTTCCAAATTAATGTTACAAAAAATAACGTATACTGAAGCTTAATTAAAATATAATTAGTTTTCTAATTTAATTTTAACTAATTATATCACACTAATTCGGTAAATCCAATTGTTTTTTTCAAAAAATTTATTTTTATTCGGTTTATTGCACTTAATTTAGTAATTATTCATATATTATTCATATGTACATGTCATGATTATTAACATCCATTAAAGCCTTTTATCATGCAATTATGACTCACAATAATATTAGCTTTGATCTTCGTATTTATTTCAGTCAGTCCATAATTTATAAATTACAGAAAAAGACTAGCTGAATTTTTTCAACTAGTCTTTTAAGATTATTTTTAATGACTTTAAAATTATTAATTTTAGCTAGGGGTATTAACGTTGGTACTGTTGTTGCCATCTTGAAATTCAGTGTTTTGAACTGAGTATAGCACCTTATTATTGTTAGCATTACCATTGATTACTACTTTGGAGTTAGATTCAGCACCATCAATTGTATCTAACTTAATGGTGTTGTTATTACCACCCATAATTAGTTCACGAGTAGCTTCTGATTCTTGTTCAGAAGTTAGATGGTTTCCCTGTAAGACGTTGTTGCTCCCAGAAATATAAATATCACCAATTTTCTTATCAAATCCCTTAGGGTTGTCTTTATTGCCACGAATGTAAACGACGTTGTTAGAAAGGGTGTTATAGTTTCCGGTAATGTAAATAGCCCGACTATAATATGATTGAATGTTATTATTTGAAACCATAACGTGATCACCATTATTAATTTCTAAGTTCGTAAATCCATCTGGATAGATATTATTATCTGAGATAGTAGCAGCATATGGATTATCTAATTTGATTGAAATCCCTTCTGGTTGGGCACCAATAAAGTTATTGATAATTTTAGCTTGTTGGGATGCACCTAATAATTGAACTCCATTCTTTAATTCAGAAATCCAATTATCACGAATGTCAGGCGTGTCTGCACCATTTAATATAATTCCATGGGTTGCGTTCTTCAACGCAACGTCATGAATTTTTAGGCCATCAGAATCTTGAGTGCTATTGATTAATGTTTGCAATGTTTGATTACTATTACCAACCATATTAAGATGATCGACTTCGACACCACTAATTCTAGAACTGGATTTGGCCGTACCAATTTGAATTCCAGTATTATTATTAGCAGCTACAATTAATCGGATACCCCCGCCGGAAGTTAATGAAGTGTTGTCAGCATCAACATTAGATCTGATCCCGGCATTGATGCCCTTAATTCGAACGTGGTTACGATTGATCAAAATTGGTGTTTTTAAATAAAAATCACCGTTAGGAATTAAGATGGTTCCACCAGATGTAGGTAGCTTAGAAATGATTGTGTTAATAATGGCTCCAGTATCAACACTTGAATCGCTACTCTTAGCTCCATAATCAGTTATGTTATAGTAAACTCCGGATAGTGCGTCCTTTCCGTCCTTTCCGTCTTTTCCATCTCTGCCATCTTTTCCGTTTTGTCCATTGCTACCATCTTTACCATTCTTACCGTCGATTCCATTTTTACCATCTTTACCGTTGGTGCCATTTACGTTAATCACATTATTATTGATATTTTTAGTTTTGGTTACTTTTTTACTCTTCTTAATTTTTGATTTAGTGATTTTTGGTTTAATCTTCTTTTGTACCTTTTTATTCTTTTTCTTGACGGATGCACTGGTGATCGTTGAACTATTATGAATGCTATCGATGCTCATAAAAATAGTAGATACGGCCAGTAATGAAATAACTCTTTTGACATTAATATTCAATTTTAAATCCCCTTTATGTATACTTATTGTTAGCTTTTTCATTATACTATTATTTTCAATGAGATACTAATCGAATTAGCAAATTATTGATTATTTCTACATATAATTAAAAAGACTGCTACTGATGTTAAATTCAGTAACAGTCTTTTCTGATTTGATTATCCTTCAAAAGATTTAAATTGATAACCGTTTAAAATATCCTTGATTCGATTACCATCAAAAATAATGGTTTGATCGTTTTGATTTGGATGGTATGCAACGTGATGATTTTGTAAAATGCTCTTTGCTACATAATAAATGACAGATTTATCATGGTCATTTACCGCATTCAATATTGATACTGATCCAGGATAGGTGCCTAATTTATCCATTAGTTCTGGTTCAGAAACGAAGCTTAGGTGTTTATCATTAGTCATGCTAGCCAGTTCTTTTAACGGAATTCTTAAGTTAGCAGGCATACTGAAAAGATAATATTTAGACTTGTTTTGATTATGCAAGAATAAATTTTTAATCTCTAAAACATTATCATCTAAGTTTAAATTTTGTGCATCTTGGATGGTGTAAATAGGTTGATGCTCAACTAATTTAAATGGAATCTCTAAATTATTAAATAACTGCTTTAAATCTTGATTCATAATAATTATTTCCTTTGATTTAATTCAATTCCAAATATATCCTTTAACATCCCGGTTTTAATTGTAAACGTTAAATAAATGGTAACTGTAATAATGCCATAAAAGGCAAGATAGATAAAGCTACTGAACCGATCCATTGGGTTAAAATCATTTTGCAATGTAACGTGATAAATTGCTAAGATGATCGTCAAGCAACTATTAATAAAAATGATGGGCATTAATGGTTTCAAGCTAACTCCATAGAATCGATTGAGCCGATGATATCCTAACAATAATATTATTACGAATGCGACGTCAGTGGCGATGATGGCACCATTAGCGCCGAGTGCTTTAAGTAATGGAAATTGCAGTGCTAGCTTTATGATGATTCCAATCAGCATGTATAACACAGCTTTACGGCTTGCATGCACTGATTGGAGAAGGGTCAATGCGTTAACCGCTAGCCCTAAAAAGATGCTTTGGATGATATTTTGTACTAAAAAGTAACTACCGACTGAGTCATGAGTGAATAAAATGGTATAAAGTGGCCCAGCGGCGAAACCAGCAATAATAACAATTGGCAATAAAAACAACAACAAGAGCCGATAATTTTCTATTAGTAACTTTTTGATACCAGCCCGATCTCGTTTAGCATGAAGTTCAGCAAACAGGGGTAAACTAGTTTCTGATACAGAAGTGGCTAATGAAATGACCATAACAGTGATTTTACTGGGATTGGCTGATGAGACGGTATATAAATAGTTAACGTATTCAGCACTAAGATGGTTAACCCCCACTAATACCTGTTTGAAAAATACTTGGTCAATGAATTGGCTAATTGTAATGCATGAGCCGACGAGAACAAATGGAATGGATGAATACCAAAGCCCCATTATGGCCTTAGTGATATTGTTTAGCGAGCGGGGTTTACTGTCCGCCATTTGTTCACGATAACTACCTAATTGCTTGCGGCCATAAAAGAATAGGTAGAGATAACTAGTTAATGAGCCTATGAACGCACCAAAAACACTGAAATAAACAGCAATAATGTAATTCATATGGAGCACTTTTACAATTACAAAGGTCGCACCGATAATAAATAACGCCCGAGCTAACTGCTCCCACAGCTGTGAAATTCCATATGGTTTTAGGTCATTGTGTCCCTGAAACCAGCCCCGGACCATGCTCATGGACGGAATTAAAATAATTGCGGGGACTAGCATTCGAATTGACGTTACTGCTTGATCGATTGAATTAACGGGCGTCCCAGCTGCGATGATGGGGGCCAGTAAGTACAAAACAATTCCACAGGCCACTCCGGCAATTAACATAATGATTAAAGCTAGTTTAGTGATATAAGCACTATCTAAATATTGATTACGTGAGTTAAGGGCCGAAACCCGGCGAGCGATTACAGATGGTAATCCGGCGGTTCCAACGGCGATTAATAGTCCGTATGGATTATAAGAGGCGTTAAAGATAGCTTGGGCGTTGAGTTGGTTACTATAACTACCGAGCATGATTAACCATGGGATTAGATAAACAATTCCTAATACCTTGGATAGGATGCTGCTAACTGAAAGCCAAAAAGATCCAGATAACATTTTTTTATTCAAGAAGATCCCTCTAATTCTAATATTAATGATAAATACAATTATTGCATATTAAAAGCCATCTCGAAAGATGACTTTTAATAATTAATGATATTTAATTCCATGGATTAAACTTTTTAACCAACCACTATCATCATTTTGCAGCATTAGACCTTTATATATTTTAGCGATTCCGTAAATTAATCCCCAGATGAACACAATGAGAATCACAAGTGAAATCGCAATGTTTAGTCCACTGACTTGTCCATTAATGACCCGAATTGGCATAAAGAAGGTCGAAGTAACAGGTATATATGATAATACTTTGGCAATGATTTGGTTACTATTGTTCTGTAACATTAATGAGCTGAAAAATAAAATCATAATCAGAAATACAACTGGCTGTGCTGCTTTGGCTGCGTCTTCTTTACGCGCTACTAGCGCACCACATGCTGCTGATAACAAGATTCCAATAATTAATCCTAACACGATGAACACAAAGTTAATGTTAATCAAATTGCCCAAAATTTTATTAATTACTGGTTCATATTCGCTAAGCATCTTTTTCATGAACGGCGTGCGTTTTAAGAATTGATAGCTACCACCAATAATGGCAACGTATACTGCCAACTGAGTGAGCATCATTAAGATGACTCCGCTGATCTTACCGATAAAATATTTTACAGGAGAAGTACTACTAAATATAATTTCAATAATCTTTGAGCCCTTTTCTTTAGCGATGACACTAGCAGTAATTCCTGAATACATTAATAATAGAATGTACAAAATAAAGATCAAGGCATCTAATGATATTAATTTAATAATGCTTTCGTTAGATTTGTTATTGTTCTGAACTTTACTTTTAAACGTCGGTTGAATTGATAGCTTGGCTAATTGATCATTAGTTAGATTACCGTTATGGATATTCAACTGGCTTTGCTCAATTGCTACGATTCGCATTAAATCGTCCTTAATGTCACTATCTAAGCTTTGGTCTCCAACATAGTTAACCTGGAGTTGATCATTTGATTGTTCAACGGTTACATATCCAACCAAGTCACCAGTTTTAATCTTAGCTTTTGCTTCTGGAATGGTTTTAACACTTGAGTCAATTTCATCGCCATCTGATTTAACGATTCCATTTTTAATATTGGAATTAGCAATTACTGCATATTGTTCCTGAGCATTATTGGCACTATTCCCACTAATAAAGCCACTCCCAGCGGTAATAATAACAAAAATAAATGGTAGTAACAGCATTAAGATAAAGCTTTTTGATTTAACTTGACTAGTATATGTCTCTGAAATGATGGTAAATAACTTACTCATTTTATTCACCAACCTTTTCTCTGAAGATTTCATCTAACGATGGTGGCTGTTGACTAAATTCCTCAATGTATTTACCATGGCTAATCATTTCAAATAATTGCTTACCGACTTCTGGATTGGATAGCTTCAATTTGTATTGATGCTCACCACGAGTTATTAAATCAACCACACCCGGTAGTTGTTTTAATTCATCTGGCGACATTGGGGTGGTAACGAATAATTCATTCTTACCAAATTGATTACGTACCTGTTGGACGGGGCCGTTCAAGACCACTTGGCCGTTACGTAACATCACCAAGTCATCGCAAATTTCTTCAACGTTGGTCATATTATGACTGGAAAAAATGATGGTGGCACCGTTATAACGCGCTTCTAGAATCGCTTGTTTTAAAAAGTCAGCATTAACTGGATCTAATCCACTAAATGGTTCATCTAGAATAATTAAACTAGGTTCATGAATCAACGTACAGATAAGTTGAATCTTTTGCTGATTTCCTTTTGATAGGGACTTGATTTTATCTTTGGGTTGGCCTTTAACTTCAAATTTTTGGAGCCATTCATTGATTCTAGCCTTAGTCCATTTAGCCGGCCGATCCTTTAGTTTCGCAAAGTAAATGATTTGTTTTTGAATTGTTAACTCAGTCATTAAGCTGCGTTCTTCTGGTAAATAGCCAATTTTATCAAATGTATCGTTAGTGATTGGCTGATTGTTCCACTGAATCGTACCATCGAAACGAATAAAGTTGAGAATACTATGAAAAGTGGTCGATTTACCAGCACCATTTTGACCGATTAATCCTAATATTCGACCAGTGTGGGCATCAAAAGAAACATTTTTTAATGCTTGCACATTTTTAAATTGTTTGGATAAGTTACTAATATGTAAAATAAACGTCATCTCCATAAATATTAATATAGTTAAATTCATTATATCTTATTATGTAGAATAACGCTATTTATGATGAAATCGGTCTATTGATTGAATTGACTAATTAATTGATTCGCCAAGTTTGTTAGTGGTGGAGTGGATTGGGTTTCTTTTAAGTAGACTAATCCCATTTGAATCGATAACATCTGGTCTACGATTGGTAACATTTTGACGTTAGTACATTGCTTAGATGTTAAGACGGATTTAGGTACTAGCGCTACGGAATTTGCATCATTTTGAATGATGTTGATGCAACTACCGACACTACTTAATTCATATTGATAGTTTGGCAGAATTAATTTGTCTTGGAAGAACTGGTCAAGTAACTTACGAAAGTGAAATTTACTCGACATAGTGGAGATAGGAGTCTGGGCCACCTGGTTCATTGAAATTTGAGTTAGTTGCGCTAACTTGCTTTTAGTGGCCACAACCGCTACTACTTCATCATCAAAGATAAACTGACTAGTTAGTTCACGATCCTCAACCGGTAAAAATGTCACCCCGGCATCTAGTTGATGATTTTTAATCTTAGCGATAATTTCGGAGTGTATTATTTCCTGCATTTTAATTTTAGTATTGGAAAGATGGTTCATTAACGGATAAAATAATTGATCTTCTGCAAAGCCGACCTTTAAGGTGGTTTCTTTTGATTGAATAAACTTGTCCATTGATTGGCTGGTTTCGTTAATATTTTTAAAAATCTGACCCACATGAATTACGAACTCGTTGCCAGCAGCAGTTAATTCAATATGTCGCCAGTTTTATAAAATAACTTCACCTGAATGGCTTTTTCTAGTGCTTTAATTTGCTTACTAAGGACAGGTTGGCTAATGTATAGTTCTTCGGCCGCTTGGCGATAGTTCAGTGTTTGTACCAACTTATAAAAATACCTTAGCTGATTAAAAGTAAAATTTTCCATATTGAATCCCCTCGATTGATAACTAAAAGTTATTAGTTCCATAGGTTTTTGATGATTGTTGCATCAACGCATTTGGAACTAAGATATATACATGCTCGAGCGAAAGCAGAAATAGATATACGATATTATTTTACATCGGGGGAATTAATAATGTACACAGTTTCAGATTATTTAGTTGATGTTGTTAAAGCTATGGGTGCCAATCGGATTTTTGGGGTCCCTGGTGATTACAACTTAGATTTCTTAGATCACATTACTAGTCGTGATGATGTTAAGTGGACTGGTAACGCTAACGAATTAAATGCTTCATACATGGCTGATGGCTATGCTCGTAAGAACGGCTTTGCAGCCTTCGTTACAACCTTTGGGGTTGGTGAATTGAGCGCAATTAACGGCCTTGCTGGAAGTATTGCGGCTAGTCAAGCCGCTAATGATGTAACGCAAGCTACCTCATTAGTAAATCAATTGAGTCAAGCTGTGGCTAGTGCGAATGTAAATGCAAGTCAAGCGGCTGCTGCAACTCAATCTGCTAGTCAATCAGCAACGACGAATGCTCAAACGTTGGGTACTGATACTTCAACGGACAACCAAGCAATGCAAAGTGCTAGTTTAGCAACTGCAGCCGTTAATAGTGCTAACCAACAATCAGCAACAGCGTAAGCTACGGATAGTCAAGCACAATCAACAGCGAGTCAAGCAAACAGCACTGATGAATCAGCAGTAGCTACTGCTAGTTCTGCAGCTCTTCAAATGAGTATTGCCATTGCAATGCTCAGTAACGCAGCGAATGCTACGAACAGTGTGGTTAGTGGGATGAATAATACTACTTCGGCATCGAGCAACCCTACTTCGAACCCTAGTTCTAATTCGCAACCATCAGCTAGCGTTAATCCAACCCCTAGTTCTAATGCAACCAATAATGGAACAACACCAAGTACTAGTGGTTCCACATCGATTAACAACAGTGCATCGTTGTACGTGCCATCTAGCAGTAGTAATAGCACAACGACTACTTCGACGACGAATGGTGGAACGACTGCTAACTCAGCTACTTCAAATGGAACGACCGGCACCACGAATGCAGGGCCTACCACAAACGGTAGTAGCGTAAACGGTAATGCCACTAATAGTAATTCAGCGAATGCTAGTTCTAGTGCTACGATGAGTAGTAGTGCTAACTCAGGATTGAGCAGTAGTACAACTGTGAACTACTATTCTGATGCAATTCGGGATGCCAAACGGGATTCGGTCAATGCGTCATTTGCTAACAATTCGATTTACAAGGGTGCTTACAATGGTTTCGTTCAAGGATTGAATGGTGATTCAATGGCTAGTGTAGCTAGTGACAATGCTGAATATGTCAAGAACTATCAATCAGCATATGCACAAGGCCGTGCTAGTTATATGAATTACTATTCTGAAGGAGCCTCTGAAGCTGCTGAACAATCGATGGCAACGACTTCACTACGTGACAAGCCAAAGGGTTACATTAATGGTTATGTCAATAAGTTCAATGCCAAGTTAACTAAACGGCCAATTTATATTTACAACCACAAGCCAGTCTATGTTTATAGTCAGGCAACGTTTGACAAACGTGGTAAGATCATCAAGCGTGATCAAAGACCACAAAACAAGATCCATGAATTTGAAGTTAAACGGATCAAACTCGCCAAGAGCGGGTTGGTTAGATACTACGTTAAGAGCCATCAATCTGATCGCCATATCGTAGGATACCTAACTACGAATCCAAAATTCATTGCGAATGCATACTATCAAAAGGCCAACCTAAAGCATAATACTGATCGAAAGATTCGAGTAATTAATGATAAGGGAATTTGGACTCATGGTAGCAAATCATTTGATACTAAACACCGCTTCTATCGAGTTGGTGCTAAGCTAAAGGTTAAACGAGTGGTAAGATATAAAGGGGTGACCAGATTCTATATTGGTGCTGGTAAGTATATTACAAGTAACAAGAAATTCGTGAAATTTCTTTAAACCACATTAGGTTTAAAAAAAGACCGTCACTATCTGATTCAGATAGTTTGACGGTCTTTTTTTTTAGTTATTATTAATGGTATTAATTTGAGAAAGTGTTATAATTTCACTATGCAGGTTTGTAGGCTAATAATATATTTATATGATACAATATAAATGTTTATTAAATCTTTTTTATATTTCATAGTTATAGTTTCTCGATTGGATTGGTCTTGCAAAGCGTGAGACTAACTTATCGTTTGATATAAATATGCTTCTAAAGGGGGAATCATATTTGCTTTATAATAAGTATAGATTCAATAAAGTAAATGATAAAAAAGTACTTAGAAAAGTTAAGAAACAATGGATTGTTGTTTCATTATCCATGTTAACAGTACTTGGTGGATCCACAATGGTGGCCCAAAATACTGTTCATGCTGATACCACTTCCGCTAACTATAGTGAAAATAATGATAGCAGTGCTAATAAGACTAGTGATAGTAGCGCGGCTAATAATAGTAGTAGCAGTAGTAATGCGAATATAAGTACAAATACTAATACTAGTGCTTATACACAGTCGACTGCAACGACGAGTACTGCTAATGCTAGTAGTAATGCTACTTCTGACACTAGTACCGCTGCCAGTGCGGATACGCAATCAACGACAAGTGCTAGTGCTGATAGTACATCAACCGATAGTAGTTCGAATGCTAAGAGTAGCGATAGTGCGTCATCTAACAGCAGTGCTACTAGTAGCAGTTCAGATGCCAAAACTGATAGCAGTAGTGCAAAGAGCAGTGATAGTAGTAATGCTAGTTCGAGCGCATCGACGGATAGTTCCAGTGTTAAGGGTAGCGATAGTGCATCATCCAACAGCAGCGCTACTAGAGACAGTTCAGATGCTAAAACTGATAGCAGTAGTGCAAAGAGCAGTGATAGTAGTGATGCTAGTTCACAAAGTACTACTGATAGTAGTTCAAATAGTAGCGCAACGTCCAGTGCGTCCAATAGTGTAAGTGGTGTGAGTGCAGCTAGCACGAACGCTTCTTTGACGTCTGATCAAACAGCTGAATTAAAGAATATTTTAGCTAGTACAGGAACCACTGACACGATTGATATTGCTAAGCTATCTACTTCAGATGCTGCAAACATTGAAACGCTATACCGGGCTGAATTAACTTCCACTGATGGTGGCTCAGACTCGTTAACCACATTGAAGAGTTATATTGCTACCATTGGTAGTTTAAATAGTAATATTTCATCAGTTGCTACTGTTTACAGTGATGTAAATAGTGTTGTTTCTAATGCATCTTCAGTGGCTCAACAGGCAAACATTTTATCGACTCGGTATGCTGATTCATCAACTAACAGTAGTAGTCAAGTAGCTAGTAAGGCAGCAATGTCAGCCCAATCTGCTTTTGGTAGTATGGCTAGCTACGTTACGAATGCAACGCTACAAAGCGTGTTTGCTAGTAACGCTCAAACCAATAATAGTTCGTTGTCTTCGGCCCTTAGTTCAGCTGCTAGTGTGATGAATAATGGTGGTTCTGTTAACTCACTTGAATTAAGTAGCTTATTTGATGCCGCAGACTCACAAGTTAGCAACGTTAATAAGTACCTATCTAGTGCTAATGACGCATTAAGTAGTGCGAGTGCTAACTATACTACAATTAGCTCATATACCAATATTACATCATCTGCTACCAGTTCAACTGCTGTTCAAGCATCTCAAAATGCAAGTAATCCTGGTACAGCTAGTGGATTTATTAACGTTACTACTGCCAGTCAATTCGATGCCGCATTTAAAAACTCTAATATCTCCCATATTAATATTGACGCCAATATGAGTTTGTGGAGTGTATATAATGGGTTTAATGATATGTGGACCAGCAATAACCATACTGGTAACTTTGTAGTGAACGGACTTCAGATGAATAATACTTGGTCGACCGTTGATTTTGCTGGAATATCTTACAATGCTCAAGATAGTGTTACGGTTGTTCAGAATTTGAACTTATACGGGGCCAATTACTATGGACCCATCACTAGTCGGACCACTGCTGGAGCGAAACTGTACTACGACAACATTAATTACACGGGGAGTCAATTAGCATATGCTACCACGACGAACCTTTATTTAGGTAACCCTAATAATACGCCAGATACTAGTAATAGTTCTATTAATACAGCTGATAATCCAATTAAGAGTACGGTCAATATTAATGCTGGATTTAACTATAGTCCAACTCAGGTTGCACAAGATTATGGAATGTCATATTCATATAATGGTAGCGGATGGTTGCCATTGGTTAATGGATATGTTTCAGTTGAAGGTTATGTTGAAATCGGTCCGCAAGGTGGTTCTAACCAACAAGCGTTCCAAGTAGCTAGTGTTGAATTTCTACCAGGATCTACTTTTAATGCTAAGACTTATAATGGGAACGTTATGGAATTATCCAGTGGTGGGAACATGACCGTTGACCACGGTGCTAATGTTACCTTTACGCCGGGTGGTTATGTTCCAGAAGATAGTCCTACTAGTTCAACTGCGTTCGGGTTATACATGCTAGGAACTGGGACCGTTAATGTTAATGCTGGGGCAACTTTAAATATTAATCCATATGTTAATACAAATTGGACTAACAACATTGGTGGAGCTATTTATACCAGTGGTGGAGCTACTATTAACGTTGTTAATGGGGCGCAATTAAACATTAATCCAACTGGAAGCGTTAATTCAAGTGGAAACGTTATTACTAATTACCCAAATGGATTAGGATTTGTTCAGATTAATGGTGCTTCAACCATTAACGTTGATAACCAAGCTCAATTTAACTTTAATGGAACGAACATTGGAAACAATGCTCTTTCAGCCATCAAGGTATCAGGTGGTGGAACACTTAAATTGACCAATTCTGCTACGATGAAATTGGCGATTGATGGTGTGGCTGCAGATACGTTATTGGATATTTCTGGAACGGTTACAATTAATAACCCACAACAAATTATCTTTGACTTAACTAAAAATACTAATAGCGGTAGTAATGCCTTTATTGGTGGCTTAACGGTTAATGGAACTTCTATTTCATTTAAGGATGTGAACGGAACTGTCTTTGGTCCTTTTGCAACGACTACCCTTAAGAGTAATGGTAGTGGAACGGTTACTGCCACAACAACTGGTGTATTGAATGGGGCCACTAATCCTGACATCACTAAGGCAGCTAATTTTAGTCGTTACATTGAAATGGATCACGTTCAAGATGTTCAAATTGGTGGGATTCAATATAATTCAACAACCGGTGTTATTTCTGGTTACGCTACCCCAGGTGCTTATATTAAATTACCATACTATTTGCCATCTTTTACTGACCCAAATAACTATTCAGTCCAGCAATATGTTGCCTCTCCTCATTCACTCGTATCTAATGATCCAAATGATACATCTGGTGCCGTTTACACTGCGGTTGCAGATACTTACGGTAATTGGAGTGTTACAATTCCAGCAGACTCAATGAATTATTATAATCAATCACTTGCTAGATATCTTAATACTGCTACTGCTCATTTAAATACCGTTAAATCCGTCAAGGAAGCAACCGTCAACATTCAAGCATATATTGATGGATATAATAAATCTACTGTAAACAGTAACGATACAACTAATAGTAATGATTATACTGCCGGTAGTAACTATAAAGATGGTTATACGCAAGGTCAATCTGATATTAACTTCAATAATGGGATCTACAGTAAAGCATTAGACTATCAATTAGGATATCAAAATGGATATACATCAAAGCCAGATACAGTTGCTAAACATTATTACGATCAAGCTAGTTCAGCTGTGTCCGCTACTGCTAGTTCATATGCTTCAGCTAGTTCCATATCATCTGCTGCAAGTAGTGCATCTTCAATGGGTTTTGTTGCAGTTAGCAATGCTAGTGCTCAGTTAAGCTATGCTAATGTAGTAGGATCAACTTATAGCGATTATCAATTTATTAAAAACTATGAAAGCTTCCAAGCTAGCGCACTTTCAACTGCATCATCTGCTGCCAAGGTTATTAATGATACTGTTGGTTCCATTGCTTCATTACTATCATCGGCTACAAGTGCTTATGGTGATGGAAGTAATGCCTTCTATGGTGGGGGCAGTCGAGCAGCAAGTTATTTAAGTGCAGTTCAATCTAATATTGCGGCCGCTAGAATTGCGGCTGCTAGTTCTGCAACTGCTATTAATGCTTCAGCATACATTGCAGTTGCTTCATCATATGCTACTAATCTATTGTCAATTGCTGGAATAACAACTAGCGATTATGCAACGACATCTTCTGCCATGAGTGCTGCTAATGTTAACTATAGCGCAATTCCAAGTGCATATCTGGCTGCTAGTAGTGCTTCTTATGTTGCATCGTCAAATGATGCGGTATTAAAGTCACTAGTATCATTAGCAAGCAGTGGGATTGCAATAGGAACCGAAATTGTAGCTAAGGCTGATATTGTTAGTCAATATGCCTCAGCTAGATCAGTTGCTGCTCAAGAGGCTGAGACTAGCGCATCTAGTAATGCATCGGCGGCTGGAATTTCTTCGAGTGCTGCTAGTGGTGTATATACAAACGTGTCATCAATAGCAAGTAGTGCTGTAATTCAGGCTTCAAAAGCTGCAAGTTTAGCCAATTCAACTAACAATGATGCTAGCGCTCAAGCAATCGGTAGTTTGATTGTCACAATTAATAGTGCGGCCTCAACAGTAAGTAGTGCTGCCAGTGATGCTTCTGTTGCTAAGAATGATGCTAATAGTGCTTATTCATCTGCGATAAGTGCTGCTAGTATTACCGCTACCTTTTTTGCAAGCCAAATTTCCGCTCAAGCCTCTACTGCGATGGCATTGGTGGGCAGTGCAGTAGCTATATTAAAGAGCAATCCAACTGATTCTAATGCTGATTCCTTACTTAGCTCTGCTACCGCCGCAGTTAGTTTAGCAGATGCTGCAAGTGCTTCAGTTGATGCTGCTAAAAGTTCTGCTGAAGCTGCATCTTCAGCTGCTCTGTCGGCAGCTAATCGTGCTGCCGCTGCTGCACAAAATGCTGCGAATGCTGCGAATGCTTTAAATGCTGCGTTGGCATCCTTGAACAGTTTAACTGCTTATAATCCAACTAATGATATAAATACTGCCAATTCAATCATGGCCAGAGCCTCATCGGCTAGCTCTGAGTATACGTCCGCATCTAATGCCGCAGCTGGTACCGCTTCATTGGCTTCCACGCAATACAATAGTGTAACTACTTTATTGAGTAGTACTAGTGCTGCTAAGACTTCTTATTCCAGTAATGAAGCTACGTTATCCAGTGCAGTGAGTGCTCAATCAAACAATGCATTAATTAATTCATATAGTACCGCTGGTTCAACGGCTGCATCTAATTTAAATAGCTATATTGCTGAAGCAGATTCATTATCTGATGTTGCATCTTCACAAAATTCATTGGTTCATTTAGCTTCTAGTCAGATGAGTGATCAAAATGCATCTTCTAGCAATGGTCTTTATTATGCTAGTGTCACTTATAGTATTGCAAGCTCAGCATTGAGTTATGCTAATGCTGGAAATAGTGCCTCTGCTTCTTACTACAATTCCAATGCTTTAGTTTCACTTACGCCTGCTATGGATGGCGCAACATCAATGTATAATGGTCAACAGACTATTTCGAATGCTTCTACTACTTTACAATCTATTTATGATCGGTTAAATACTTTAAATGCTGATATTAGCAGTGCTAATGCTTCATTATCGTCAGCTGCTTCTGGTGCTAATTCGGTTGCAAATAATGTTAATAGTATGAATAGTGACGTACAAAATGCTGCTAGTTCAGCTACTGATGCTGCTAATGCTGCTAAATCTGCTGATAGTTATAGTAGCCTAGCTGGTAGTTATTCCGCTAATGCCAGTGTTAGTTCTTCTAATGCTACAAGTGTTGCCGGTAGTGCTAATTCTAGTTCTCAATTAGCATCTTCAATTGCAAGTAAATACCCAAGCGATTCTTATATTCAAAGTCAAAATACTAGTGCTAGTATTGCGGCAAGTACTGCGGCTAGTGCTGTAAATGATGCAACTAGCGCATCTAGTGATGCAGTTAGTGCAAGTACTGCAGCTAGTCTTGCAGCAAGCCAGGCGCATAGTGCTGCTAGCTATGCTTCAGCACAGGCTAAATCTGCTTCAGATAATGCATCCTTAGCAAGTAGTGCTTATTCTGCTGGTGATTCAAGTGCCGCTTCTTCATATAGTGCAGCGGTAGCTACTAACTCTAATAATGCTTATTCAGCTTATTCTGATGCTAAAAACTATGCTAGTGCTGCTTCAATTCAAGTAAGTTCTGCTTCTTCAGCCGCTGCTAGAGCTGCTAGTGATTATACGGTTGCAAGTAATGCTGCCAACTCTGCTAGTGTGGCTGCTTCAAATGCAGCAAGCCAGGCTTCTGTAAATGCTTCCAATAGTACTGCGCAATCTAGTGCTGCTAAAAGTACTGCTGCATCTAATAGTACTGCCACCAGCAATATTGCTGCTAAGGCTGGTCAAATTAATCAAGCCGGAAATGCTCAATTACAAACCGCATCTGGTGCTCTTCAACAAACTAAATCTGCGGCTGCTGTAATATCTAGCTATTCTAGTGCTGGACAAAGTTATGCTACATTAGTTAGTGGTTATTTAAGTAATAGTGCAAATGCTAACAACTCTGTAATTAGTTCTGCATCATCTGCAATTGCTTCAATGAATAGTTTATTAGCAGCTCTAAATAATGATGCAGTTAATCAACTATCCAGTGCAAATAGACAGTATGGGATTGCTAGTGCTAATGTTGCACAAATTAGTGCTAATAATACTAATGCAACTGGTTATACTAATACGGTATCATCACTTTATAATGCTGCCGTTGCTGCTGCTAGTAATGGAGACTCAGCAACAGTAACATCTCTTAATGCTCAGATAGCTAACTATGCCAGTTTAGCTAATTCAATCCTATCGGGTATGAATAATGCTTACAATATCGTTAGTTCAGCAACTAATGGCGTATTAGCCGCTGCTAGTCAAGCAATTATTGATCTAAATAGTACATCATCCATTACTGCAGATATTGCATCTGCTCAAGCTAGTGCATCATTAGCTAGTGCTGCTGCATCTAATGCTAGTGTTGCATCTAGTTATGCTAATCAAGCATCTAGTGCTAATAATGGAGCCCAAAATGATAGTAAGGCAGTTAGTGATGACGTTAGTTCTGCCAACACCAATGCCAGTGCTGCTGCTTCTACTGCCGCTAGTGCTTCTACAGCTGCTGCTAGTGCTTCAGATAATGCTAAGTCAGCTTCTGCAATTGCTTCGGCTAACCCAAGCAATTCAGCTATTCAGTCATTAGCATCCAGTGCTAATAGTGCTGCTACTGCTGCTTTATCGGCTGCTGTTATTGCATCATCTGCTTACACTCAGGCAAGTGAATACGCATCGAATGCTGCTGCGCAAAGCTCAAATGCTACTGCTGCATCTATTGCTGCATCTACTGCAAACTCGATTGCAGCGAGTGCTGCTGCCGATGCAGCGAGTGCTGCCCAAAGGGGTGATAGCGTTGCTGCCAGTTCTGCAGCAAATGTTGCTAGTGCCGCTGCTGCTGATGCAGCAAAGGCATCGTCCACTGCTGCTGCTGCCAAGAGTGCTGCTGACTCATATGCTAATGACGCTAGTGCTGCCAATAGTAATGCATCTAATGCGAGCGCTACTGCTAATTCTTACAATAATATTGCATCCAGTGCTAATAGTGCGGCTAGTTCCAATGCGAATGCTGGTAAGAGTGCAGGTAGTAATAATTCTGCCACTGTAGCATCAGCTAACAGTTATGCTTCTGTTACTGGCACTAGTACCAGTACTGCAGTTAGCTATGCATCTCAAGCATTTTCATATGCTCAAACAGCTAGTTCTGCAGCAGTTGCAACTAGTGGCTTTAATAGTCAAACGCAAAGTAACGCTACTGCTGCGCAAAGTTTAGTTAGTGCAAATAGTCAAAATACGATCGTTAAATCCCAAGCTGCTGCTATTGATGTTGCTAATAGTACGGCTGCGAGTGCACTTGCTGACGCTAACCAACAATCATCAGCTGCTAATTCCGCTTATGCGCTTGCATCCAGTGCTGCTGCGAGTGCCATTACAGCTTCAACCACTGCAAGTAACAATGCAAGTACTGTCAATAGTCTAGTATCAGCTGCTAATAGCTACTATGCTAATGGTGATGTTAGCAATGGTGCGATCTATGCTAATCTAGCCTCTGACACTGCTAAGAGTATGAGTGCTCAATCAATTGCTGCTTTAAATGCAGTAATTGCTGCTTCAAGTGCAACTATACTTGCAAGTAATGCTGCTGCTCAGGCCGAAAAAGATCAATCAATTGCTTCTCAGGCTGCTATTGATGCATCAAACGCACTAAGTGCGGCTAATTCTGCTGCTAACCAAGCTAATGGAGCTAGTTCAAATGGTAGTGCTAATAGTAATTCCATTTCATCTGCATCATCAATTGCTAATAGCGTAGTATCCGGTGACGCTGATAACGCTAGTTTAGCTGGTTCATATGCTGCGAATGCATCATCATCTGCTAAGTTAGCTAATGATAGTGCTGATAGTACTAATAGTGTGAATAATAGTATTGCTGCTTTGATCAGTGCTAATAACCAAGATACATCATTAGCTAGTTTCGTTGCTGCTGCTAGTGCAGCCAATTCAGCTATCGCATCTCTTAATGCGGATGCTCAAGCACAAAAGAGTGCTGCGAGTGCTGCAGCAATTGCTGCTAGCTCAGCTCAAGGTTCAGATAGTTCCCTTGTTTCAGCCATTACTAGTGCATCGAGTGCTGTAAGTTCCAATGATGCTGCTGCTAATTCAGCTTACCTTGCTGGAAGTACAGATGCTGGAAACAGTTATGCTCAAGCTGCTAAGGACGCAGTTACTGCTGCATCGAATGCTGCCCAAGCATTGATTAACAACTCAGCTGCTATTCTTTCACAAACTAACATTGCTAGTTCCGCTGCTTCTCAGGCTGCGAGTGATGTTGCTCAAATGGCAGTGCAAATGAGTAGCTTTAATAGTGCTGCGAGTGCCGCTTCTAGTGCTAAGTCTGCTGTTGATAGTGGTAATAGTGCCGGTAGTAAAGCATCTAACGATGCTAAATCAGCTAGTGCTGCAACATCAATTGCTGCCAGTGATGCTAATGCTAACGATACAATCGTTAACTCAGCATATAGTGCTGCTAGTTCAGCTGCTACTGCGGTAAGTACTATTTCAAGCAATGCTGTTGTTGCTTCTAACTCCATTAATAATTACCTCAACAACGATCCAAGTAACTCCACGTTCAAGAGTGCGGCTTCAGTTGCTACTAGTGCAGTGAGTGCTATCAATAGCTATAACAACGGTGCCGCTAACCAAAAGAATATTGCAAGTAGTGCATCCAGTGCTGCTAGTTCACAAGTCGCAGTGATTGCTAGTGCTAGTGCAGCCATTAGTGGTGCAGTTACTAACGCTAATACTTCCTATGCACAAGCCAGCTCTGCTTACCAAACTGGTGATCGAATTGGTGGAGCGATTTACACTTCCGGTGCAGTTAGTGCCGCTAGTGTGGCTAGTGTTAATGCTTCGATTGCAGCTAGTGCCGCTGCCAATATTAGTACGTTAGCTTCAATCGCCGTTAGTGCTGCTAATCAAGCAGTCAATGATGAAAATTCTGCTAATGTAGCTATTGGTTCATTGAACGCTGCTTCATCTGCTGCTGCTAGTGCTGCAGCAAATGCTAGTGCTGATACTTCATCAGCTATCAGTAGTGCTAGTAATGAAGCTTCATCCGCTAGTGCTGCCGCTTCTAATTATGCAAGTGGTGCTAACGCAGATGCTACAAAGGCATCAAATGCTAATATACTTGCATCATCTGCTGATTCAATCGTTACTAGTTATTCTAATAACGTAAATATCTTGAGTTCAGCAATGACTAACTTTACTAGCAACAATTCTGGTAATTCAGCCGTTAGTGCTGCTAGTTCTGCATTTAGTATTGCTAGTTCCGCATTGACTAGTGCTAAGTCTGCTGCTGATGGATTCTCAAATACGGCTAGTTTAGCTTATAGTGTTGCTAGCTCTGCTGTTAATGCTGCTAATAATGCTAATTCAACGGCTAGTTTCAATGCCAGCATCGCTAGTGATAATGCTGCTCAAGCTAAGAGTGCTGCTGCCAATGGGAACTACTCACAGGCTAGTGAATTGAATTCTAGTGCTGCGGAATTTGCATCAACTGCTAGCCAGTATGCGGATTCAGCTAAATCGGCTAGTTCAACCGCTGCAAGTGCTACTATTAACGGAGTTAATGCTGCTAATTCAGCTAGTGCTGTAGCTAGTTCTGCAGCTGCCTTTGATAGCGATGCTAAGAGTGCTTACGCTCTTGCATCCAATGCTAGTGCTGCTGCATCTAATGCTAGTGTTGCATCTAGTTATGCTAATCAAGCATCTAGTGCTAATAATGGAGCCCAAAATGATAGTAAGGCAGTTAGTGATGACGTTAGTTCTGCCAACACCAATGCCAGTGCTGCTGCTTCTACTGCCGCTAGTGCTTCTACAGCTGCTGCTAGTGCTTCAGATAATGCTAAGTCAGCTTCTGCAATTGCTTCGGCTAACCCAAGCAATTCAGCTATTCAGTCATTAGCATCCAGTGCTAATAGTGCTGCTACTGCTGCTTTATCGGCTGCTGTTATTGCATCATCTGCTTACACTCAGGCAAGTGAATACGCATCGAATGCTGCTGCGCAAAGCTCAAATGCTACTGCTGCATCTATTGCTGCATCTACTGCAAACTCGATTGCAGCGAGTGCTGCTGCCGATGCAGCGAGTGCTGCCCAAAGGGGTGATAGCGTTGCTGCCAGTTCTGCAGCAAATGTTGCTAGTGCCGCTGCTGCTGATGCAGCAAAGGCATCGTCCACTGCTGCTGCTGCCAAGAGTGCTGCTGACTCATATGCTAATGACGCTAGTGCTGCCAATAGTAATGCATCTAATGCGAGCGCTACTGCTAATTCTTACAATAATATTGCATCCAGTGCTAATAGTGCGGCTAGTTCCAATGCGAATGCTGGTAAGAGTGCAGGTAGTAATAATTCTGCCACTGTAGCATCAGCTAACAGTTATGCTTCTGTTACTGGCACTAGTACCAGTACTGCAGTTAGCTATGCATCTCAAGCATTTTCATATGCTCAAACAGCTAGTTCTGCAGCAGTTGCAACTAGTGGCTTTAATAGTCAAACGCAAAGTAACGCTACTGCTGCGCAAAGTTTAGTTAGTGCAAATAGTCAAAATACGATCGTTAAATCCCAAGCTGCTGCTATTGATGTTGCTAATAGTACGGCTGCGAGTGCACTTGCTGACGCTAACCAACAATCATCAGCTGCTAATTCCGCTTATGCGCTTGCATCCAGTGCTGCTGCGAGTGCCATTACAGCTTCAACCACTGCAAGTAACAATGCAAGTACTGTCAATAGTCTAGTATCAGCTGCTAATAGCTACTATGCTAATGGTGATGTTAGCAATGGTGCGATCTATGCTAATCTAGCCTCTGACACTGCTAAGAGTATGAGTGCTCAATCAATTGCTGCTTTAAATGCAGTAATTGCTGCTTCAAGTGCAACTATACTTGCAAGTAATGCTGCTGCTCAGGCCGAAAAAGATCAATCAATTGCTTCTCAGGCTGCTATTGATGCATCAAACGCACTAAGTGCGGCTAATTCTGCTGCTAACCAAGCTAATGGAGCTAGTTCAAATGGTAGTGCTAATGGTAATTCCATTTCATCTGCATCATCAATTGCTAATAGCGTAGTATCCGGTGACGCTGATAACGCTAGTTTAGCTGGTTCATATGCTGCGAATGCATCATCATCTGCTAAGTTAGCTAATGATAGTGCTGATAGTACTAATAGTGTGAATAATAGTATTGCTGCTTTGATCAGTGCTAATAACCAAGATACATCATTAGCTAGTTTCGTTGCTGCTGCTAGTGCAGCCAATTCAGCTATCGCATCTCTTAATGCGGATGCTCAAGCACAAAAGAGTGCTGCGAGTGCTGCAGCAATTGTTGCTAGCTCAGCTCAAGGTTCAGATAGTTCCCTTGTTTCAGCCATTGCTAGTGCATCGAGTGCTGTAAGTTCCAATGATGCTGCTGCTAATTCAGCTTACCTTGCTGGAAGTACAGATGCTGGAAACAGTTATGCTCAAGCTGCTAAGGACGCAGTTACTGCTGCATCGAATGCTGCCCAAGCATTGATTAACAACTCAGCTGCTATTCTTTCACAAACTAACATTGCTAGTTCCGCTGCTTCTCAGGCTGCGAGTGATGTTGCCCAAATGGCAGTGCAAATGAGTAGCTTTAATAGTGCTGCGAGTGCCGCTTCTAGTGCTAAGTCTGCTGTTGATAGTGGTAATAGTGCCGGTAGTAAAGCATCTAACGATGCTAAATCAGCTAGTGCTGCAACATCAATTGCTGCCAGTGATGCTAATGCTAACGATACAATCGTTAACTCAGCATATAGTGCTGCTAGTTCAGCTGCTACTGCGGTAAGTACTATTTCAAGCAATGCTGTTGTTGCTTCTAACTCCATTAATAATTACCTCAACAACGATCCAAGTAACTCCACGTTCAAGAGTGCGGCTTCAGTTGCTACTAGTGCAGTGAGTGCTATCAATAGCTATAACAACGATGCCGCTAACCAAAAGAATATTGCAAGTAGTGCATCCAGTGCTGCTAGTTCACAAGTCGCAGTGATTGCTAGTGCTAGTGCAGCCATTAGTGGTGCAGTTACTAACGCTAATACTTCCTATGCACAAGCCAGCTCTGCTTACCAAACTGGTGATCGAATTGGTGGAGCGATTTACACTTCCGGTGCAGTTAGTGCCGCTAGTGTGGCTAGTGTTAATGCTTCGATTGCAGCTAGTGCCGCTGCCAATATTAGTACGTTAGCTTCAATCGCCGTTAGTGCTGCTAATCAAGCAGTCAATGATGAAAATTCTGCTAATGTAGCTATTGGTTCATTGAACGCTGCTTCATCTGCTGCTGCTAGTGCTGCAGCAAATGCTAGTGCTGATACTTCATCAGCTATCAGTAGTGCTAGTAATGAAGCTTCATCCGCTAGTGCTGCCGCTTCTAATTATGCAAGTGGTGCTAACGCAGATGCTACAAAGGCATCAAATGCTAATATACTTGCATCATCTGCTGATTCAATCGTTACTAGTTATTCTAATAACGTAAATATCTTGAGTTCAGCAATGACTAACTTTACTAGCAACAATTCTGGTAATTCAGCCGTTAGTGCTGCTAGTTCTGCATTTAGTATTGCTAGTTCCGCATTGACTAGTGCTAAGTCTGCTGCTGATGGATTCTCAAATACGGCTAGTTTAGCTTATAGTGTTGCTAGCTCTGCTGTTAATGCTGCTAATAATGCTAATTCAACGGCTAGTTTCAATGCCAGCATCGCTAGTGATAATGCTGCTCAAGCTAAGAGTGCTGCTGCCAATGGGAACTACTCACAGGCTAGTGAATTGAATTCTAGTGCTGCGGAATTTGCATCAACTGCTAGCCAGTATGCGGATTCAGCTAAATCGGCTAGTTCAACCGCTGCAAGTGCTACTATTAACGGAGTTAATGCTGCTAATTCAGCTAGTGCTGTAGCTAGTTCTGCAGCTGCCTTTGATAGCGATGCTAAGAGTGCTTACGCTCTTGCATCCAATGCTAGTGCTGCTGCATCTAATGCTAGTGTTGCATCTAGTTATGCTAATCAAGCATCTAGTGCTAATAATGGAGCCCAAAATGATAGTAAGGCAGTTAGTGATGACGTTAGTTCTGCCAACACCAATGCCAGTGCTGCTGCTTCTACTGCCGCTAGTGCTTCTACAGCTGCTGCTAGTGCTTCAGATAATGCTAAGTCAGCTTCTGCAATTGCTTCGGCTAACCCAAGCAATTCAGCTATTCAGTCATTAGCATCCAGTGCTAATAGTGCTGCTACTGCTGCTTTATCGGCTGCTGTTATTGCATCATCTGCTTACACTCAGGCAAGTGAATACGCATCGAATGCTGCTGCGCAAAGCTCAAATGCTACTGCTGCATCTATTGCTGCATCTACTGCAAACTCGATTGCAGCGAGTGCTGCTGCCGATGCAGCGAGTGCTGCCCAAAGGGGTGATAGCGTTGCTGCCAGTTCTGCAGCAAATGTTGCTAGTGCCGCTGCTGCTGATGCAGCAAAGGCATCGTCCACTGCTGCTGCTGCCAAGAGTGCTGCTGACTCATATGCTAATGACGCTAGTGCTGCCAATAGTAATGCATCTAATGCGAGCGCTACTGCTAATTCTTACAATAATATTGCATCCAGTGCTAATAGTGCGGCTAGTTCCAATGCGAATGCTGGTAAGAGTGCAGGTAGTAATAATTCTGCCACTGTAGCATCAGCTAACAGTTATGCTTCTGTTACTGGCACTAGTACCAGTACTGCAGTTAGCTATGCATCTCAAGCATTTTCATATGCTCAAACAGCTAGTTCTGCAGCAGTTGCAACTAGTGGCTTTAATAGTCAAACGCAAAGTAACGCTACTGCTGCGCAAAGTTTAGTTAGTGCAAATAGTCAAAATACGATCGTTAAATCCCAAGCTGCTGCTATTGATGTTGCTAATAGTACGGCTGCGAGTGCACTTGCTGACGCTAACCAACAATCATCAGCTGCTAATTCCGCTTATGCGCTTGCATCCAGTGCTGCTGCGAGTGCCATTACAGCTTCAACCACTGCAAGTAACAATGCAAGTACTGTCAATAGTCTAGTATCAGCTGCTAATAGCTACTATGCTAATGGTGATGTTAGCAATGGTGCGATCTATGCTAATCTAGCCTCTGACACTGCTAAGAGTATGAGTGCTCAATCAATTGCTGCTTTAAATGCAGTAATTGCTGCTTCAAGTGCAACTATACTTGCAAGTAATGCTGCTGCTCAGGCCGAAAAAGATCAATCAATTGCTTCTCAGGCTGCTATTGATGCATCAAACGCACTAAGTGCGGCTAATTCTGCTGCTAACCAAGCTAATGGAGCTAGTTCAAATGGTAGTGCTAATGGTAATTCCATTTCATCTGCATCATCAATTGCTAATAGCGTAGTATCCGGTGACGCTGATAACGCTAGTTTAGCTGGTTCATATGCTGCGAATGCATCATCATCTGCTAAGTTAGCTAATGATAGTGCTGATAGTACTAATAGTGTGAATAATAGTATTGCTGCTTTGATCAGTGCTAATAACCAAGATACATCATTAGCTAGTTTCGTTGCTGCTGCTAGTGCAGCCAATTCAGCTATCGCATCTCTTAATGCGGATGCTCAAGCACAAAAGAGTGCTGCGAGTGCTGCAGCAATTGTTGCTAGCTCAGCTCAAGGTTCAGATAGTTCCCTTGTTTCAGCCATTGCTAGTGCATCGAGTGCTGTAAGTTCCAATGATGCTGCTGCTAATTCAGCTTACCTTGCTGGAAGTACAGATGCTGGAAACAGTTATGCTCAAGCTGCTAAGGACGCAGTTACTGCTGCATCGAATGCTGCCCAAGCATTGATTAACAACTCAGCTGCTATTCTTTCACAAACTAACATTGCTAGTTCCGCTGCTTCTCAGGCTGCGAGTGATGTTGCCCAAATGGCAGTGCAAATGAGTAGCTTTAATAGTGCTGCGAGTGCCGCTTCTAGTGCTAAGTCTGCTGTTGATAGTGGTAATAGTGCCGGTAGTAAAGCATCTAACGATGCTAAATCAGCTAGTGCTGCAACATCAATTGCTGCCAGTGATGCTAATGCTAACGATACAATCGTTAACTCAGCATATAGTGCTGCTAGTTCAGCTGCTACTGCGGTAAGTACTATTTCAAGCAATGCTGTTGTTGCTTCTAACTCCATTAATAATTACCTCAACAACGATCCAAGTAACTCCACGTTCAAGAGTGCGGCTTCAGTTGCTACTAGTGCAGTGAGTGCTATCAATAGCTATAACAACGATGCCGCTAACCAAAAGAATATTGCAAGTAGTGCATCCAGTGCTGCTAGTTCACAAGTCGCAGTGATTGCTAGTGCTAGTGCAGCCATTAGTGGTGCAGTTACTAACGCTAATACTTCCTATGCACAAGCCAGCTCTGCTTACCAAACTGGTGATCGAATTGGTGGAGCGATTTACACTTCCGGTGCAGTTAGTGCCGCTAGTGTGGCTAGTGTTAATGCTTCGATTGCAGCTAGTGCCGCTGCCAATATTAGTACGTTAGCTTCAATCGCCGTTAGTGCTGCTAATCAAGCAGTCAATGATGAAAATTCTGCTAATGTAGCTATTGGTTCATTGAACGCTGCTTCATCTGCTGCTGCTAGTGCTGCAGCAAATGCTAGTGCTGATACTTCATCAGCTATCAGTAGTGCTAGTAATGAAGCTTCATCCGCTAGTGCTGCCGCTTCTAATTATGCAAGTGGTGCTAACGCAGATGCTACAAAGGCATCAAATGCTAATATACTTGCATCATCTGCTGATTCAATCGTTACTAGTTATTCTAATAACGTAAATATCTTGAGTTCAGCAATGACTAACTTTACTAGCAACAATTCTGGTAATTCAGCCGTTAGTGCTGCTAGTTCTGCATTTAGTATTGCTAGTTCCGCATTGACTAGTGCTAAGTCTGCTGCTGATGGATTCTCAAATACGGCTAGTTTAGCTTATAGTGTTGCTAGCTCTGCTGTTAATGCTGCTAATAATGCTAATTCAACTGCTAGTTTCAATGCCAGCATCGCTAGTGATAATGCTGCTCAAGCTAAGAGTGCTGCTGCCAATGGGAACTACTCACAGGCTAGTGAATTGAATTCTAGTGCTGCGAAATTTGCATCAACTGCTAGCCAGTATGCGGATTCAGCTAAATCGGCTAGTTCAACCGCTGCAAGTGCTACTATTAACGGAGTTAATGCTGCTAATTCAGCTAGTGCTGTAGCTAGTTCTGCAGCTGCCTTTGATAGCGATGCTAAGAGTGCTTACGCTCTTGCATCCAATGCTAGTGCTGCTGCATCTAATGCTAGTGTTGCATCTAGTTATGCTAATCAAGCATCTAGTGCTAATAATGGAGCCCAAAATGATAGTAAGGCAGTTAGTGATGACGTTAGTTCTGCCAACACCAATGCCAGTGCTGCTGCTTCTACTGCCGCTAGTGCTTCTACAGCTGCTGCTAGTGCTTCAGATAATGCTAAGTCAGCTTCTGCAATTGCTTCGGCTAACCCAAGCAATTCAGCTATTCAGTCATTAGCATCCAGTGCTAATAGTGCTGCTACTGCTGCTTTATCGGCTGCTGTTATTGCATCATCTGCTTACACTCAGGCAAGTGAATACGCATCGAATGCTGCTGCGCAAAGCTCAAATGCTACTGCTGCATCTATTGCTGCATCTACTGCAAACTCGATTGCAGCGAGTGCTGCTGCCGATGCAGCGAGTGCTGCCCAAAGGGGTGATAGCGTTGCTGCCAGTTCTGCAGCAAATGTTGCTAGTGCCGCTGCTGCTGATGCAGCAAAGGCATCGTCCACTGCTGCTGCTGCCAAGAGTGCTGCTGACTCATATGCTAATGACGCTAGTGCTGCCAATAGTAATGCATCTAATGCGAGCGCTACTGCTAATTCTTACAATAATATTGCATCCAGTGCTAATAGTGCGGCTAGTTCCAATGCGAATGCTGGTAAGAATGCAGGTAGTAATAATTCTGCCACTGTAGCATCAGCTAACAGTTATGCTTCTGTTACTGGCACTAGTACCAGTACTGCAGTTAGCTATGCATCTCAAGCATTTTCATATGCTCAAACGGCTAGTTCTGCAGCAGTTGCAACTAGTGGCTTTAATAGTCAAACGCAAAGTAACGCTACTGCTGCGCAAAGTTTAGTTAGTGCAAATAGTCAAAATACGATCGTTAAATCCCAAGCTGCTGCTATTGATGTTGCTAATAGTACGGCTGCGAGTGCACTTGCTGACGCTAACCAACAATCATCAGCTGCTAATTCCGCTTATGCGCTTGCATCCAGTGCTGCTGCGAGTGCCATTACAGCTTCAACCACTGCAAGTAACAATGCAAGTACTGTCAATAGTCTAGTATCAGCTGCTAATAGCTACTATGCTAATGGTGATGTTAGCAATGGTGCGATCTATGCTAATCTAGCCTCTGACACTGCTAAGAGTATGAGTGCTCAATCAATTGCTGCTTTAAATGCAGTAATTGCTGCTTCAAGTGCAACTATACTTGCAAGTAATGCTGCTGCTCAGGCCGAAAAAGATCAATCAATTGCTTCTCAGGCTGCTATTGATGCATCAAACGCACTAAGTGCGGCTAATTCTGCTGCTAACCAAGCTAATGGAGCTAGTTCAAATGGTAGTGCTAATGGTAATTCCATTTCATCTGCATCATCAATTGCTAATAGCGTAGTATCCGGTGACGCTGATAACGCTAGTTTAGCTGGTTCATATGCTGCGAATGCATCATCATCTGCTAAGTTAGCTAATGATAGTGCTGATAGTACTAATAGTGTGAATAATAGTATTGCTGCTTTGATCAGTGCTAATAACCAAGATACATCATTAGCTAGTTTCGTTGCTGCTGCTAGTGCAGCCAATTCAGCTATCGCATCTCTTAATGCGGATGCTCAAGCACAAAAGAGTGCTGCGAGTGCTGCAGCAATTGCTGCTAGCTCAGCTCAAGGTTCAGATAGTTCCCTTGTTTCAGCCATTACTAGTGCATCGAGTGCTGTAAGTTCCAATGATGCTGCTGCTAATTCAGCTTACCTTGCTGGAAGTACAGATGCTGGAAACAGTTATGCTCAAGCTGCTAAGGACGCAGTTACTGCTGCATCGAATGCTGCCCAAGCATTGATTAACAACTCAGCTGCTATTCTTTCACAAACTAACATTGCTAGTTCCGCTGCTTCTCAGGCTGCGAGTGATGTTGCCCAAATGGCAGTGCAAATGAGTAGCTTTAATAGTGCTGCGAGTGCCGCTTCTAGTGCTAAGTCTGCTGTTGATAGTGGTAATAGTGCCGGTAGTAAAGCATCTAACGATGCTAAATCAGCTAGTGCTGCAACATCAATTGCTGCCAGTGATGCTAATGCTAACGATACAATCGTTAACTCAGCATATAGTGCTGCTAGTTCAGCTGCTACTGCGGTAAGTACTATTTCAAGCAATGCTGTTGTTGCTTCTAACTCCATTAATAATTACCTCAACAACGATCCAAGTAACTCCACGTTCAAGAGTGCGGCTTCAGTTGCTACTAGTGCAGTGAGTGCTATCAATAGCTATAACAACGATGCCGCTAACCAAAAGAATATTGCAAGTAGTGCATCCAGTGCTGCTAGTTCACAAGTCGCAGTGATTGCTAGTGCTAGTGCAGCCATTAGTGGTGCAGTTACTAACGCTAATACTTCCTATGCACAAGCCAGCTCTGCTTACCAAACTGGTGATCGAATTGGTGGAGCGATTTACACTTCCGGTGCAGTTAGTGCCGCTAGTGTGGCTAGTGTTAATGCTTCGATTGCAGCTAGTGCCGCTGCCAATATTAGTACGTTAGCTTCAATCGCCGTTAGTGCTGCTAATCAAGCAGTCAATGATGAAAATTCTGCTAATGTAGCTATTGGTTCATTGAACGCTGCTTCATCTGCTGCTGCTAGTGCTGCAGCAAATGCTAGTGCTGATACTTCATCAGCTATCAGTAGTGCTAGTAATGAAGCTTCATCCGCTAGTGCTGCCGCTTCTAATTATGCAAGTGGTGCTAACGCAGATGCTACAAAGGCATCAAATGCTAATATACTTGCATTATCTGCTGATTCAATCGTTACTAGTTATTCTAATAACGTAAATATCTTGAGTTCAGCAATGACTAACTTTACTAGCAACAATTCTGGTAATTCAGCCGTTAGTGCTGCTAGTTCTGCATTTAGTATTGCTAGTTCCGCATTGACTAGTGCTAAGTCTGCTGCTGATGGATTCTCAAATACGGCTAGTTTAGCTTATAGTGTTGCTAGCTCTGCTGTTAATGCTGCTAATAATGCTAATTCAACTGCTAGTTTCAATGCCAGCATCGCTAGTGATAATGCTGCTCAAGCTAAGAGTGCTGCTGCCAATGGGAACTACTCACAGGCTAGTGAATTGAATTCTAGTGCTGCGGAATTTGCATCAACTGCTAGCCAGTATGCGGATTCAGCTAAATCGGCTAGTTCAACCGCTGCAAGTGCTACTATTAACGGAGTTAATGCTGCTAATTCAGCTAGTGCTGTAGCTAGTTCTGCAGCTGCCTTTGATAGCGATGCTAAGAGTGCTTACGCTCTTGCATCCAATGCTAGTGCTGCTGCATCTAATGCTAGTGTTGCATCTAGTTATGCTAATCAAGCATCTAGTGCTAATAATGGAGCCCAAAATGATAGTAAGGCAGTTAGTGATGACGTTAGTTCTGCCAACACCAATGCCAGTGCTGCTGCTTCTACTGCCGCTAGTGCTTCTACAGCTGCTGCTAGTGCTTCAGATAATGCTAAGTCAGCTTCTGCAATTGCTTCGGCTAACCCAAGCAATTCAGCTATTCAGTCATTAGCATCCAGTGCTAATAGTGCTGCTACTGCTGCTTTATCGGCTGCTGTTATTGCATCATCTGCTTACACTCAGGCAAGTGAATACGCATCGAATGCTGCTGCGCAAAGCTCAAATGCTACTGCTGCATCTATTGCTGCATCTACTGCAAACTCGATTGCAGCGAGTGCTGCTGCCGATGCAGCGAGTGCTGCCCAAAGGGGTGATAGCGTTGCTGCCAGTTCTGCAGCAAATGTTGCTAGTGCCGCTGCTGCTGATGCAGCAAAGGCATCGTCCACTGCTGCTGCTGCCAAGAGTGCTGCTGACTCATATGCTAATGACGCTAGTGCTGCCAATAGTAATGCATCTAATGCGAGCGCTACTGCTAATTCTTACAATAATATTGCATCCAGTGCTAATAGTGCGGCTAGTTCCAATGCGAATGCTGGTAAGAATGCAGGTAGTAATAATTCTGCCACTGTAGCATCAGCTAACAGTTATGCTTCTGTTACTGGCACTAGTACCAGTACTGCAGTTAGCTATGCATCTCAAGCATTTTCATATGCTCAAACGGCTAGTTCTGCAGCAGTTGCAACTAGTGGCTTTAATAGTCAAACGCAAAGTAACGCTACTGCTGCGCAAAGCTTAGCTAGTGCAAATAGTCAAAATACGATCGTTAAATCCCAAGCTGCTGCTATTGATGTTGCTAATAGTACGGCTGCGAGTGCACTTGCTGACGCTAACCAACAATCATCAGCTGCTAATTCCGCTTATGCGCTTGCATCCAGTGCTGCTGCGAGTGCCATTACAGCTTCAACCACTGCAAGTAACAATGCAAGTACTGTCAATAGTCTAGTATCAGCTGCTAATAGCTACTATGCTAATGGTGATGTTAGCAATGGTGCGATCTATGCTAATCTAGCCTCTGACACTGCTAAGAGTATGAGTGCTCAATCAATTGCTGCTTTAAATGCAGTAATTGCTGCTTCAAGTGCAACTATACTTGCAAGTAATGCTGCTGCTCAGGCCGAAAAAGATCAATCAATTGCTTCTCAGGCTGCTATTGATGCATCAAACGCACTAAGTGCGGCTAATTCTGCTGCTAACCAAGCTAATGGAGCTAGTTCAAATGGTAGTGCTAATAGTAATTCCATTTCATCTGCATCATCAATTGCTAATAGCGTAGTATCCGGTGACGCTGATAACGCTAGTTTAGCTGGTTCATATGCTGCGAATGCATTATCATCTGCTAAGTTAGCTAATGATAGTGCTGATAGTACTAATAGTGTGAATAATAGTATTGCTGCTTTGATCAGTGCTAATAACCAAGATACATCATTAGCTAGTTTCGTTGCTGCTGCTAGTGCAGCCAATTCAGCTATCGCATCTCTTAATGCGGATGCTCAAGCACAAAAGAGTGCTGCGAGTGCTGCAGCAATTGCTGCTAGCTCAGCTCAAGGTTCAGATAGTTCCCTTGTTTCAGCCATTACTAGTGCATCGAGTGCTGTAAGTTCCAATGATGCTGCTGCTAATTCAGCTTACCTTGCTGGAAGTACAGATGCTGGAAACAGTTATGCTCAAGCTGCTAAGGACGCAGTTACTGCTGCATCGAATGCTGCCCAAGCATTGATTAACAACTCAGCTGCTATTCTTTCACAAACTAACATTGCTAGTTCCGCTGCTTCTCAGGCTGCGAGTGATGTTGCCCAAATGGCAGTGCAAATGAGTAGCTTTAATAGTGCTGCGAGTGCCGCTTCTAGTGCTAAGTCTGCTGTTGATAGTGGTAATAGTGCCGGTAGTAAAGCATCTAACGATGCTAAATCAGCTAGTGCTGCAACATCAATTGCTGCCAGTGATGCTAATGCTAACGATACAATCGTTAACTCAGCATATAGTGCTGCTAGTTCAGCTGCTACTGCGGTAAGTACTATTTCAAGCAATGCTGTTGTTGCTTCTAACTCCATTAATAATTACCTCAACAACGATCCAAGTAACTCCACGTTCAAGAGTGCGGCTTCAGTTGCTACTAGTGCAGTGAGTGCTATCAATAGCTATAACAACGATGCCGCTAACCAAAAGAATATTGCAAGTAGTGCATCCAGTGCTGCTAGTTCACAAGTCGCAGTGATTGCTAGTGCTAGTGCAGCCATTAGTGGTGCAGTTACTAACGCTAATACTTCCTATGCACAAGCCAGCTCTGCTTACCAAACTGGTGATCGAATTGGTGGAGCGATTTACACTTCCGGTGCAGTTAGTGCCGCTAGTGTGGCTAGTGTTAATGCTTCGATTGCAGCTAGTGCCGCTGCCAATATTAGTACGTTAGCTTCAATCGCCGTTAGTGCTGCTAATCAAGCAGTCAATGATGAAAATTCTGCTAATGTAGCTATTGGTTCATTGAACGCTGCTTCATCTGCTGCTGCTAGTGCTGCAGCAAATGCTAGTGCTGATACTTCATCAGCTATCAGTAGTGCTAGTAATGAAGCTTCATCCGCTAGTGCTGCCGCTTCTAATTATGCAAGTGGTGCTAACGCAGA
Organism: Nicoliella lavandulae; assembly: GCF_037546185.1. Lineage (NCBI taxonomy): Bacteria > Bacillati > Bacillota > Bacilli > Lactobacillales > Lactobacillaceae > Nicoliella > Nicoliella lavandulae. Next base: position 74,063 of record NZ_JAWMWH010000003.1, on the reverse strand, counting down.
TGCTACAAAGGCATCAAATGCTAATATACTTGCATCATCTGCTGATTCAATCGTTACTAGTTATTCTAATAACGTAAATATCTTGAGTTCAGCAATGACTAACTTTACTAGCAACAATTCTGGTAATTCAGCCGTTAGTGCTGCTAGTTCTGCATTTAGTATTGCTAGTTCCGCATTGACTAGTGCTAAGTCTGCTGCTGATGGATTCTCAAATACGGCTAGTTTAGCTTATAGTGTTGCTAGCTCTGCTGTTAATGCTGCTAATAATGCTAATTCAACTGCTAGTTTCAATGCCAGCATCGCTAGTGATAATGCTGCTCAAGCTAAGAGTGCTGCTGCCAATGGGAACTACTCACAGGCTAGTGAATTGAATTCTAGTGCTGCGAAATTTGCATCAACTGCTAGCCAGTATGCGGATTCAGCTAAATCGGCTAGTTCAACCGCTGCAAGTGCTACTATTAACGGAGTTAATGCTGCTAATTCAGCTAGTGCTGTAGCTAGTTCTGCAGCTGCCTTTGATAGCGATGCTAAGAGTGCTTACGCTCTTGCATCCAATGCTAGTGCTGCTGCATCTAATGCTAGTGTTGCATCTAGTTATGCTAATCAAGCATCTAGTGCTAATAATGGAGCCCAAAATGATAGTAAGGCAGTTAGTGATGACGTTAGTTCTGCCAACACCAATGCCAGTGCTGCTGCTTCTACTGCCGCTAGTGCTTCTACAGCTGCTGCTAGTGCTTCAGATAATGCTAAGTCAGCTTCTGCAATTGCTTCGGCTAACCCAAGCAATTCAGCTATTCAGTCATTAGCATCCAGTGCTAATAGTGCTGCTACTGCTGCTTTATCGGCTGCTGTTATTGCATCATCTGCTTACACTCAGGCAAGTGAATACGCATCGAATGCTGCTGCGCAAAGCTCAAATGCTACTGCTGCATCTATTGCTGCATCTACTGCAAACTCGATTGCAGCGAGTGCTGCTGCCGATGCAGCGAGTGCTGCCCAAAGGGGTGATAGCGTTGCTGCCAGTTCTGCAGCAAATGTTGCTAGTGCCGCTGCTGCTGATGCAGCAAAGGCATCGTCCACTGCTGCTGCTGCCAAGAGTGCTGCTGACTCATATGCTAATGACGCTAGTGCTGCCAATAGTAATGCATCTAATGCGAGCGCTACTGCTAATTCTTACAATAATATTGCATCCAGTGCTAATAGTGCGGCTAGTTCCAATGCGAATGCTGGTAAGAATGCAGGTAGTAATAATTCTGCCACTGTAGCATCAGCTAACAGTTATGCTTCTGTTACTGGCACTAGTACCAGTACTGCAGTTAGCTATGCATCTCAAGCATTTTCATATGCTCAAACGGCTAGTTCTGCTGCTGTCGCTACTAGTGGTTTCAATGATCAAGCCCAAAGTAATGCTACTGCTGCGCAAAGCTTAGCTAGTGCAAATAATAATAATACAGTTGTTCAATCACAAGCTAAGTTAGCCAGTGCTGCTGCTATTGCTACTTCAAACGCCTTAAGTGATGCTAACGCTCAATCTGTTATTGCTAGCTCTGCATATGCAACAGCTTCTGATGCTGCCAATAGTGCTAAAGCTGCTTCAATTGCTGCTTCAATTGCAATTAGTAACATTAACAGTAATGTTTCTTTAGCTAATAGCTATTACGCAAATGGTGATACAAACAACGGATCACTCTTTGCTTCCCAAGCATCTGCGGGCTTAAGTGGACTTAGTTCTCAAGCAAGCATTACATCCAGTGCTAATAGTGTTGCATCCAGTGCCACTATTGTTGCAAAAGATGCTGCTGCTAAGGCAATTGCTGATCAAAATACTGCTAGCTCTGCTGCTAGTGAAGGTTCAGCTGCCATGAGTACTGCCAGTTCTGCTGCTAGTGCTGCTGCTAAGAACGCTAATAACGGTAGTAACGATACTTCATCAGCTAATTCAGCTAATTCAGTTGCTGGTAGTGTTGTTGCTGTTGATTCTACTAATGTTAGCTTAGCTAATTCATATGCATCTGATGCATCATCATCAGCTAAAATTGCTAATAGTGAAGCAACTAGCATTAATGCTGTAAATAATAGTGTTGCTAGTTTAGCTGCTGCTAATTCCGCTAATGCTTCAGTTGCCAGTGCCGCTGTTGCTGCTAGTCAAGCTAACTCACAACTTGCTTCTTATGCGAGCGATGCTAACGATCAATCTTCTACTGCTGCTAGTGCTGCCGCTGCTGCTAAAGGTGTTCAAGGCTCAAATGCAGCGCTTAGTTCCGCAATTACTAGTGCTTCAAATGTAGTTAATATTTATGTTGCTTCAGCCAACTCAGCTTATCTTGCTGGTAGTCAATCTGCTGGTGATAGTTATGCTAGTGTTGCGAGTGAAGCTGCATCTACTGCTAGTTTGAATGCTCAAACAATGGTTAATAATTCTAGTGCAATTCTTAGTTACACTAATATTGCCAGTGTTGCTGCTTCTAAGGCTGCTAGTGATGTAGCTCAAATGGCAATTCAAATGAGTTCATTCAATAGTGCTTCATCTGCAGCATCGAGTGCTGCTAGTGCTGCTAATGGTGGTAGTAGTGCCGCTAGTTCTGCATCCAGTGCTTATGGATCAGCTGCAAGTACTATTAATGTTAACTTCAAGACAGCTTCTAATGATTCAGCAGCTGCTAGCTCATACAATGCAGTTGCATCCAGTGCTGCTAGTGTAGTTGATAGTACTACTAGTGTTGCTAGTGGGGTTACTAGTGGAATCAATAGTTACTTCGACGATGATCCTACTAATTCTACCTTTAAGTCAGCTTCTGTTGCTGCATCTAGTGCAATGGCAACCATTTACAGTGCTAATAGTGATGCCCAATCTCAAAAGGCAATTGCAGCTAGTGCCACTTCGGATGTCAATTCATACTATACATTGGTAAGTAATGCTAATAATGCTCTTACAGCTGCTAACGTTGGTATTTTATATCAAAATAGTTTAGCTAATTCAGCTTATGCGAAGGGTGACTTTACCGATGGCGATGCAGCAATTAGTGCTGCCTCATCATACGCCGCTGCTGCTAGTCAACAAGCAATTGTTACCACCAGTTATGCGAGTGCAATGAACAGTTTAACTGATGTTGCAAGTAAGGCTGCTAGCCAAGCTAAGACTGATATTGATACTGTTTCAATTGCTAATACTGCATTGAGTCAAGCTGCTTCAAGTGCTGCATCTGCTTCTTCCAATGAAGGGACAAATGCTACGAATAGTGCTGGTGCTACTAATGCTAGTGCTACTTCAGCTAGTTCAGCTGCTTCAATCGCAGCTAGTGGTGCGAATGTAAATGCTAGTGCTGCATCATCTGCTAATTCAGTTGCTTCATCTGCAGATAATACGGTTACCAGCTACTCTAATGATGCTAATAGCATGAGTACTTCAATGGGCAGTTATGCTAGTGCTAATTCAAGTAATACTGCAATTAGAAATGCTAGTTCTGCTTTCGCAAGTGCCAGTGCTGCATTATCTAACGTTAAATCATCTGCTGACACTGAATCATCAAATGCAAGTTCAGCTGCTCAAGCTGCAATTTCAGCTGCTTCAACTGCTAATAGTGCTAACTCGGCAGCAAGTGTCAATGCTAGTTTAGCAAGTATTAATACTAGTCAAGCAGTTTCTGCTAATAGTGCTCATAACTACACGCAAGCTAGTCAATTTAACTCAGCTGCTGCTAGTTATGCAGCTTTAGCTAGTTCAAACGCTAATGATGCCAAGTTTGCATCAACAACTGCATCGACCGCAACTGAGACTGCTAAGAGCGCTGCTTCATCAGCATTAAGTGCTGTTAACTCTGCTGCTGATTTGAATAAATTAATGAGTTCAGCAATTGATGCTGCCTCCAATGCTAGTGCCGCAACTAACGATGCTAGTGCTGCTAAGAGTTACGCTAATCAAGCTTCTAGTGACGCTGCTGCTGCTGGTAGTGATAAGGCTAATGTGGATACTAAGTCAACTAATGCTAAGAGTTACGCTAATCAAGCTGCCAGTGCTGCTAACTCAGCTGCATCTAGTGCAGCTGCTGCTAATTCCGCTGCTTCCACAGCAAATTCAATGGCTTATGCCAACCCAAGTAACTCAACAGTTAAGTCATTAGCTGATAAGGCTTCTAATGATGCTAGTGTTGCAAGTAGTGCTGCTTCCTCTGCCGCTAGTGCTCGTGATAAAGCTAGTTCTGCCAATTCCGTTGTTTCATCAGCGCAATCTGCTGCTTCTACTGCTAATGCTGCTGCTTCATCAGCAAATTCAATTGCTAGTGCTGCGGCTAATGCTGCAAGTAGCTATGCTAATGATGGGAACAGTAGCGCTGCCAGTTCTGCTCGTTCAGCTGCCAGTTCAGCTGCTCTTGATGCAAGCAATGCTAAGAACAGTGCTGCTGCTGCAAACAGCGCTGCAAACAGCGCTGCTGATGCCGCATCCAGTGCTAATGCCGATGCAACCAGTGCCGCTAGTGCTGCAAACAGTGCTGCTGCTGCTGCAAACAGTGCTAACAGTGCTGCATCGAGTGCCGCTAGTGCTGCTAGCAATGGTAACACAAGTGCTAATGCTGCTAAGAGCTTAGCTGCAAGTGCATCTAGCGTAACTAGCAGTTATGCTAGTGCTGCTAATGCTGATGCTAGTGCTGCCGGCAGTTATGCTAGCCAAGCATCTAGTGTCGACAGTAATGTTACAAGTCAATCTACTATAGCGGATCAACAACGCAACTCAATGAACAGCTTAGTAGCTGCTAACTCTGGTAATTCAGCTATTAGTAAAGCTGCTAGTGCATTAGCATCGGCTAGTTCCGCTCTAAGTGGCGTTAAGCGTGATGCTGACTCTCAAAACAGTGCTGCATCCAGTGCTGCCATTGCTGCCATTGCTGCTGCTAATGAAGCTAATAGTATTAGCGTAGCTGCTAGTTCTAATGCTAATATGGCTAATGTTTATGCTAGTCAAGCTAGCTCTGCTAACTTTGCGGGTAACTACTCATTAGCTGCTTCATTGAATTCGAGTGCTGCTAGTTATGCTAGCCTCACCAATGGTCAGGTTAGTTCAGCTTCAACCGCAGCAGCTTCAGCTAATTCAGCTAAATCAGCTGCCAGTTCTGCTGCTAGTGCAGCAATTAATGATCAAACTAATGCTGATAGTTTAACTAGTCAGATCAACAGTGCAATGAGTGCTGCTAACCAAGCTAGTGCAGCTAATAGTTATGCAAGCAACGCATCTTCAGCATCATTTGACGCAGCTTTAGCTAGTTCAGGGGTCAATAGTAATTCTGCAATTGCTAGTTCAGCTACTAGTATTGCTAATAGTGCAAGTAATATTGCTAATTCGGCTTCTCAAGCTGCAAGTATAGCTGCTTCTGCAGCAACTAACTCTGCAAAAGCAGCAGATAAGTTAGCTAATACTAATCCAAGCAACTCTGCAATTAGTTCTGCAGCTAGTGTTGCTGATTCTGCTGCCAGTGCTGCCAGTGCTGCTGCAAATGCTGCTGGAAAAAATAGTGTGGATGCAAGTAATGCAGCTTCCAATGCGGCTTCTAACAGTATTAATGCTGATTCAGCAAAATCTGCAGCTAGTGCAGCAAGTTCAGCTGCTAGCTCCGCTGCTAGTGCAGCAAGTACAGCTGCTCAATCTGGTGATAGTAGTGCTGCTTCACAATATGCATCAGCTGCTGCTTCCGCTGATGCAGCTGCACGTGCGGCAAGTAATGCAGCTTCAACAGCAGCAGCCAATGCTAAGTCATATGCTTATATTGCAAGTTCAGCTGCTAATGAAGCTGCTAAGAATAAGAGAACCGCTGACAGTGCAAGTTCTACTGCTGACTCAGCTAATAATGCTGCAAACAGTATTGCAAGTGATGCAGCCAAAGGTGCTGGTTCAGCAACTGCTGCTACTAATAGTGCAAGTAGCGTTGTATCTGCTACTGCTAGTTTTGCAAACCAAGCAGATACGAATGCTTCAGCTGCTGGTTCATACGCTGCAATTGCAAGTTCAGCTGCTAATGCTACGTCTGAATTTAATAGTAATGCCATGAGTTATTCAGTAACTGCATCTAGTATTGCTAATGCAAACTCAGGTAATACAGTTGTTAGCAAGGCCGCTATTGATGCTTCCAGCGCAGCTGCAGTAGTTTCCAGTGCTAACATTGAAGCCCATAATCAATCTAGTTCTGCACAAACTGCTTATGCTGCTGCAAGCACAGCTGCTTCTAAGGCAGCAAGTGATTTATCTTCCGCTAAATCTGGATTTAGTGATGCGAGTGCATTTGCAAGTCAAGCCGCTGACGCATATAAATCTGGAAATGCAACCACTGGAAGTATATTTAACTCACAAGCCGCCAGTGTTGCTGCCAGAGTTGTTGCTTATCAAAATGATGCTCAAAGTCAATCTAGTATTGCTGCTGCTGCCACGATTGCTGCAAGTATAGCTGCTTCACTAGCTACTAGTGCCCAAGCTGTAGCTTCTGGAGCCATTAGTCAAGTTGCTAGTGCCACATCAATGGCTGAATCAGCTGCAAGTGCTGCTGGTAGTGTCACTGATCAAGCCGGTAAGAACGCTAATAGTACTAATTCAGTTAGTGTATTTTCAAGTAGTGCTGCTAACGTAATTAGTTCTAGTGCAAATATGGCTGGTCAGTATGCATCAATAGCCGTTAGTGCAGCTAGTGTTGCCAATGATGGCTCAACAGCTGCATCTAAGACTAATAATTCGGTTAATAACTTAGCAAATAGTTATCCAAGTAACGCTTCGCTTGCTAGTTACGCTAGTGCTGCTAACTCAGTTAACGCTAATATCAGTAATTATGCTAGTGATGCAGATGCACAATCTAGTGCAGCGATTGCTGCTAATAGTTCTGCTCAAGCACTTAAGAGTAGTAGTTCATCATTGCTTAGCTCACTTGCAACGATGTCTAATCAGGTCTCTAGCTATGACAGTCAAGCGAAATCAGCTTACCTAGCTGGTAGTAGTGCAGTTGGTTCTAGTTATGCTGCCCAAGCATTAGCTAACGTTAGTGCAGCTAGTTCTATTGCGCAACAACTAAGTGCTAATTCTAGTGCAGTTCAAAGCTATGCTAGTGCAGCTAGTATAGCAGCTGATAATGCTATTAAGGATCGCGATAATATTGCATCTCAAAATAGTATGTTAAATAACATCAGTAATAATGCTAATAGTGCAATTGCTGCTGCTAATAATGGATCAGCTTCTGCTAACTCAGCTTCTGCAACGATTAGTAGTGCTAATAGCGCAACTAACATGAATTCATCAATTGCTAGTGGTAATAAACAAGCTGTATCTTCATACGCTTCAATTGCTAGTTCAATTGCTGGTGTAGTTAGTTCAAATGCAGTTGTGAATAGTCAAGCTACTGGATTCATTAATAGCTTATACAACCGTGATCCTCAAAATAGCTCTTTCCAAGCTGCCGTATCAATTGCTTCAAGTGCTATGAACGTAATTAACAGTGCTAATGATGATGCTAATACGCAAAAGAGTATTGCAAATAGTGCTTCATCTGCAGTTGACTCTAATATTGCAACTCTTAACTCAGCTAGTGCAGCCATTAGTAATGCAGTGCTTCAAAATAGTATTTACTATGCTAATGCATCATCTGCATATGCGGCTGGTAATACAGCGGGTGGTTCATACTTTACAGCTAGTGCTCAATCTGCTGCATCCGTTGCTAGCTCTAATGCTGCAATTGCTGCGAGTGCTGCCCAAGCAACTACTAGTTTGACTAGTGTGGCATCTAGTGCTGCGGATCAAGCCCAAACTGATTTAAATAGTGCTAATGCAGCTGGAGCTGCGTTAAATGCAGCTAAGACGAGTGCATCGAATGTTGCAACCAGTGCTGCTCAAAGTGGAACTAATTCTGCTAATAGTGCTTCAGCCACTGCTTCAAGTGCTACGAAGGTAACTGCTAGTGATGCTATTGTTGCTCAAGACGCTGCTGATAGTGCAATGAGCAATTCCGCAGTCGTTTCCGCTGCTGCTAGTGTGGTTGTTTCAGATTCTGCAAAAGCAGACGGCTCAAGTGCGGTCATGAGTGATTACGTTGCTCAAAACCCAAGCAACACTATAATTAAGAGTGCTGCTGCGGTATTAACGAGTGCTAGTGCTGCGATGACTACGGTTAAATCCAATGTTGATAACCTTAATTCAGCTACTTCCACTGCTGCTAGCGTTGCTAGTTCTGCTGCACAAGTTGCTAATAGTGCTAGTGTTGTTGCTAGTTCCAATGCTAATATGGCTAGTTTCGTGGCTAGTCAAGCCATCAGTGCTAATAATGCTGGTAACTACACCCAAGCTAGTGCTTTGAATATCTCTGCTAATAGCTATGCTAATGCAGCTAGTGCTCAAGTAAGTGCTGCTAATGCTGCTGCATCCACTGCAGTTAGTGCTAACTCATTTACTGCGAGTGCTGCTACATCGGCATTAAGTTATCAAGCACAAGCAGATTCATTAGCGGCTCAAATTAGTAGCGCAGTTGGATTAGCTAATAATGCTAGTGCTGCTGACCGGATTGCAAGAGATGATACTAGTGCTAATAGTAGTATGGTAGTTAGTTATACTAGTGCTACTAATAGCTACACAAATGGGACTAATGATGCACTTAATGGAACTAATTCAAATGCAGCTATTGCTGCTTCAGCTTCTATTGCTGTATCAGGGTCATCATCAGCTGCTCAAAATTCATCCAGCGTGGTTAAATCAATTGCTGCTGCTAATAGTAGCAATGCCGCAATTAACAGTGCTGTAAGTACTATTAGTAGTGCTAATAGTAAGATGAATAAGGTCAACCAAGATGTGGCAAGCCAAAAAGATGCTGCTTTCGCTGCTGCTAGTGTTGCTAGTGCTGCTGCAAATGATGCTAATAGTGCTAATGATGCAGCTAATGAAAGTTCTAAGATTGCTTCAATCTACGCTTCATTAGCATCTAGTGCTGTTATTGCTCATGATTTTGATAATGCAAGTAAGTACAGCAATTCAGTAGCATTAAATGCTAATAGTGCTGTAATATTAGCTAGTATCGCTGCTTCAGCTTATGCTAATGCAACTACTCAATCGAGTATCGCATCCCAAGCTGCAGCAAAGGCACAATCTGATGCATCAATTGCAAATTCATTATCTGGTGTAATCAGTGATGCAACGAATGGTGCTCAATTAGCTAGTCAAGCTGCTAGTGATGCAAATCGTGCTAGCTTAGCTGCCGGATCAGCTCAATCAGATGTGAATGCTACTAGTTCTGCAGTTGCTGTAATTAGTAGTGCTAATTCAACGGCTAACACAGGCAGTTCTGTAGCTAGTCAACAAGTTGCTAGTGCTAATGGTGCTGCTACTGACGCATCTAAGACCGCTAGTGCTGCTACTAGTACGGCTTCTGCCGCTGCTAAGGATGTAGTGGTTAAATATAATGTATCAATTGCTAATAGTGCTGCTATCGTTGCTGGTTCTGCTGCTCAACAAGCTAGTGCTGCCAATGATGCACTTAGATCAGCATCAGTTGCAGTTAATGCTGCCAGTGTTGCTGCTAATAATGCTCAAAGTGCTGCTAATAGTGCGAATGCGTCTGCAGTTAGTGCCAATGTGGTTGCTAGCTTAGCTGCTCAAGCGGGTAACAGCTCTACTGCTAGCTCAGCTCGTTCAATTGCTGAATCGGCTGCTAGTGTGGTATCGATTTATCATAGTCAAGCCGTTAGTGCTGCCAGTGCTGCTAACGCTGCCGCTTCAAACGTAGTGACTGCTCAATCGCAAGTTGCTAGTGCTAATAGTGCAGCGCAAAGTGCTAATGCCGTAGCTAGTGCTGCTAGTTCAGCGATTGATTCAGAAATGGCTGCAACTAGTGCTGGAACGACTAATGTTCAAAGCATTGCTAATTCTGCTAATAGTGTAGCTTCAAACGCTACTACGAACCTAAGCAATGCTAATGCTAATGCTGATCAAGCTAGTTGGGCTAGTCAATCAGCTAGTTCAATTGCCAATGCCATTAGTCAGACTAGTCAAACAATAAACGATGCTGCAAATAGCATTGCCCGTTTCAATAGTGCTATTTCTGGTAATAGCATCTTAGTTAGTGAAGCTAGTCAAGCAAGCATTGCCAATAGTGTAGCTAGTGCTGCTCGTCAAGTTGCTATTCAACAAAATAGCATTGCTAGTTCAGCTTATGCTAATGCTAGCTCAGCTGTTGTGGTTGCTAACTCTGCTAATGCTGATATGCAAAAGTCAGCTGCCTTTGCTAATTCAATTGCAGCTAAAGCAACGTCATACTATGCTGACGGAAACCGTGAAGCTGGTGACATTTATACTAGTCTTGCATCTTCAGCATTAGCTAGTGTGAATGCAAGTAATCAAATCTTTAGTTCTGCTACCGGAGTGATTGCTACTGATACTTCCACTGCTACTTCTGCTGCTAGTCAAGCAAGTAGCGCTCAAAGTAACGCTGACAGTGCTAGTCAACAAGCTGCTAGTGCACTAAGCTTAGCTTCAGATGCCTATGCAGCAGCCTCAGATGCCATCGTTGCTTCTAAGGCAGCAACGACAGTTAGTTCCGCTGTTAAGACGATTGCTTCGGATGCCGCTAATACTACTTCTAATGCTAGTGCTACTAATAGTTTAAATAGCTTAGTTGCTTCTAATTCAGCTGCTATTCAACCAGCGGTTAGTGCAATTAATAGTATTGCTAGCTCTGCCGCTGTAACTGCTGGCGAGTATGCTGGTAATGGTAGTATTGCTAGCTTAATGGCTACGATCAATAGTAACGTGGCACTTGCTAGCTCAGCATCTGCTGATATGTCATCTGCTACGAGTGTAGTTAGTTCAGCTAACCAAGTTGCTAATAGTCAAAACAGCTTGGCTAGTTCCGCTAATGCCAATGCGAATAAGTTGAACAACTTAGCTACATCGGCAACTTCGATTGTTAACTCTGCTGCAAGTGGTGCTAATAGTGCGATGGCTAGTTATGCTCGTTCCACTGCAGTATCTGCTGCTAGTGCGGCAACGAGTGCCCAAAGCGTTGCAACTAGTGCATCTGCTGCTGCAAGTACGGCTGAATCGATTGCTAGATCTGCTGCTAGTCAGGCTGCTTTAGACTACTCATTAGCTAACAGTGCTAACTTTGCAACTAGTACGGCTGGTGATAACATTAGAAGTGTTGCCGGTAGTATCAGCAATAGTATCGCTACTTCCAATGCCCTTTCATCAGCTTCTGCTAGTGCCTCTGCCAGTGCTTCTGCGAGTGCATCAATCGCCTCTGCTAACTCTGCTAGTGATAGCGTAATCTCATTTATGAACAGTGTTATCAATAGTGCTTCTGCTAGTGCTTCTAAGGCAATCGCAGATAAGACAAGCAGTGCAAGTTCCACTACCTCTTCAAACAGTGCTACTGGATCTACCAGCACCGCTAGTTCTACTAATTCGGCTACTAGTTCGGTAGCTAATGCTGATTACTTCAAGTCTGGAGTTAGTGATGCTAAGCATAATCGGAAACGGAATGCTAGTTACGCTAATCAAGACACCTATCAAGGTGGTTACAATGGGTACTCTGCTGGATACAACAATAAAAATTACAGTGAAGCCAGTGGAGTTTCATCCACGTATGCAAGTTATTATGCTCGTGCATATTCACTCGGCCAATCTGCTTACAATTCTCAAGTAGCATTAGGAAGTAAGCAAGCTGCTAAGGATGTTGTTGCTGCACCATCCCTTAAGAACAAGTCACAAGGTTACAAAGATGGTTACACGACTTCATTCGATAGTAAACTTGCTAAGCATCCAAATTACGTTTACAATAAACAAACTATCTATCTCCACTTAGGTTCTATCTTTAATAAGAAGGGCCGGATTATTAAGTTACGTAAGACTTCTGGTAGTAAGATCAAGAAGTTTAAGGTTAACAAGATTACGATTAACAAGAGTGGTTTAGTTCGTTATTACGTCAAGAATGCTTTAATCTCCGGTGTGAAGAGAAGTGGGTACATTACTGCAAATCATGGATTTGTAGTTAGTGCTTACTATCAATCCAATGATGTTAAAAAGGCTAAAAAGGCTAAACGTGCCGTTAAGGTCATTAACTCTAAAGGAGTAAATGTCCATGGTAACGTTAAGTTCTCAACTACCAAACGTCATTACAAATTAGGTGCAAAGGTAAAAGTGAATAGAGTTGTCAAGTACAAGGGAATTACCCGTTTCTACATTGGAAAGGATAAATACCTTACTAGTAACAAGAAGTTCGTTAAATTTATCTAATCGCCTTAATTAAAAAAAGTGAGTTCGATTTTTAATCGGACTCACTTTTTTTATTGTTTTCTGTGATGTTCAATGCTATAATACAATCAACATATGAATATTGAGTCAATTATCAGCTGTGCAAAATGATGCCATTGCTCAAAGTCAAGCTGCAAGTCATAACTATCAACAAGCTAGTGCTGCAGCGATGACGGTCAGTGCGAACGGGGATGCGGTTAGTTCTACGGCCCAATTGGCAAGCATCTATGCGAGTCAAGCGGCCCAAGCTAGTCGTGATTACCAATTTACTAAAGCAGACTCACTAAATGCGAAGGCGGCTAGTTACGTTGCGAATGCCAATGCTGCCTTGAGCAACGCCAACCAAGCAAGTCAAGCAGGGAGTCAGTTTACCAATGCTGCTGGTGCTGCGGAAAACGTTCCCGTATTAGAAATTGTTGAGACACCCAACATGGCTTATCAAAATGACCATGCAGTTGTTCACCACACCTTTGGGGATGGTAATTACACCCGTTTCATTAAAGCCCATGAAAAATTAGGGATTAAGAGCGTTAATTTAACCGCTGAACACCCAGTTGATGATATCAACGATGCCATTGCTTACATGGTTAAATATCGGAAGCCAGTTTATTTAACCATGCTAATTAACATTGGTAAAATGTCATTGAACCAAAGTTTACAGGCTGAAATTCCAGCAGTGATTGCGAAGAACGATGCTCAACCATCTCAATCACTATTAAATGACTTACAAACTGAATTGAACAAGGCTAAAAAGCCATTAGTAGTCGTTGGTCATGAAGTGATCAATGCCCGTTTATCACAATTTGTTGCTGATTTCGTTAAAAAGAACCACATTAACTTTACTGATATTGGATTAGGTAAGGATGCCGTTGACGAATCATTACCAGAATTTATCGGAACGTATGATGGAAAAATTTAAGATGAAGATATTAACCAAGTTGTCGATGATTCAGATTTATTTATCACAATCGGAGTAAAACTTGGTGACATGGTTACTGGAATGTTTACCCAAAGTTTCGATAGTACTAATACCATTATCATTAGTAACGAAGGGGCAACGGTATTCGGTCAATCTAAAGACTACTTAACTAACTATAACTCTGCAGCTACTGTTAAGAAACTACCAATTTTACAAATTAATGCTCGCACAGCTAGATTAAATGGTAGAAATGAAGTCGTGGCACTTCAAACCGCTAGTGACAAGAAACTAACCCAAGACTTTTACGATCAAGCGATCAGTAGTTTTATTCAAACTGGTGATACGCTTGTTACTGAACAAGGGACTTCATTTAGTGGATTAGTTCCATTTACCATGCTTAGGGGCACTCAATTTATTGGGCAACCACTATGGGGCTCAATTGGTTATGCTTTCCCAGCTGCATTAGGTAGTCAAATTGCGGATGAAGACCACCGGACGATTCTATCAACTAGTGAAGGTTAACTTCAATTAACCCTTCAAGAATTTGGGATGGCATTTAGAGAAGGACTCCACCCAATTATCTTGGTATTGGATAATACTGGTTACACGGTTGAACGTTTAATTCATGGAATGCATGAATACTACAACGATGTACCTCAACTAAACTATACGTAAATGCCTGCTACCTTTGTTGCTAAAGCAGATTAATATACTGCCAAGGACATAACAACTGAACAAGAATTAATGGATGCATTATCCGAAGCTCGTGCTGCTAGTGATAAGTTAGTATTGATTCAAATTCACTTGGATCCTGAAGATGGCCCAGCACAATTAGTTAAAACTGGTAAGATTATTGATGCGAACAACAATAAATAATAAATTTAAAAACTTGATGTCGAAATAATCGGCACCAAGTTTTTTTAATATCCATACTAATTGTTAACTGATTTATGAAATGTGTTAAAATAGCATTTATAATAACAATCTAAATTTAGAAGGCGTTAATTAATGAAAAAATTATTAATGATTGGATTAACAGTGGCAACATTAGGATTGGGGTCTGAATTGGCTGTCAATGCTAAGGCGCAACTGCAAGTCCGGGTAATTTCAAATATCAAGGCATATAATGGTAAAACTTTTAAACAGGCTCGCGTAGCAGCGCACTATAAAGTAGGCCAACGTTTATCAATCACAAAAATTGTTGGAACGGGTGGAATGACTCGCTTCGAACTAACCAATGGGCATTACATATTACATCACAGCAAATAAAAAGTTCGTGAAGTTATTAAAATAAATTTATACTTTTCTTGCATTAAATTTAAGATTTAAATATTATAATGTTAATACTAAAAGTCTAAATTTAACAGAAGTTGATAACTATGCTAAAAAAGTTAAGCGTTCTATTGATTTCATTAGCTGTTTTCTTTGCCGTCATTATTGAAGGATACACGGTTTTCTTTGATAAAAAGGAAACCCAAACGACCACTAGTGATCAGTCCACCAGTCAAACTACTGATCAGAGTAATCGTGATACCAGTAGTAATGCCAAGCAATTGAAAAATGGTAGCTATACTGGTGCCTCAACTAGTACGCAACATGGGGATGTTCAAGTAAAGATTGATGTTAAAAATAACAAGATCGCAAAAGTAACCGTTCTAAAGCACCCTGAAGGCGGTAATTCTGATCAAATCAATGCCCAGGCAATCCCATTTTACACCAAGGAAGCCTTGCAAAAACAAAGTGCTAAGATCAATCAGGTATCTGGAGCCACTGAAACATACAAGGGCTTCACTGGTTCATTGCAAGATGCAATTACTCAAGCGGAGAAATAGTAATGACAGTGACGGTTAAATCAACGGTCGTGGAATCAATGACGATTCCATTTACGATCAGTATCGCAGGTCAAGATGTAGAGTTGATTAAGAGTCGCCTGCATCAATTGGCTGGGTCAATTAAATCCGCATTGGATCAAATTGACCGACGTTATTCTACCTATCGTCCTGATTCATTAGTTAGTCAATTTCGGGATGGCAATGAAGAGCTATTGGTCACGGATGCTGAGTTTAAGCAGGTATATGATGCTTGTTTAAATGCTAAACAACTGACTAATGGTTGCTTTGATCCGTTCGATAGTCAACAACGGTATGACCCCCTTGGGTATGTAAAGGGATGGGCAATTGAACTGCTTTTTGACCGTTACTTGCGTCCAGAGTTACAACGCACGGAAATCGTTGGCGTTTGTCTAAACGGTGGTGGTGACATGCAATTCGCGAGTCAACATGACTTTAAATGGCAAATCGGCATTGAAGATCCAAGTGACCTACAAACGTTAATTGCTGGATATCAACTAACTAACGGTGGATTAGCGACATCTGGGTATAGTAAACGCGGTGCTCATGTTCGTTCAAGTGGGCAACCAGATCTATTACAGGTGACCGTATTTGCCCCTAAGTTAGCCACTGCAGATGTTTGGGCAACGGCGCTATTAGCCGCTGGTGAGCAATCGCTTCGCCAACTAGTTGCTGACCATCAATTAAGTGGTTGCTTTGTTAATCAACACCACCAACTAAGTTATTTTAATCAAGGAGTGATTACTGATGTTGACTAATAATCGATATTTACTAGGGTTATCCTGGTTAGTGGCAATCTTTTTGATTCCATTTCCATTTGTCCAAACGTTAAGTGCGGGGCTGCCTCCAATTTATAACGGGACGAAAACGATGATTCTATTTGGAACGATCGCATATTCATGGATGTTACTGGCAATGTATATTTCAACGCGGCCCAAATGGTCGGATCGCTTAATTGGATTGCCTAATGCATATATGATTCACGGAATTGTAAGCTTAGCAGTAATCGTGTTAGCATACTTACACAAGTCAAATCTCCACTCCAGTGGTTTAATTAAGCTAACTGGAGATTGGGCGATCTACTTATTTATTGGCTTAGCTTTATATTCAATGATTTTTATGGCGGGCTGGCTTACGAGTCGCGTACCATTTCTAATGTGGATCAAACGTTCATTGGAACATGTCTTCAAACATGAAGTGTCAGTTATCTTGCACCGGTTAAACGTAGTCGCAACTGGATTAGTGTTTATCCATGTCCTATTGATTCCATACATTCGCCAAATTGTACCGTTTACCATCTTATTTGTAGGGGCATCGTTATTTGTATTTGGTTCTTATGCCTTTACGTTTATCCATAAACAGATTATCTCAGCAACTTTGATCGATAACCAAGAGGTAAAGCCTAACGTGCGTCAATTGACGCTCCGATTGAAAAAGCATTTAGCCATTTATCCTGGTGACTTCGTATTTATTTCATTCCCAGAAGTTCGATTTATGAAGGAACCCCACCCATTTTCAATCGTGAATGCGCCAAGCGACAAAAATGAATTGGTGTTAGCAATTCGTGGGGATGGTGACTTTACCCAATCATTGGCTCGGATTCCAAACGATGCTAAGGTAGTGATTAACGGTGGATTTGGGATGTATCAATCAGTCATTAATGAAAATCATCCAAACCCATCTGTTGATTATTGCAGGGGGACTAGGGATCGTACCATTATTGTCAATTGTTGATGGGAATCCGAATGTGGACACAACGGTCTTTTATAATGCTAGTAATGAAAATAATTTATTGTATCCTGATAAATTTCATCAATGGCAAACACGTAATAACTTTAAGTCATATCGGCAAATTGGTCGGTTTAGTGATAATGAAATTGCCGAACACCTGCCAGTTGATAAGGATAAGACGGTCGTTTTAATTGGTGGTCCCGATAAAATGGGTTCACATTGGATTAAAGCCCTGAAACAAATGGGAATTGAACGGTCTCAAATTTATTACGAAAAATTTTCATGGTAATGAATGCAAAAGAACATCCAAGTTGGTGTTCTTTTTTATTTTGCGCTATAATTAAGCCATAAATTGGGAGGAGGGGATCGTATATGGTTAAAATTGATGGCCATACCCATACAGAACTATGTCCACATGGAAGTCATGAATCGACCCGTAAAATGGTAGAGCGGGCAATTCAATTAGGGTTTGATGAATATTGGATGACTGAGCATGCCCCAATGCCGGCTGGTTTTGCATCGGTATTTGGTGGTCCGTTAGACGACTATGAATCGGAAGGGTTGGCTGATTCGCAAGTAGATGATTATTTAAAATTAGCGACTGATTTACAAGCGGAGTATCAACACGACATTCAAATTAAAATTGGGTTTGAAATTGACTATTTACATGATTTTACTGACTCGATTACTAACTTTTTAGCAGAGTATGGGCCCTACACTCAGCATAATATTTTGTCGGTCCACTATCTTCAAGATGATGATGGGACTTATTGGGGCATTGATTATGATCCTGATGAACTAAAAACTGGTTTTGGCCAAGAGCTACATGCTCCTCAAAGACTATATTCACGTTACTTCAAAACAGTATTAGAAAGTGCGCAGACTGACTTAGGACGGTGGCAACCAGATAAAATGGGTCACATTAGTTTGATTAAAAAGTATCAAGATTATTTTAAGTTCCCAGAATTATTTGATCAGACTAACTTAGCATTAATTCAAAAAATATTACGGGTAATGGCTAAACGGCATCTAAGTTTGGATGTTAATTCAGCAGGGTTATATAAAAAATTTTGTAATGATTTTTATCCAGGCACACAAATTTTTACAATGGCTAAACAGATTGATATACCAATGGTTTTCGGGTCTGATGCCCATGCGATTGATGAGGTTGGTCGTGGATATCACCTAAATGAATTATTTAAAAGGGTTGACAATTAAAAAACATTAGAATATTATAACCACAACATCAATTATTTCTCATTTAATTCTAATAGTAATGCGTCGGAGAGTAACAATGAATTAGCTATCGAGAGAGTCCCGCTTAAGCTGTGAAGGGATTAGCTACTCATTGTGAACCACACCGGTAAACTGACTAGCTGAAACTAAGTAAGCTAGTCCGGGACCACTCGTTAAACGGGTTGAAACTAAGGTTTCAACGTGAGGGATGCTTTGTGAAAAGCATCTGAACTGGGGTGGCACCACGCAAAAGCGTCCTCTTTGTCTTAACTGACAGAGAGGGCGCTTTTTTTATGAGAATTAATTGAATTAGAAGGGAGTGATTCACATGAATAAAATAAAATTACCAACTGGTCTGCGGGATGAATTTGGTCAATTCGCAGAAAATAAAGATATCATTAGTGCTTGGATTTTAAAGCTACTGCGAAACCGTAGCTATAGCCGAATCAACATGCCAATTATTGAGCAACGCCGGTTGTTTGATGATTTTGCAACTGTTAATCAACAATACCGAGTATTTGATCCTGCTGGGGATGACTTAGTATTAAGACCGGATTTAACATTACCAATCGCTCGGTTTTTATCAAGTACTAATGTATCAATGCCACAGCGACTATATTATATCGGTGAAAAATTTGAAATTTCACCTGAACTATCAGGTGGTAAGAACGAACAAACCCAAGTGGGAATCGAACTAATTGGGTATCAATCTCTGAAAGCAGAAATGGAAGCGGTGATTTTTATGCATCAATTGAGTAAGCAATTTTTAAATCGACATCATCTAACAATTGAACTAGCCCATGCAAAGCTGGTAGACCAAGTGCTATCAGCTTTGCAACTAGACCATCAATTGCATACTCAATTGGCGCAGGCCCTGTACCACAAAAACTTTCCAGCATATGATGCTTTGCTAGCAAAGTTGGGGCCATGCGGGGCCGTTTCTGAAAAAATGGCCCCGCATGTTTGGCACCGTTGAAGAGATTAAACGAATGCTTGAATCGGTGGCAGTTCCTAAAGCAGCTCAATCAAGTTTGAACGAGTTAATTACGCTAGCTGAATTTGCTATTAGCTTACCGGGACAGTCAGTAATTATTGATTTAAGTAGCGCGGCTCCGCAACAATACTATACGGGAATTATTTTTAAAGGCTATACGACGAATTCAAATACTTACATCGTTAGCGGTGGTCGATATGATCAGCTATTAGCTAACTTTGAATCAGAAATTGAACCGGCCGTTGGATTGGGAATCAACATCGATGCGTTAGCGTCAATTGCAGATGTTGAAGATTCAATTCAGCGACCGGTTTTTGTGTACGCAAAATTACCAGATTTGAGACAGGTAGTACCATTAATTGAAGCACATGCTAACTACTCATTATCGTTAGCTGATACATTGGATCAAGCAAAGCAACAAGCATTGAACGCGGGTGGAAGACTAATGATTTATCAACCAGAAAAGGGGCTTACAGAATGTTAAAAATTGCGTTAACAAAGGGACGGGTCGAACAAAAGTTAATTCCATTGTTACAGCGGTGCGGAATTGACTGTGATCCATTAATTAATAAGCAGCGTAAATTAATTATTACCCTAGCAGATCAATATCATTTCATCTTAGTGAAAGGCGACGATGTTTGCACCTACCTTCGTAAGGGAACGGTTGACTTGGGAGTAGTTGGAAGCGACGTGTTAGCAGAACAAAATGCTGATAATCAAGTAGATGAGTTATTAGACCTTGGGACCGGTAGATGTCAGTTTATCGTAGCAGCTAAGCAGGACTTTAACTGGCAAACCCCACATCGGAAGGTAATTGGAACAAAGTATCCAGAAGTAGCCCGTCGTTACTTTTCCAGTATCGGTGAAGATGTTGAAATTATTAAAATTGCTGGCTCCGTTGAACTAGCACCACTGACTGGCTTAGCGGATGCCATTGTCGATTTAACTGAGACGGGGACGACGTTAAGAGTTAATCACCTAGTGGTCCACGACTGGTTAGATGTTATTACCAGTCGCTTAGTTGCCAATCCAGTGGCTTTAAAACAAAAACGAAATGAAATATTTAAATTAGTTGATCAATTGCAAACAGTTGTGGAGGAATCAGAATATGAAAATATATAAGAAATCATTAGCAGAAATGAAAAAAGTAGTTGCAGATTACACTAGTCAAACCATTGATTTAAAGATTGAACAAGCAGTTAGTGAAATCATTGCTAATGTTGCCAAAAATGGTGATGAAGCGGTGCGTAATTATGAACGGCAATTTGACAATGTTAATTTAGCGGATTTTTCCATCCCTGAATTCCAATTAGATCAAGCCTGGGAATCAATTGATGATGACTTAAGAGCTGCATTAAAACTGGCAAAACAAAACATTATTAGTTTTCACAAACGTGAAATTGAGAACAGCTTTGTCGATGTAAGTAAACCAGGCATCTTAAGGGGCGAAAAAATAACGCCATTAGCCAGCGTGGGATTATATGTTCCTGGGGGAACAGCAGCATATCCATCTACCATTTTAATGTGTGCATTACCAGCTAAGTTGGCTGGGGTTGAACGGATCGTAATGGTCACGCCACCGCAAGCGGATGGGATTAACCCCGCAGTCTTAGCGGCAGCTAAACTAGCTGGCGTAGATGAGGTCTATCAAATTGGGGGAGCTCAAGCAATCGCAGCGCTAGCATATGGGACCGCCAGCATTGCCCCCGTAGATAAGATCATGGGCCCAGGTAATATTTTTGTTGCCACTGCCAAGAAACAGGTTTTTGGTAAGGTAGCCATTGATATGGTTGCAGGACCATCTGAAATTGGTATCTTGGCGGACGATAGTGCTGACGCGGATGAAGTAGCCGCAGATTTGCTTTCCCAGGCTGAACATGATAAACGAGCACGGCCAATGTTAATTACCGATAGCGAACGGTTGGCTGAAGCAGTTGCAAAATCAGTTACGCAACAATTAACCACTCTCCCTAGAACAGAAATTGCGATTGCTGCCGTAAATGAACGTGGCTTTATCGCAGTAATGGATAACGTTAATGATATGTTTGCTTTAATGAATGAAGTAGCGCCAGAACACTTAGAAGTTCAATTGGCATCCCCAATTCAATATTTAGGATTAATAAAAAATGCTGGATCCGTATTTTTGGGACGCTATGCAAGTGAACCATTGGGCGATTATGTGGCGGGACCGAACCATGTATTGCCAACTGGTGGGACCGCACGATTTGCATCACCACTAGGCGTTTATGATTTTGTTAAACGGACTCAATTTATTCAATTTGACCGGGCAAACTTGGCTGCCGACGTCCCAGCGATTACTAAACTAGCTAGGACTGAAGGATTGGAAGCCCACGCTCGAGCAGTTGAAGCACGGTTTAAAGGGGGGGAATAGGGATGCGCGCAGCCACTATTGAACGTAATACTAATGAAACGAAGATCACAGTTAGTTTAAACCTAGATCAGCAAACGGGGATCGATATTGATACAGGAGTTGGTTTTCTTAATCACATGTTGGAATTGTTCGCTAAACATGGACGATTCGGACTCACGGTTAAGGTGGATGGTGATTTAGATGTGGATGCTCATCACAGCGTTGAAGATACTGGCATCGTAATTGGTGAATGTTTAAAACAAGCACTAGGCGATAAGCTACAGATTGAACGTTATGGGGATGCATGGGTCCCAATGGATGAGACATTAGCGCAAGTAGTAATTGATTTAAGTGGTCGGGCCTACTTGGTGTTTGATGCTAATCTAACGAATCCACGGTTAGGTAGTTATGAAACGGAAATTACAGAGGATTTCTTCCAAGCGCTGGCTTTTAATGGATTAATGAATTTGCATGCCCGGGTTGTATATGGTCGAAACACGCACCACCAGATTGAAGCATTGTTCAAAGCGACCGGACGCGCCTTACGTAAAGCCGTTACGATTAATCCTGAGATTAATGGCGTTAATTCCACCAAGGGAGTGATTTAATGATTGCAGTAATTGATTATAAAGCTGGGAATGTCTATAACGTTTTAAAAGCCTGTCAAAAGATTGGTGTTGATGCACAATTGACCGCTGATCCAGCAGAAATTAAGCAGGCGGATGCAGTTATTTTTCCAGGAGTGGGTGCATTTAGCAATGCAATGCAGACACTACGAGCACGTAACTTAGTAGCTGCGATTAAGGATACCGTTAGTAGTGGCACGCCCTTTTTAGGAATTTGTTTAGGGATGCAGTTATTATTTGACTCATCCACTGAATTTGGGAATAGCCAGGGATTGGGGTTGATTCCAGGCCAAATCGTTCAAATTCCAGATCAAAATAACCAGTTGATGGTTCCACAAACAGGGTGGAATCAAAACCAATTGAAACAGCCTGATTCTATTTTTAGTTCAGTGAATCGTCAATATACTTATTTTACCCATTCATACTATGCCCGATGTGATGCTAAATATATTGTTGCTAGTGTTGATTATGGGGTGGAAATTCCAGCAATCGTTCAAAAAGATAATGTATACGGATTTCAGTTCCATCCAGAAAAAAGTGGCCAAGTTGGCTTACAGTTATTAACCACTTTCTTTGAAAGGGCGGGATTAAAATGATTTATCTAGCAATTGATTTATTAAATGGAAGTAGCGTTAGGCTATACCAAGGTGATTTTAAGCAACAAACATTAATTAATGCGGATCCATTAGTACAGGCTCGTCAAATGAAAGCAGCTGGGATTCAAGGACTGCACTTAGTCGACTTAAACGGCGCCAAGGATGGTAATGCCATTAATCAACAATTAGTAATTGAAATTGCTAGCGTAATGGATGGTGACGCTGAAATTGGTGGAGGAATTCGGGATGCCCGAACGGTTAGCTCATACTTAAGTCATGGATTATCACGCGTGATCTTAGGATCAGTTGCAATAACTGATCCAGTGTTTACTAGTGAAATGCTAGCTCAATATGGTGGTGATCGAATTACCATTGGCATTGATGGCCGGAATGGAAAGGTAGCCACTGATGGATGGTTGAACCAAACGAACGTATCGATGGAAACGTTGATTGCCAAAATGATTGAAAAAGGTGCGCAGCGGTTCATTGTAACTGATACGGATACCGATGGCACACTAGCAGGCCCCAACATTGAACTACTTAGCAGCCTGCAACGACGATTTCCGGAAGCCGACATCGTGGCATCTGGTGGCATTAGTCAGATTAATGATGTTGCAAGATTACAAGCATCCGGATTGCAATCGGTAATTATTGGTAAGGCATTAGCAAGTGGTGCCATCAACTTGGATCAAATTATGGAGGTGAATAATAATGCTGGCTAAACGAATCATTCCTTGTTTGGACGTTGATGATGGACGTGTTAAAAAAGGAGTTAACTTTTTAAATTTAAAGGATGTTGGCGACCCAGTAAAAATTGCTGCTGCATATGAGCAACAAGGAGCCGATGAATTAGTCTTTTTAGATATTACGGCAACTAATGAACAACGGAATCCAATTCAAACGGTTGTAAAACAAGTGTCATCTAAAGTTTTCATGCCACTAACCGTGGGTGGTGGCATAAAAAGTGTCGCTGATATGGATGAGCTATTAAAAGCAGGCGCTGATAAAGTTGCTATTAATACGGCTGCTATCCGGAACCCCGATTTGATTACGGCTGGTTCACAAATTTTCGGTAGCCAAGCCATTGTGGTTGCCATCGATGTGAAGTGGGAAGCTAATGATCAAAAATATTATGTTTACACTAATGGAGGACAAGTTAAAACGGATTTGGATGCACTGGAATGGGCAAAACAGGCGGTGCAACTAGGTGCAGGGGAGCTATTAGTGACTAGCATGGATCAAGATGGAACTAAGGATGGCTTTGACATTGAACTATACCGAAAGATTAGTAATTCAGTTAACGTGCCAGTAATTGCATCCGGCGGTGCCGGTCAGATTAACGATTTTACTGAGCTATTCTTAAATAGTAACGTAACTGGTGCCCTAGCAGCTTCGGTATTTCACTTTCAAGAGCTAACGATTCCAGAAGTTAAAGGGGCACTTAAGGAAGCGGGGGTGGCAGTAAGATGCTTAAACCAGACTTTGCCAAATTAAACGGATTATTAACCACCGTAGTAGTTGATGCAAATACGAAAGCAGTCCTAATGGTCGCCTGGATGAACGCTGAAAGTTATCGTAGGACGATTGAGAGCGGTGAAACCTGGTTTTGGTCTCGTTCACGCAATGAGTTATGGCACAAGGGTGCTACTAGCGGTAACACGCAACGCGTTATTGAAATGACATTGGATTGTGATTGTGACACATTATTAGTGTCAGTAATCCCTAATGGCCAGGCTTGTCATACCGGTAGTTATAGTTGTTTTTTCAACTTAGTTAATAGTAAATAGGGTAATGATTATGAATAAACAAACGTTAGAAGAATTATATGAAATGGTAGCCAAGAGAAAGGCAACACCAGTTAAGGGTTCATACACTGATTATTTATTTACCAAGGGGATTGATAAGATTCTTAAAAAGGTTGGTGAAGAAACGACTGAAGTAATTGTTGCAGCCAAAAATAATGATCCTAAGGAATTACAGTATGAAACTGCTGACATGTTATACCACCTAATGGTATTGCTTGTACAACAAGGGGTTTCTTTTGATGCAATTAAAGCAGAGCTAGGGTCGCGGGTTGGTCAGATGAGCCAATTTAAGGACCGTGCCCCAATTAAGAAATTGTAAAAAAGGGGGGCGGCTGCAATGAAGCCAACAATTGATTCAATATCACCTTATGTTCCACCGATTAGCGTTGATGCGTTAAAGAACAAGTATGCAACGTCTAAGATGGTAAAATTATCTGCAAATGAAAATCCATATGGGATTTCTAATGAAGTTATTCAAGCAGTTATAAATGCAGTATCTAAAACGGCAGGTTGTTATCCGGATAGTAATGCAACTGAGCTAAGAGCTTTAGTTGCTGACCGATTGAATGTGAATCCAGCTAATATCATATTCGGGTGTGGATTAGATGAAATTATCACACTGGTTTCGAGAATTTTTTTACAACCAAATGATGAAGTGTTAGTTTCTGATCCCACATTTGCAGAATATGAAATCAATGCGCAAATTGAAGGCGCACTAGTTAATAAAATTCCAGTGGATGAGAATTGAGCTAATGACCTCGATGCTTTAACGGCTGCCATTAATGATAAAACTAGGCTGATATGGTTATGTAATCCAAATAATCCAACGGGCGCTTTTAATTCTGTAGTTTCAATTCGGCAATTCATGGCATCTGTTCCTGAACAAACGCTAGTTTTAATTGATGAAGCCTACATTGACTTTGTAACGGATGAGCAACCAGCAACAGCAGTGGAACTATTGGATGAGTATAATAACGTGGCGATAATGCGAACATTTTCAAAAGCCTATGGATTAGCTAATTATCGGGTTGGATATATTGTTATGGATGACGACCATGCTGCAAAGATGCAAGCAGTTAGACTCCCGTATAATTTGAATACATTATCCCAAGTTGCAGCCGTAGCGGCAACGAAAGATCAAGATTTCGTGGATACGACCGTTACCAATAATGCTAATGAACGGGCAGATTGGATGTTATTTTTACAACAGCATCAAATTCAGTTCTATCCGACCCAAACGAATTTTATTTATTTTAAGGTGGATAATGCAGATGCTTTGATGCAGTTATTATTATCAAATGGTTATCAAGTTCGTGACGGATTACAGGATGATTGGTTACGCATTACAACTGGTAAACATGATGATAATGTGGCGATTCAAAACATTATTAAATCATTTCTGAATTGTTGATCGTTCAGTAAGCATTTGATTTGCATTGAGGTAACCTCAACCCTTTATAGTGTAACTAATCATTAATAAAGGAGTTGTTTTACATGGTGAATGTACCTAATGTTAAACTAAATAACGGAATTGAAATGCCCGCTGAAGGATTCGGGGTTTATCGTATTGATGACTTTGATGACTGTAAGCAAGCAGTGAAGAATGCATTACAAGTTGGTTATCGCGCAATTGATACGGCTCAACAATATAATAATGAAGATGCCGTTGGTGCTGCAATTGAAGAAAGTGATGTGGATCGGAAAGATATCTTTATTACCACTAAGGTATGGATTACCGAATTTGGTTATGAAAAAACCAAGCGTTCCGTTCTGGAATCATTGAAAAAACTAAGGACTGACTACGTTGACTTAGTATTGTTGCACCAACCATTTGGGGATTCATATGACTCATATCGAGCATTAGAAGATTTGTATGATGATGGTAAGATTCGGGCAATTGGGGTTTCTAACTTTAATAGTGACTGTTATATTGATATTCAACACTTTGCAAGAATCAAGCCCGCAGTTGATCAATTAGAAACGCATGTATTCTTTCAACAAAAAGAGATGCAAGCGTATACTGAAAAGTATGGTGCTAAATTAGAATCATGGGGACCATTTGCCAATGGTAAGCACGATATCTTTAATAATCCTACTTTAAAGGAAATTGGTGATCATTATCATAAATCGGCCTCCCAAGTGGCGCTTCGTTTTCTAGTGCAAAATGGTATCATTATTATTCCAAAATCAACTAGCATTGAACGAATGAAACAAAATATTGATATTTGGGATTTTGAACTGAGTGCTGAAGACATGCAATTGATTGAATCCATGGATACGAATGAAAGTTCATTTATGGATCTTAGGGATCCTAAGATTGTGGAATGGATCGTTAATTCAGTGCCTAAGAATTAATATCATGGAGGGTTAACATTGTTAACAGTCAAGCAAGTTGCCAAAAAACTAAAAATATCTGAATATACGGTACGCTACTATACTAACTTAGGATTAGTACCAAATGTAAAACGTAACGCTAATAATGAACGTGAATTTGATGATGATGCGATTGAATGGTTGTACGGATGTAAGATGTTACGGAGCACGGGGATGTCGATTAAAAATATCAAACGCTATGTTGACTTATGTGCGCAGGGCACTGATAGTATCGAATCTCGTTTCCAAATGATCATAAATGAACGTGATATAGCGGCACAACGGGTTAAAGATGCAAATGAAAATCTAGATTTCTTGAATCAAAAAGTTCAGATATATGAGCAAGCAATTAAAAATAAAAACGATGTTGATCCCTTAAATCCAAAACAAAATAGAAGCTAATTTTACGCCAGCTTCTATTTTTACATATTAATATTTATGAATGATTTGGCAATCATTTACTAAAGTTTTACAATGTTTAACAAGAGCGTTGCTTCCGAATACGGCTCTAAAAAAACAATAGGAGATGTTTGTTATGTTAAAAGCAATTGCAAAGTCTAGATTATTTGATTTATTAGGCATTATGATTGTTGTTTTCAGTGCCTTTTTATCTGGTTACTTATTTGAAACTCTAGATCAGGTAACCCATTGGGGTGGAATTAGTGACTTGATTCCGTTTGGTTTAATTAGTGTAGGCTCATCCATTTTATCGCTATATTCCAATCGCCTTACTTCTAGGATGAATAACCTTGGAAATTGGATTGGGTTAGGTAGCGTGATTCTTAGTGGGACGATTGATTACTTACTTGGTAACAAGGGCGCGATTTTCACATACCCAATTACGTTTATTATCCAAGCCTGGGCAATTAAAACTTGGGTTAATAGTGAACGATACAAAGCTAAAGCGCCCCTTAAAGGGCCTAAGGGAGTTATAATAGCGGCCTTAGTAATTATTAGTGCCATTTTGTTTAGTTATTGGGTCAACTCACTGGCGTTCACGGAATTTAATTGGTTGTTTTATGTTACCGTCTTAGTGTTCGCTTTTTCGTTATCTGCCAATATATTTAATGCGATGAAGTTAACCATCCAATGGAATTTTTGGATGGTGTATAATTTTATTCAACTTGCTAAGGCTTTGATTCAGGGTAATTTTGCAAATGTTGGTAAATATATTTATTACATTATAAATGCAGTTGCTGGACTGTTCTTCTGGCGTGGTTAAGCATTAATAAAGCCCTTATAATCTAATGATTATAAGGGCTTTTTGTATTTAGATTTTTAAAAGATAAATCAATAGTTATTAGTCGTGTTAGCTATGATTAATAACTAATTGCTCGCATTCCATCATGACTACGATGAACGTTCATATCATTAATCTTCATACTAGTACGTTTATTAATCCATGGATCATTATATAAAATCCGATCCTTTGTAAATCCAGTAACGGTAAGTGCATGGTTAGGAAAGCCATCCACATTAGCTACGTATACTACTACTGGCTTTTGGTGTTTTTGGACGTAGTTTTTAATATAATTAGTGCTTTTACCAGTTAAATTAACGCTAGATCCAGTGTAGTGACGAACTAACTTCATTAATGCTGGTGGATAAATATACCAGCCAGCTTTGGAATAGGGACTACCCACAAATCCCTTGTTTGGATTTGAGCTACGGGGCATCTTATTAGCTAGGAATGTCTTAGTATATTTCTTATGGGTTGCGTAATTGACCATCATCGTGACAGCAGTAATTTCACAGCCAGTTGGTAGTTGGGGCCGTTGCCCGATTAGTGGCACGTTATTGAGCTTAAATGCAGAATCATCAAATGCATTTTGATTAATCCAACCCTTATCCTTACCGTTATGGAAGATATGAGCATATGTACCAGTCTTGGTAGTTTGTAAGCTAGTAACGTGAACCCACTTATGTTTTAAACTAGTGCTTGTATTATGGCTTTTAACGTTGGATGGCTTGGTGTTATAAGCACCACCTTTATATAATTTAGTGGACTTTTTAACCATAGTATCATAGTTAACGCTTTTGCTTTTAGTGACGCGATTATATTTATGAGCAGGTTTGTGATTTATAGGTTTAGAGCTGCTGCTACTTTGGCTACTACTAGTTGCGTTACTACTTGTAGCTGAGCTAGGAGTTGTTGATGCACTACTACTATTGCTTTGAGCACTGCTAGCATTAGACGTACTTTGACTTTGGGTGGCTGAACTAGCGCTAGTTGAACTATCAACATTACTACTGGCACTAACAGCACTGGTGGCACTACTAGAATTTGATGCAGATTGACTTGTAGCGGCACTACTACTTGCTACACTACTGGTGTTATTGGTGCTGCTGCTAATGGTTTGATTATCATCCGCTTTAGCATAAGTAGTTTGTGTGGAGGCGATCGTAAGGATAGCTGCTGGCGTTACTAATAGTGCGGCCAGAATTGATTTTTTCATGCTTAAGTTACTTCTTTCTCTATTAGAATTTCATTTTACATTATACACTTTAAAATTACATTAAGATATTAAGAAAGTCTAAAGAAGACTTATTTAGGAAAGGCCTAGTATTAATAAAGTGTTAAAATATTTATGAAATATTAATATATCTTGTGTTAATTATTACATAAAATCACGAAAGAGGGAAGATTAATGATTAAATCGAAGTTAAAAAAGGCATTGATTTCAATCAGTGCCTTTGCATTATTAGCAACACTTGGGGTGACCTTAGGTGGATCTAGTTCTGCAAATGCTAAGGAAAAGATTTACCAAAATCCAAAGCAATATTATCAAATTGCTAGTAAGCAAATAAAGCCAGTCGGCCAAGTTGGTTATACGGTTAAGCTTGGTTATGAAGGAATCAAAACAGAAATGGTAATGCGTCGGGTTGGCGTAAACATGGGACCATTAGGAACTGGTCATTATGAATATAACTATGCTGCTAAAAATGCAGTTAAGGCTTTCCAAGCTAAGCATCATCTAAAGGCAACTGGAAACGTGGATGTTAAAACATGGGTTAAACTTGGTTTTAAGAAATCACAATTCTACAGTATTGATAGATATGTTGCGCCACTTGGTGCTAAGATTACCCAAGGTCGGAAGGCCCACATTGAAGCTGCTATCAAGCAAGCTTATAAATACTTAGGTCGGCCATATATTTATGGTGCTTCATCCAGTCCAGCTTATGGTAATGACTGTTCCGGACTAGTTGTCCAAGCACTATACGCTGGTGGGATTAACCCAGCTCCAGTTAGTGCAATCCAACATGCACATCCTGGGAATGAATGGAATTCACGTCGGCTATGGGCTTCTAAGAAATTTAAGTTCGTTCCATTTAGTCAACGGAAGCGTGGAGATTTAGTATTCTACTATCAACCAGGGACTAAGACCATCTGGCATGTTGCTTTATACTTAGGTAACAATAAGATTATTGAAAGCTGGCCACCACGGGTTCAAGTATCAAGTGTTTATGGTAGATCAACACTTACTGGATATGTAGCACGTCCATGGCTTGAAAAATAATTAAATAAACAACCATTAAACACCCTCGATATTTAGTTATCGAGGGTGTTTTTTGATTATTCAATTTTAACGATTAGTTTGGTTTATAATCTTTGACCATTAATTTACATAAATATTGAATTAATTTTACATGTCAATGCTAATATTTAATTTGAAAGAGCGGCTTTCTAATCTTAAATACAGTAATTGTGAGGGGTTATTATATGAAGTTGAATTATAACGATCGGGGTAACTTTAAAATTTGCCAGTTAACGGATTTACATCTGGGTGAATCCCCCGAGAATGAAGAAGATAATAAAACTTTAAATGCGTTAGAACTATTATTTAATACTAATGAATTTGACCTAGTAATTATCACCGGTGATTTAATCTGGAGTAAATTATCTTATGATCCGGAGATGACGTTGAGCCCATTGTATAAGCTATTAAACCGATTTTCGTTCCCAGTGGCAATTACATACGGAAATCATGACACCCAATCAAAGTGGAGTCGATTTGATATGCGTAAACTAGAACGTCAACTGACCCATCCGGCTGATAAATATAATAGTACAATTACTGGTGAACGTGAGAACTATACGCTCGAAGTGTATGACGGCAAAAAATTAGCCAATGTTATTTATGTATTAGATAGTGGTGCTTATTCGAATTGGAAGGATCACGACCGGTATGCTTCCATTGAACCAGAACAAATTGAATGGTATAACCAATTGCCTTATAGTCGGGATGAAAATAATGTTGATTTAGGCTTTTTTCACATCCCACTTCCAGAGTACAAATTAGCTGCCCAAAACATTATTGCAGGACAACGGGGGAGTGAAACGCGCTCGCCCAATTTAAACTCAGGCTTTTTTTATAGTTTACATCGCAATCGGAATGTGAAGGCGTTATTTGTTGGTCATGATCATGAAAATAACTTCGTTAGCCAATATGAGGGCATTGATTTGAACTATGGCAATGTGACTGGATATAATTGTGACTCTAGCTTAAAACGAGGCGTCCGGATTATTGAACTTGAAAATAATCTCTATGAAACGAGTATTAAAACATTTGAAAGTTAGTTATAATTTATAACATATTATAAATTATATGATTAATAATAGAATATTAAAGCAAACTAAAGGGACATTCCTAAATTATTAGGAATGTCCCTTATATAGTTATTTATTATTTTCAAATTATTTTAAATTTTGCTTAGCACTTTTTAATGCTTTTTTGATCTTATTATATTTTTGCTTAGCTACTTGTTTAGCGTGTTTTGATTTATGCTGGCTATTTTTTAAATTTTTAGCAGCACGTTTAAGATTAGCCTGTAGCTTTTGAATATTTTTATTTGCTGGGTTTGAGTTGCTCTGATTAGTGGCTTTACTATTGGTTTGATTATTATTACTTGTGGTATTACTGGTTGCTGATTCACTATTATCCATTGCATTAAGGGTTGATTGAATTCGGCTATCAGTTGGAATGATGCCAGCTAATTCCAGACTACGAGCTTCTCTCATTACTCTTTCATCTTCAGCCAGTAATTCATGGGGTTGACTATAATAACTTGAAAGCTGAGAAATATATTCTGGAAAATTGCTAGCTTGTCTAGTAACTTCATCTTTTGCCATTATACTTACAATTGTGACAGTAATTGGTTGCACTGAATTATCTTTAGGGGTAAATGTAATGGTATCAATTTGACCGACCCAATCTTCAGTGTTTAAGTCATTGTCATCAACCTGGCTGGAGTCCCTTATGTACGGAGCGGTTGAAAATATCATCTTATCACTAGAATCATGGCCATCGTTATAAAGTGCCTGGCCAGCATCAGTTAGGACAGCTCCCTCAATTGAATCAGGTTGAATATATTTAGCTGTTTCTGAATCTAATGGATGCAAAAGAAGCCAAGAACCACTACCGGCATGGGCAGTGATAGTTCCAAATTCATTATTACTTATATTACTAAATACTGCAACGCCACCGCTAGTTAGTGCGGCTAGCGTGGCTAAATATAAGATTGTTTTTTTCATAGCTAAGAACTCCTTTAAATTAAGATATAGTTAAATTATATTATAAAAATTTGGAATATCAAATTTAATTATATATTGATTTTAGATATATTTAATTTAAACGTTAACCAATTTATAAAAGTATAAGAAGGGGATGTTTGCTGATCACTTTTATAGAGAATACAATCATAGTTAATATTCGTTACTTTATTTATAAAGTTGATCGATAATAGAATTAACTATTAATATAATTTTTTAGGAGTTGGTTTGGATGAAAATATTAATTACTGGCTTTTCTCCATTTGACAATTATGACGTTAATCCCTCATTAGAAGTTTTAAATGCACTGCCGGATAGAATTAGTGACTTTGACATTATCAAGGTACCGGTTCCAACCTCGTTTAAACAAAGTTCTAATAAGATTGTTGAAGCAATTAAAAAATATCAACCGAATGCTGTCTTAAGTATTGGTCAAGCTGGTGGACGAGATGCAATAACACCCGAACTAGTAGCAATTAATATGGATGATGCTAGAATTGCGGATAATGATGGGTTCGCACCAGAAAGCGAATCAATTCATAAAGACGGTGAAAATGCTTATTTCAGCAGCCTACCAGTAAAACAAATTGCGCAAAGGATTAATAATATGGGTATAAAAAGTCGGGTATCAACAACTGCAGGGACGTTTGTCTGCAATCATATAATGTATGAATCCTTATACTATATAAGTAAAAAGAACTTAAACGTGATTGCCGGGTTTATTCACGTTCCTTCTAATCCAGCTCAAGTTGCTGATGATCATGGTAAGAGTATGAATCTTAGTGATGAAGTAGCAGGCATTAGGGAAGCTGTGAAGACGATTTCAAAGTACTTATCAACAAAGAAAGGGATGCTCAACTAATGAACATCCCTTTGATCAATATATGTATCTCTCTATCGCAACTTAATTATATAATGGATATAAGATGGTGTCTAAGATATCCGATTGAATGCTAATAAAACTTAAATATTTCCGTTTTTCCTTGTGTTTGGGGATGAATTTGATATGATTGAGTTATCCATTTTCAAAGATCTTGCACACGCAAGAGTGATCCAACTATGTAAGGGTATTGAACCTGATCATTGGATAATTTCCCGCAAACGCAGGACTACAAAGCGACTAGCCATTTACTGGTTAGCCGCTTTTTTAATGCCGATTAAGTATTATTATAGTACATAGGTATGTTAAGATTATCTTAAGAAGAAATGGTTTATTTTTAAACCGTTATTATTACATAAAAGGAGAATCTAAATTATGATAAAGTTAAATTCGATTGTTAAAGGCATCGCCACTATCGGTGCAGCTGTTACACTTACCGAAAAATATTGGTATACCATCTTTAATTTATCAATACAAAAACACCCCTAAGTTGTAAAAACTTAGGGATGCAGTGTAGCTACATACTTAATCGTGAGTAGTCTTTTCTTAATTTTGTTTAACACTTGGCATCAAAGTCATAATAAACACTGCAATTTCAATAAAAAAGTTTAAAAAAGGAATACATTCCCCAATTAACAACAAAATAATTGCAGTTGTGCTAGAACCCATATCTCTTAATCTACGTGCCGTTATAGCAAATGTTGGAATGATACTAGCAACATACCAAATTATTATCGCAATCGTTAAAATAGTTATAATACCAGAAAATGCACTACCCCCGTTTTCAGAACTAACAGTTGGCAAAACAAATACTAATGCAATAATAGTAACTATGGTTTGCCATAAAATCCAGTACCAGTATTCACTACGGCTACTAGTTCCACCAAAGTCAGCATACCTTCCCCAGAATAACTTAAATGCTTGTACCATGTTAACTGGATTGGAAGAGCCGATGACTTCTTTACTACCGTTGTTAGTTCCATAGTTATTGATAGTAACATTTTGGGCTGTCGATCCATTTTGCTCAGCACCACAGTAAGTACAGAATTTAGCAGAATCAGGGATTTGTTTACCACATTTGACACAATATTTCATAATATAAACCTACCTTTATATGTAATTAATGCTCCTATGTCAATAACTTGGACTGATTTTATGTAGTTTTGACCAAGCTAATTCTTTCATTGTTATACCATCTTACGTACCAATCAATACCTGCAATTGCCTCTTCTATGCTTTCAAACTTTGTTTGAAATACTAATTCACGTTTTAGCATTGAATGAAAGTTTTCAATGTAAGTATTGTCGTATGGATGGCCTTTCAATGAATATGAATGCTTGATATTAAGTTTGTTTAATAACTTTTCAAATAAATCACTGGTATATTGACTTCCCATATCACTGTGTAAAAACATAGGTTTGCTAGTCTTTTTCACCGCTTTAAGCATGGTATTAGTTACTAATTCTGCAGTCATTTCATTACAAACCTGATGGGCAATAACCTTATGGTTATTAGGATTATAGACACTGGCTAAATAAACCCACTTGTGATTCGTTAGTGGAATATAGGTAATGTCAGCACACCAAGCAGAACGCCAGTCCTGACGGACTAAGTTAGCACGTTGTTCATAATCATTATGGGTGGTTGGTTTGCGATATTTTTTGTTCATTACTGAATGAATTTTCATGGAATGCATTAGCTTCCAGACGGTTCTAGAGCTGACCTGTAATCCTTTATTTAAGAGGACTTGATGAATTCTGGGATACCCATAAACATAACGGCTTTGTTGCCAGGCAACTAAAATTTCTCGTTTTAAAATTAGATTATGATGATCACGTTTTGTTGGTTGATGATTAGTCCAATAATAATAGGTACTCTTAGGCATTTTAAAAGCTCTTAAAATGGTTGCTAAGCGGTGTCCATGTTCCAAACTATCTTTAATGAAGCCTAAGGCTTCATTAATTGTTAGCGCTTGCCAAGTAACACCGCGGCTCGTTTTAAAATTTCAAGTTCCTCTTGAGTCTCAGCTAACTTATTTTCCATTTGAATATATTTTTCATATGAAATACTTTTACCATCAACATTAATCGTCTTGGCTTGCTTGATCCAACGATTGATTGTATTAGTAGAAATATTATAATCCTTAGCAAGTGAACTGATACTACGTCCTTGTTTTGCTAGTGCAATAATTGAATCTCTTAATTCTTTAGAATATGATTTTGGCATAATAAAAACTCCTTTAATAATAATTATACCCGAAAGGGTACGACATAAAAATGGTCTATATTATTATCATAGGAGCAGTAGGGCTAATTGTCATCAGTTCTGGCAATATATCACATGCAATGTCGTTGGCATGGTCTTCATCTTCAGTAATAATACTAATCATCTTTTCATGATTTAATGCCCCTTGCGATTCGCTAATGTTTAAATTAATCTGATTAGCTAATTCTACTGGCATTTTTAGTTGTAGTTTCATTTAAATCCCCAGTTGCTTTAGTTGGATAGCATTTAATAAGAAGTATTGTTGTAGCCTTTGCACATCACTTGTGCGCTCCTTGGTTGCCTTGATGGTAAATGAATCCTTTAAATCCTTCGTAGTTAACGTTAGTAACGCATCAGTCGGCACTTCAACTTGTCTAGATTGCCCCGAAACAGTCCCAAATGATGGACCACTATTTACACCAAGTTGATTATTATTACTTTGCACGGAGTAATTTTGAGTCGTGGCCTGAAAGTCCTTGCGATGCATGGGGGTAAACTTAATATCGATTAAATAGTATCCTTTATTGGGATATGCTGATTCTGGGAACGTAATAACGTGATTACGATCAACTGACATAACGTTAACCGGGTGTTCACCAGCTCCTCCTAAATAGGCGTTAACATCATCTTCATTGATATTTAAATATGAGGATTGAACTGCGTCCGCTGGTTGAATCGATTGTATGTATTTTAATCTTTCAGCATTAATTTTTCGTTGTTTTCTCATGGCTAAAATAGCACATACAACTACAAATAACAAAATTAAAAAGGGTACAGCAAACATAACATAAGTAAAAATATCCATTTCTACCATCTCCTTTATATAAACATTAATGATATTTTAACATATTTTATGAACATTCTGCTTGCCTTGGTGTGCACTCGAAGGTTTATCATTAGATACGCATAGAAGGTGATATTGAATTGAATATTAATCAAGTTAGTAAAAAATTAGGGATTTCTAAAGACACGTTGCGCTATTGGGAACGAGTCGGATTATTAAAACCAATTAAACGAGATGTAAATGGATATCGTGACTATTCTAAATATGATATCAATTGGATTTTCTATATTCGCGCCTTACGAAATGCAGGGATGTCAGTAGATTCATTAGTTAAGTTTATTCACTTGTATGATGAACATAGTGATAAAGAAAAACGAAAACAAATGTTAATCGAACAACGGGATGCCCTATTAAAAGACTTAAATGAACGTCGTAAAACAGTTAATTATTTATCATATAAGATTAACCATTTTGACACTACTTTGCTAACCTATGAAAATGAAAAGTTAGCCTATGAATCCAAGGAGGACATAAGATGAATGATAAAACACTAAACAATCAAGTTAAAATTCCAGCATTGGGATTTGGAGTATTTCAAATTACTGAAGCCAACGCAACTAGGGAAGCTGTTATTAATGCAATTAAAGCGGGGTATCGTTTAATTGATACAGCAGCTATTTACGGTAATGAAGTTGAAGTCGGCTTAGGAATTCAAGATGCAATTGATCAAGGTTTAGTTACCCGGGATGAACTATTCATTACAACTAAGCTATGGGTACCAGATGTTAATGCAGATCGAGCAGCACAAGGGATTGATGATTCATTATCTAGACTTAAATTAGATTATCTAGATTTATTATTAATTCACCAACCATATAACGATGTTTTTGGTGCATGGCGCGCAATGGAAACCGCTTATCAAGATGGTAAATTAAAGGCAATTGGGGTATCGAACTTTAGCATTGCACAAATTACTAATTTAGCTGAATTTAGTAATATCAAACCGATGTTAAATCAAATTGAAGTTAATCCATTTTATCAAAATAAGGAACGCGTAGCCTACTTACAAGACTATGGAATTCAAGTGGAAGCATGGGCACCATTTGCTGAAGGTCGGAATAACTTATTCAAAAATGATGTTTTACAATCAATTGGTGATAAATATCATAAGTCAATTGCTCAAGTAATCATTCGCTGGTTATTACAACGAAACATTATCCCAATTGCTAAGTCGGTTAGAACGGATCGGATGCAAGAAAATATAGATGTATTTGACTTTGCGTTAACCGATGAAGACATGCAACAAATAGCTGCTTTGGATCAAAACCAAAGTCAATTCTTTGATCATGATGATCCAGACCGAATTAAGTGGATGGCACAACGTTCTAAGTAATGAATGGGGGTGCGGTTTAATATGCATAATTTTACTAATGAAGAGGCAACCGTATTAAGTAATGCGTTCCTTAGTTTTAAAGATACATTGCAATCTGATAATCAAAGGGGACGCAGTGAATTAGATGGACTTAGTGAACAGGTATTAAATCATCACAGTTTAAATCCACTCGGCACCGACTTTACGTTTGTTAAAATGGCGCTAAAAAATTATCGAAAATTAGTTCAAGATACTAACATATTGGCAACGATTGATAACCTTATAGCGCGCTATAAGGGGATTTGTTAAGGCGTTATCTTTGACACTAACGAGAATAACTTTTATGATATGGTCTGTTAAAAATGTTAATGATCAATATTAAAGGAGTGCTAAATAATGAAAGAAACACGATTTGTAAAAGCTGGTAAAGTTGAAATTAAAGATGTTGCTAAACCAGAAATTGAAAAAGCCGACGATGTGATTTTACACGTTGTCCAAGCTTGTGTATGTGGATCCGATTTATGGGCATACCGTGGGTTAGATAAAAAAGAACCTAATTCATTGAATGGTGGTCATGAAGCCATCGGAATTGTAGAATCAGTTGGTAGCGATATTACTAGTGTTAAGCCAGGTGATTTCGTAATTGCTCCATTTACGCATGGATGTGGACACTGTGCTGCTTGTCGAGCTGGCTTTGATGGTAATTGTCAAAACCATACTGATAACATTAGCCATGGTTACCAATCCGAATACGTTCGTTACCAACATGCTAACTGGGCATTAGTTAAGGTGCCTGGCAAGCCTGCTGATTACAGTCAAGGAATGTTAAACTCATTCTTAGCGTTATCAGATGTGATGGCAACTGGATTCCACGCTGCTAAAACTGCTAACGTTCAAACTGGTGATACGGTTGTAGTTGTTGGTGATGGTGCCGTTGGTCTTTGTGGTGTGATCTCAGCTCAATTATTAGGTGCTAAGCGCATTATTGCGATGAGTCGACACGCAGATCGTCAAGCATTAGCTAAGGAATTTGGGGCTACGGACGTCATTGCTGAACGTGGTGATGAAGCAGTTGCTAAAGTAATGGAATTAACTAACGGTGCTGGTGCTGATGCGGTCCTTGAATGTGTTGGTAGTGAATTATCTACTAACACCGCATTACAAGTTGCTCGTCCTGGTGCTCATGTTGGTCGGGTTGGTCTTCCTCACGGAAATGTTGATTTCCCATTAGCATTTAGAAAGAACATCTCACTATCAGGTGGAATTGCTTCTGTTACTACTTATGATAAAGAAATTTTATTACAAGCAGTGTTAAATGCAGAAATTAACCCTGGTAAGGTCTTTACTAAGAGCTTTAACCTTGATGATATCGATGATGCTTACAAGGCAATGGCTAACCGTGAAGCAATTAAATCAGTTGTTACTACTGACTAATTAAATATGTAATCAAAAAGAGATGCAATTTAGCATCTCTTTTTTAGTTGCTATTCATCTAAGTCTAATAAACTATTGAATACTGATTGCGGGAGTTGAATATCACTTTTAGTAGCTTGCCGTTTATTAATACTTTGGCGTCTGAGTAGCGCCTGTTTCTTAGAAACGCTATATTGATTACCGTTTACGGCGGCATTTTTACGAAGTGGTGGAATATCAACCCGGGCAATTACTCGACCTTCAACAGTTGCTTGAGCAGGCATTGGGTATAGTCGTCTAGGGACAGTGTACTTTAGCTTATGCACAATCTTTTGTGTTTGTTCAGGTGCATCAACTCGATGGGTGATGAAGGTTAATTCGTCAACTTGAGCATAGTTAATTTGAATCGTAACTTTCACAACGTCAGCCAGTTCATAACCACTAAACTCGGTACTGAAACTAGCATACCCGTGTGAAATTGATTTTAGTTGATTAAAGAAATGATATGCAATTTCAGAAAGTGGGATTGCATAAACCACTTCAACTAGTTGTCCCTGATTTTGCATGTCCATAAACGTTCCCTTGTGCTGAACTGCTAAGCGCATGACGTCACTTAGTGATTCATTGTTAGTTGTAATTGTGATCATTACAATGGGTTCCTTGATCCATTCAATTTGTTCAAAATTAGGCATTTGAACTGGGTTGGATATCATAACCGGTTGTGGGTCGTTAATTGTTTTGACCTGATAGGTAACGTTAGGAGCTGTGGTTAATACATCAACATTAAACTCGGTTTTGAGCCGTTCTTTAATGATTTGTAAATGAAAGACACCTAAAAAACCACCTCGAAAGCCCGGACCCAGTGCATCTGATGTTTCTGGAGTTAGCTGTAATGCCGAATCATTTAGGGCTAATTTAGTAATGGCAGCCTTAAAGTCTTGGTAATCACCTTGTGGAAAGATTCCTGCAAAGACCATTGGTTCTGCTGGTTGATATCCAGGGAGGGGCTTTGTACAACCATCGATTTGAGTCGTTACGGTATCACCGATATTAACTTCTTTAGCATCCTTGATTCCAGTAACGATATATCCAACATCCCCAGCTGCCAATGTTTTGGTGGCAACTCGATCCGGTTGAAAAAAGCCAACCTCCTTAGCAGTAAAGGTCTGTTGATTCATCATCAACACTAACTTATCGTTTTGACTAACCTGGCCGTCAATGATTCGAACGGATGCAATAACACCATTAAAGTTATCATATGTGGAATCAAAAACCAGGGCCTTAAGTGGGGCATTCAGTTGTCCAGTTGGTGCTGGAATCTCATGGACAATGGCTTCCAATACTTCATGAACCCCAATCCCCTTTTTGGCGGAAATTTTTAAAATAGCTTCCGCCTTAAAGCTTGGATCTAACGCCACTAATTGGTTAATCGTTTGCTCAACTTGGGCGTTTTGACTATCAATTTTATTGATAACCGGCATGATTTTAATTCCTGCTTTTTTAGCTAATCGATAGTTAGCAACGGTTTGAGCTTGAATTCCTTGCGTAGCATCAACAAGTAGAATGACGCCGTCACTGGCCGCTAGGCTCTTCTCGACT
Source organism: Nicoliella lavandulae (assembly GCF_037546185.1). Classification (NCBI taxonomy): domain Bacteria; kingdom Bacillati; phylum Bacillota; class Bacilli; order Lactobacillales; family Lactobacillaceae; genus Nicoliella; species Nicoliella lavandulae. The sequence goes on along the minus strand of NZ_JAWMWH010000003.1, from coordinate 33,430 downwards.
TCATAGTTAAAGTCAACGTGACCGGGGGTATCAATAAAGTTAAATTCATATGATTGGTGATTGTCAGCCGTGTATAGATTACGGACGGTTCGTGATTTAACCGTTACCCCGTGGGCTTGTTCTACTTGCATGTCATCTAAGATCTGATCATTATTAGCACTCGGTCTAATAGTCTTAGTTTGTTCCATGATTCGATCGGCCAAAGTAGACTTACCATGGTCGATGTGAGCGATGATTGAAAAGTTTCTAATGTTTGATTCTTTCATTATATTAAGTCTCCATTCTATGATTGATTGTATCTAGATATAGAATGGGAGATTCGATACCCATTCTATTAGAATTGAGTACCAACTAGCATAATTTCGTTCATTTAAATCACTCCTTTATAAATATTATATCAAACTAATTTGATTTTATAAATCTTTCATTTACTAAAAGTTAGTGGTAAACTTAAATTGCGAAGAAATAGATATATTTATGTATAAAGGGCGTCCTAAGCTGGTTAGGACGCCCTTCATTTTTATCTGGTAATGGGATGATCGTTCACTAATTGAACAACAGCTTGTTTAACATCGTTTAATTGATCTTCATCATTGGGATGGTTTAGAACCGTTACGATCAATTTAGCGACCTGAGTAGCATCATCCTCGTTAAAGTTTCGGCTAGTAATGGTTGGGGTTCCGATGCGAATTCCTTCCATAGTATTACCTGATTCAAGTGGTAGTAATTCCTTATTAGTAGCAATTCCTACTGAATATAATAAGTCAGCAGCTTGTTCACCGGTGAGCCCAGTGGCATTTAAGTCGAGGGTCATTTCATGGTTTTCTGTACCACCTGATACTAACCGGATTTTGTCATCAGCATTGAATACTTTAGCCATTGCTTGGGCATTATTGATCACGTTTTGAGCATATTCTTTGAAACTAGGTTGTAAAGCTTCATCATATGCAATCGCCTTAGCTGCAATTACGTGTTCAAGGGTTCCACTCTGTGAAATTGGGAAAACAGCATTATCTAAAGCATCTGCATATTTAGCCTTAGCTAAAATCATTCCACCCCGTGGTCCACGAAGGGTTTTGTGAGTTGTAGATGTAACAACATCAGCAACTTCCACTGGGTTAGGGTGTAGACCAGCAGCAACTAATCCGGCAATGTGAGCCATATCTACCATTAAGTATGCGTTTACTTCGTCAGCAATTTTGCGGAACTTAGTCCAATCGATGATGTGGCTGTATGCGGAAGCTCCAGCAATGATTAATTTAGGCTTTACTTCCTTGGCAATCTTTTCGATTTCATCAAAGTCGAGGAGTTCAGTTTCTGGATCCACTCCGTAGAAGTGTGATTCATATAGTTGACCAGAGAAGTTATGCTTTTGTCCGTGGGTAAAGTGGCCACCAGCATGTTCGCTCATTGCTAGGATTTTGTCACCTGGTTTTAAGAAGGCAGCATACACAGCTTGGTTAGCTTGGGTCCCAGAATGAGGGTAAACATTGGCATACTCTGCATGAAATAGCTTTTCAGCTCTTTGTTTGGCAGCATTATCAATAACATCAAGGGCTTCGTTTCCAGTATAAACTCGTTTACCAGGGTAGCCGACTGCGTACTTGTTAGTTAAAACAGAGCCTTGGGCTGCACGCACTGCTTTTGAAGCGATGTTTTCAGATGCGATTAGTTCAATCACACTGTCTTGACGGTTACTTTCTTTTTGAATTGCGTTCCAAATGGTTGGGTCTTGAGCTGAAAAATCATACATAGTTAATTTCCTCCTAATTTTAAACAAAAAAGACGTCCTTGATGTGCACCCCAAAAGTTGTACATTATTATATTGTTTTTCCTAGGCGGAAAGTTTCCGGTATTGAACCGGTGACTTTCCGCCTAGTTTTGTTTTAATACGATGATTATTGTAATAATCAATCCATATTTTCATTGACGACATTAAATCTTCTTTAAAGTCATAATTACAGTCCATGATTTCAGCTTTCATAATATGGAAAAATGATTCCATAGGTGAGTTATCTATACAATTCCCCTTACGGGACATACTTTGAAATATCTTATTCTTCTTAAGCTCTTTTTGCCAGATATGACTTTGATACTGAGCTCCCTGATCACTATGAATTGTCGTTCTGTATGGTAAATCCTTAACTAATTGAATAACTTCTTTCAACGGTTTCATAACACAGTTCATATTTGGATGGCTGCTAATGTTATAGGATATTATTTCACCAGAAAATAAATCCATAATAGGTGAAAGATAAATACGATGATTAATATCACAATTTCCATATCTGAATTCACTGATATCAGTACAGAGCTTTTGATATGGTCTGTCAGTATTAAATCTTCGATTTAATTGATTTGATTTAAGTTTTCCAACCTGACCACGATAGGAATTATACTTACGTGTTTTTCTTGAATATGATGAAGATAGTAAATTATTCTTTTTCATTATCTTTAATACTAGTTTGTGGTTAACACGGTATCCACGATTAGTTAATTCTAAACACACTCTTCTATATCCGTAGGATTTATTTTTATCTTTAATATCCTTGATAATTTTAGCGATTTCAGCGTGCTTATCAGGCTTATTTTGGATTGATCTAATATAATAATAAGTACTTCTAGATATCCTTAATGCCTTTAGTATTAATGTTTTAGTGGTATGGTATTTCAGCCTTAGTTCGTCGATTATTTTAATAATTACTTCTGGTCTTCTTCGTCGTCTAAGGCCCTCAATTTTTTTAAGAAGTCATTCTCTATTCTCAACATTAAATTTTCTTCTTCAATCTTCTTCAATTTTTCTTTATCGGTATTAGTATTGTTTGATTCGGCTTTGTTAGTTTTCCTTTTTGTCATGGCTTTTCTTTCCCTTCGGGACAATAAACCATCAATACCTTTTTGCTCTAGTCGTTTTTCCCAAGTCCAGATAGTTGATGGAGAAGGAATATTAAAATGATAAGCTGCCTCTGGATAAGATGATTTAGTCGTTTTCATCCAGTTTAATATATATTGTTTCTCTTTGGTAGAGTATTCGATTATATTCTTTCTTTTTTTAAGACCATTTAGTCCATGTTTTTTGTAACTCTTAACCCAACATAAAACAGTATTTCTACTTTTAACTCCAAAGTTTCTAGCCACCATTTGCGATCCCATACCGTTTAGGTATGCGTTAATTACATTTAATTTATCTTCTACTTTATATTTAGACACAAAAAAACACCCCAAAGTTTTGTACAAACTTTGGGGTGCAGTGCACCTTGTACTTTTGTACAAGGGCGTCTTCAACACTGTTCCACCTTATTTTATACCAAGCTCACACTTGATACCTCTAAGTCTTAATGCGCATTAAGATATCGATTTCTATTCATGATTTATACTTGACTGCCTTCATTCACTACTTTGGTATCCCATTTCACCTGATCGGATACTCGCTGGACGGAAGTAATTTGAATTACTACTTTCAAGTTGCATTAAGATTAATCCAAAAAAATTAAATTGTCAAACAAAAATTTAAAATATTTGTTTGCTTGGATTTAATGACATTTGTCTAATCAGCTCATATATCTGAATTTTCAGCATGTCGACGGGTTAAAAATAAAATTAAAATTAGTGGGAGGGTGGTGATAAAAATAGCATGTTGATCAATTAGTTTACCCATAAATCCAGTTAGAATCGAACCAACAATAAAACTAGCCACTACAATTACGGTGTCAAAAAAGACCCGGCGTGCTTTTCGATCATGATCTAAGACCATTAGGTAAAAGCTGGTAGCAGCCTTACTTAAATTACCGGTCATCATTAAGGAATTAAACGCCTTACCACGTAATAATTTAAATTCTTGGAGTTGCGCGGCAGCTGCAAATGCAAGTAGTCCGATTACTAATAGATCCGGAAGCATTTGAGAGACAATTCCGGTAACAATTAATATAGACACTTCGTACATTATGAAAATGCGCTTTCTGTTAACTGGCGATTCATTTCGTCGCTGAATGATTTTAGCAATCAAAATACCAACAATAAATAAAAAGATGGAAAAACAAAGTCTTAATGCATGCATAAAGTTAAATTGGCTAATATTAAGCCCCAGTAAAATTAGGTTTCCAGTCTGCATTCCAGCAAATACACCACCATGCTCTAGAAAAGTATAAGCATCAATACTACCGCTACTCATCGCTAATAGCGACGCGATTAACGGGGTTTCAAAAATTTTATTCGATTTAATGTAATTCACCGCACCTTGATTTAATTTAATACTATTATTCTAACATAAAAAAACGTTAATTTAGATTAAATATCTAAATTAACGTTTTAATTGATTATAAATTATTTTTTATTTTGACCAGGGAAATACCAGTTCGCTTTACCGAATAATTTAATGGTTGCTGGAACCAAAATTAGCCGGACTAGAAAGGCATCAAAGAAAATCCCAGCCGCTAGTGATAGTCCTAATGATTTGATCGTAGTGTTAGTAGAAAGTGCAAAACTACCGAAGACTGCAATCATGATTAATGCCGCGGTAACAATAACGGGACCACTACTCTTTAATGCTACAATCACTGAGTGCTTGTTATCACCAGTCTTAATGTATTCTTCACGAGCTCTAGAAACCATAAAGACTTCATAATCCATTGCTAATCCAAATAAAATCCCGATGAAAATTACTGGTAAGAACGAAAGAATTGGGGCTCCCTTACTGATTCCAAAGAGTGATTTTAATACACCTTCTTGAATCGTTAGGGTAGCAAAACCAAATGATGCTAATAATGAAAGCCCGAATCCAATCATTGCAATTAGTGGAATTAAGAATGATTTGAACATGAACATCAATAAGATGAATGCTAATGCAATAACAATTCCTGCGAATACTGGAATGGCGTTGTTTAGCTTGTTAGTAGTATCAATGTTAACCGCACTGACCCCAGTTAATGTAATCTTAGCATGATCATTCTTTTGAACATGTTTAGAGTAATCGTTGATGCTTTGGGCTAGTTTTTCAGTTTGAACTGATTCCGTTCCCTTCTTTGGAATTACAATAAACATGGCATACTTGTGATCATTACTAATTTGGGCAGGAATTGCGGAAATTGCCTTGGCTTTAGCTTCTGCTTGCGCCTTAGCTTGGTATTGAGCTGCTAGTTTTTGAGCTAAAGCTTGTTGTTGCTGTTGCCCCATTGTGGGATTCTTTTGAACAGCTGCCATTACTTGTGATTGAACTGATTTAGTAATTTGTTGTTTAACTTTAGCTTGGTATTCAGGACTCTTCATTTCTGCAATTGCCTTTTGGTTTGTAACGGGAACGATCATCTTAGTTCCATCCATTTTAGCAACTTTATTGGTGATCTTTTTGACGGTGGCTTCCTTTTGAGCATTAGATTGGCTGCTATCTAGCTTAACCACCCCAATTAACGGAGCATTGATTCCTTCACCGAACTTATCAGATACAATGTCGTATGCTTGCCGTTCAGTATTGTCCTTAGGCAATGAACCATTATATGGCATCCCTAAGCGCATGTTTCTGGCAGGAACCGCGAAAGCAATTAATACGATTACACTAATTAAAATTGAAATAATTGGGTGATTGGTAATACCATTTACGAGTGCACCAGGTTTGGCAGAAGTTACCTCTGGATTGGATGAATCGGCCTTGATAAAGCGGTTTAATAGTGAGATTAAAGCTGGTAAAAATGTAAGGGCGGTTAAAATTGCAAATGCCACTCCAACTGCCGCAGCTAATCCCATTTGAGTTAAGAATTCAATGCCAACAATACTGAGTCCAGATACAGCGATGATTACAGTAACTCCGGCAAAAAGTACTGAACCACCAGCAGTCTTAATTGCGTTACCAATTGCTACTTCAGGGTCGTTATCCCGGAGCTCATCGCGATAACGGTGAACAATGAAGAGGGCATAATCGATTCCGACTGCCAAACTAAGCATGGTGGCCAGCGTTTGAGCAACGTTGGCAATACTAAAGAATGAGGTACCAATTGTAATTATCATGATTCCAGCAATTAGTCCCACAATTGCACTAATGATTGGAAGCCCCGCAGTAACAAATGATTTAAATAGAATCAGTAGTAAAATAAATGCAATTACGATTCCGATAATTTCTGATGTACCACCAATATCGAACGGGGTAATTTGAACTGATCCAGTATATGCGACTTTAGTATCTTTATGGTCTGCAATCTTATTAAATACTTTTTGAACCGATTTAATTTGTGATTGAGATACTAATTGACTACTCTTTTTAAAAGTAATGTCAACGTAGGTAGTTGATTTATCCTTACTAATGATTTGACTAGTGTAAGGGTTGGTAATGCTTTTAATACCATTGCTATGTTTTGCATTCACATCTTTAATGGCTTGATTAACTTTGGACTTAATGGTGTTTTGGGTAACCCCATTGTGTTCATCATTTTTGATCACGACCTTCATTGTTCCGGCATCTACATCTTGATGAAATTCTTTCTTTAATTTTGATTGAATATCAGTAGATGGTAATCCATTGATTTTAAGATCTTGATCATAATGGGAACCTAGCTTACCGGCTCCGATAATAAACAAAATTAGAACAATTATCCAGACCGCAATGGATTTAAATTTATTACGGTAAGACCATTGACCTAACTTATTAAGTAGATTAGACATGTTTTCAACTTCTTTCATAATAATTTGTAAAAATATTATAAAACAGCATTATTTATTGTAAAATGTACATTATAGTGATACTGCACAATAAATAAACACTGAAGGAGAATTGAACATCGGCTATGAGCGATATGCGATTTAAGCGAACCGACCTATTTATTTTTCAAGCTTTAAATAATTTATTAGAGCAACGACCATTTTCTGAAGTTACGGTAAATGAAATCGCCACAACTTCAATGGTTCATCGTAATACTTTCTATCATCATTTTGAAGATAAGTATGAACTGCTACATCAATTTATCATTTTTGCGTTGAACAAGGTTAGTGTTGATATTGATATTTCGAAGTTTAACGTTGAGCCATTTCATGTAATCCACAAACTATATATGACGTCTTATCATAATTTGTTTAATCTACAACGCAACGATGATGAATTCATGAAAGTCTTTTCAACTACGTTTGTGGAAGTATTTGTTAAGGACATGAATGACACTGATAATATCTGGGCAATGGGTGGGATTTCGTCTATTATGACTTGGAATCGCTTAAATGGCAGCCCATATGATATGTTTGATGATTATGTGGAATTAGATCGTATCTTTAAGACCCATCAGTTTCCCAAGTTGAATTAGTTAAAATTAAATGGTAAAATGATTAGAAAAATATTATAACTGGTCATGTGGAGGGAAAATTAGATGGACTTAAAACAATTTATTAGTCAATCTGCTAGTCAGATCGAACCGGATTTAATTTCAATTTTTAACCAAAAGGTAAGTGGCATTGAAGGGTTAATTCCACTTACGCTAGGGGAACCGGACTTTAACACCCCTACGCATATTAAAGAAGCGGCAATTCAAGCAATTGAACAAAACGAAAGCCACTATACGAATCCAAGAGGATTAATGGAGTTTAGAACTGCTGCTGCAAACTATGTTCATGATAAATACGATGTATCATATGATCCAGCAACAGAAGTTTTAGCAACCAGTGGGGTAAGTGAAGCATTATTAACCACGTTCCTAGCAATTTTAAATGCTGGGGATGAAGTTATTATTCCTACTCCAGCCTTCCCAGTTTATGAAGGAGTGGTTAAAATTCCAGGTGGTAAACCGGTCTTTGTTGACACCTCTGATGATAACTTTAAATTGACTCCGGATAAGCTAGAACAAACCTTAAAGGCGCATTCGCATGTCAAGGCTTTAATTCTGAACTATCCTAATAATCCAACTGGTGCGACTTATGATCAGTCTGAATTATCAGCCTTGGCGGATGTGATCAAGCAGCATGATATCTTGTTAATTAGTGATGAAATTTATAGTGAACTCACTTATGGTGGCGCGCACTTTTCAATCGCTAAGTTATTACCAGAACAAACAATTATGTACAATGGTCTTTCTAAATCCCATGCGATGACTGGATGGCGAGTAGGTGTAGTATTTGCGAAACCAGCGATTTTAAATGAAATTTTTAAGATGCATGTATTTGCTAGTTTTAGTGTTAATACGATTGCCCAGTATGCTGCAATTGAAGCTTTTAATAACGGCCGTGATGATGCCGCTCCAATGAAAGACATTTATAAACAACGGCGTGATATAGTCGTTGCTGGACTAAATGAAGTTGGTATTGCAACTCCTAACCCATCAGGAGCCTTCTATATTTTTGCAACGATTCCGGATACATTTAATGGGGATTCAATGCAATTCTGTTTAGACTTAGCTCAACAAGCTAAAGTTGGTGTCGTCCCAGGCGTTGGCTTTGGTCCTGGTGGTGAAAGAAGCTTCCGACTTAGCTATGCAGCTAGTACTGAAGACTTGAAAGAAGCCGTTAGTCGAATTCAAAAATTTATGAAGAACATTAAGTAAATATAAGATGAATGTGAAATGCATCGCTGGTGGTTAAAAGGATTTGACCACTTGGGATGTATTTTTTTGTGAAGGGATGTTTAATTGGTTAATGAAAGGTGTTAATTATCGTCACTATTGTTTATAAATTAAATGATTTGGTTTTACATTTATCGAACATGAAATTTATGAAGTATGTAGATAGAATTTACTTGGGTATAAAAGTGTTAATTGACATCTTGTTATTTAAATAATTAAATAAAGTGATATAATATTAGTGTTTAATAATAAATTACATATTGGAGGATCATATTATGAACATTAAGAAATCGTTATTGTCTATAACTATGCTGTCAGCATTGATTGCGCCGGTTGCTTTATCTAGTTTTAATTCAGAAGGAATTGTAGCCAATGCTGCTAAGCATCATAAAACTAAAAAGCATCACAAACGTGCAAAAAAAGCTAAAAGAACTAAAAAGTCTAAGAATGAAAATAATAATAATATTCCTAGTGTTAGTTCTTCTAGTAACAGTACGTCCAATAATTCGGCTAGTTCTAATAGCTCTACAAATTCAACTACTCAGATTCCACCAGTTAGCAATTATTCATCAGAAGCAGAATGGTTTTTAGATAATGCTCCTACTATTAATAATATATATGGAAATACTACCGCTTATAGTAATGGATATAATGATTCTGCAGATCATTATACTCGATCAATAAGTTCAACGCAGTATAATAACAAGTATTACAGACTGGGATGGATTATTAGTGCCGTTAAGCATAGTGTAGGCAGTGATACTATAACTAGTAATGAGTCTGATGGTTATACGACTTCTGAGTATCAAAATGCAATTGATACTTATCAATCAGGTGTAAATTATATTAATAATCACCAAGATAAAATCGCTTCAGGTAACTCTGCATCCTTAGATAATGATGGAAGCTTAGCTGGTTCGAATAGTAGTTGGGATGGCCTTTAATATATAATTATTAAAGTTTCAATTGCAGTAAAAAATTATGAGAATAAGAACTGCTATATAGTTCCTTACAAAAATGGTTCCTGGCATAAGAAATGAGGATTTCTTATGCCAGGAACCATTTTTGTATTTCCATTAATGTTTATGTGATGCCTACTTCTTTGAACATTTTGGGATAGGAAAATATTGCATGTAATTGAGTAAATTATATTCAATAAAACGATAGTTACTTTCGAAATCATATCAGGCATCAGCTCAGATGAACTTATCTAAGATGCCATAAGTAATTATTAACTTAAAAATGATAGTGGTATCTTTATATGGCAAAAATGTAGTATCATAATAAGCTTCTATTTTGATGTACATAAGCTATAATTTTAGTAAGCATTTGTATATTATGCCATACTCTATATTCCAAAAAAGGTGTGGAGTTTTTAGCAAAGAAGTCGTCAACACATAAATATTAATATTTTCTTATATTATTTACATATTAATAATTCTGATTTAGAATACTTAAAAAACAATTAAAGACCCACATAAGTCGAACTAAAAAGTTCAACTTATGTGGGTCTATTCATGTACTTTATTATGATTTAAGTAACTATTAAAAATAAATTATTTAGCTAATACAAATGTTTCATGACTAGTAGGTCCAGCATAACCATACTGTCCATTAATGTGTTCCTTAGTTCTTGTTGCAAACCAAACTTGATCACCCTTGATCGTAAGCAGCATTTTATATTTCTTTTTGCTTGGAGAAAGTCTGGAATCTACAGCATACATGTTTTTATTGTACTTTTTAATATTTGAAAATTTATATACTTTCCATCCTTTCGCAATGGGTGACTTACGAAAATCATAACCATATGTTTTCATTGAATTTTTACTAAAGTATGTTTTATCATGATATCCACCCTGGGATAAATCAGTAGTTTGATACCACTTGTGAGCAGTTAAACTCTTTGGTAGGGAACTAGCATTTGCAATAACTGGCATGGACATAAATGCAACAACGATTGAAACAATAATTAACTTAATTTTCATGTGTATAACCTCCTTATTGTTAATACTAATTTTAACATAAATTAACATTAATAAATAATTTTATTATATCAATAACTTAGATTGATTTTATATAATTTTGATTCAGTTAATCTGTTCATTATTCTCATAATATTATATGCCAATCAATACTAGTGATTACTTTTTAATATTGGTGTTCGTTTTGGATTCTCTTAAATGTCTTATCTACCAAATTAATTATAATTCTTAGTGAGTGAACTAATACTATGTCTCTGTTTTGCTAGTGCAACAATTGAATCCATGTTTTTTTAGAACATGATTTTGGCATAATAATTCCTTTGATAATAATTAAACTCTAAAAGGTACGATATAAATGATAAATACTTAAAGAATAATGGTGTTAACCAAATACTTACTATTTAACATTCGTTCTTAATTAGCATTGATCTATCATAACCAAATAAAATATTTCAACATTGTTTATAATCGATGAAAGCGATATAAAAGGGACTAATTTCAATATTAAATCGAAATTAGCCCCTTTAGGTTAGGTATTATTTGTATAAACGGCTTCTACTTGCCGATGTAATCTTGATAGTTTTGGATTTTATCATTAGATAATGTATATGAATAATTATGCTTTATTGGCTTTTTAGTAAATACCATAAATGCGCCTTGTCTTTGGTAAGTTACTAATACTTTTTGATAACTACCATTAATTTTCATTTTTTTAGTCCAAGCAGCTAGTCCATCAGTAAAGTCACTTACTGTACCAAACTGGTAATAGCCCTTTAATTGCTTACCCTCGTTATTACTAATTTTATTACCATTCCAATTGAAATTATTCTTATTAATTTTAAGGATGGTGAAGTGCTTACCTAATTTAGAATTATCATTATCTACAAATTTATTGTAATTATACCAAGTTCCTCTAATTGAGCTAGGCGTTGTTCTTAAATTGCTTGCATGGGTTTCACTACCGATCATACCAACAATTGATAAACTTAAAACGGTAACTAATAAATACTTAAGTGTATTAAATAAATATTTTTGCATATTATATAATCTCCATTTCGTAAATTTTAGTACTATCGTTATAGTAGTTTACTAATTATAGTTTTGTCCAATTTGATAAGTTCTTAGTAAGAAAATAACCATCGATATTAAGAATGCAGGGTCGATAAAAATTAAATTTAACGAATTAGATTATATTATGTAGATGGTAAATACAATGTAGATAAATACTTAAAGAATAATAGAGTTAACCAAATACTTACTATTTAACATTCGTTCTAAATTAGCATCGGTCTATCATAACTAAATAAAATATTTTTAAAATTTTTTCGCTTTTCTTAAAATACGATTAAATCAATGTTTATAAACGATGAAAGCGCTATAAAAAGCAGATTATATGTTACATCTTGTGACATAAAATATATACAAATCTTAAAAATGCTGCTAAAATATTATATATAAATTAAAAATGTGTAGCGGTTATGTTACATAAAGGAGATATCGTCATGAAAAAATTAAAGGTGATCTTTAATGCTGTGGTAATATCGCTATTTGCGTTATTAATTGGAGCCGGTTTTTCAAATACGGCTGCCCACGCTGATAAGACCTATCAAATTGGTACGGATGTTACATTCCCACCATTTGAATTTGCTAATGATCAAAACAAGTATGTCGGAATTGATATTGACTTGATGAAGGCAATTGCTAAGGATCAAGGCTTTAAAGTTAATATCAAGCCAATCGGATTTAATGCAGCCGTTCAGGCGACCCAATCCGGTCAAATTGATGGTGTGATCGCCGGGATGAACATTACTCCCGAACGTGCTCAAACCTTTGATTTTTCCAATCCTTATTATAAATCTGGGGTTGTTATGGCCGTTAAACAAGGTGGTAGCGTTAAAAATCTAAACCAGCTTAAAGGTAAAAAAGTTGCAGTTAAGACTGGTACCGCCGGAGCTGCTTATGCAAATAGCATTAAAAACAAGTATGGTTTTAAGGTCGTTACATTTGATGATTCAAACAATATGTATCAAGATGTGCTTACTGGTAATTCAGCTGCTTGTTTCGAAGACCAACCAGTTATGCAATATAGTATCAAACAAGGAACTAAGCTACAAATCGTAACGAAGCCTGCTGATAGCGGTTCTTATGGATTTGCAGTTGATAAGGGCAAGAACAAAGTATTACTTGCTAAGTTCAACAGGGGACTTGCTAACCTTAAGAAAAACGGTGAATACGATAAAATCGTTAAGCATTACTTAGATAGTAAGGGTGCCAGTGATTCAGCTAACGACCGTTCATTTATGGGAATTCTTAAGCAAAACCGAAACTTCCTTTGGAGTGGGTTTAAACAAACTCTTTGGTTGAGTATTGTTTCCATTTTCTTTGCCACTTTATTCGGGGTAATCGTTGGATTACTTGGCGTGTTGCCTTACAAGTTCTTCCAAGGTCTTTCTAGTACGTTGATCTACATTTTCCGTGGATTACCATTGCTAGTGTTAGCATTATTTATCTACACAGGGATTCCTACCTTAACGGGAACTAAGATTCCAGCATTTATCGCCGGGGTCGTTACATTGATGTTCAACGAAGGGGCCTACATTGCCGCATTCGTTCGTGGTGGTATTAACTCGGTTGATAGTGGTCAAATGGAAGCCGCTAGAAGTTTAGGGTTGCCATTCTCCAAGTCAATGTTCAAAGTTATCCTACCACAAGGAATTAAGCTAATCATTCCATCATTTATTAACCAATTCATTATTACTTTAAAGGATACTTCTATTTTATCCATTATCGGAATTCTAGAATTAACACAAACTGGTAAGATTATTATTGCTAGAAACCTTGAAGGATTTAAAGTTTGGACGATTATTGCTTTAATTTACTTGATCGTGATTACGCTATTGACCTGGTTATCTAATTGGGGTGAAAGGAGAACTAGATTATGATTAAAGTAGATGTTAAGGACTTAGTAAAGGACTATGGTAGCAACCACGTTTTAAAGGGTGTTAATTTCCAAGTCCAAAAAAATGAAGTGGTTGTAATCATCGGTCCATCTGGTTCCGGAAAGAGTACATTATTAAGAACTTTAAATAAACTAGAAGAACCTACATCTGGTTCAGTTGTGATTGATGGTAAGAACATTGCTGATCCTAAGACGGACATGAATAAGGTTCGCGAAAATATTGGGATGGTGTTCCAACACTTCAACTTATTTAACAATTTAACTGTTGGTAAAAACATTATGTTAGCGCCAGTTGAATTGCACAAGGAAAATAAAGAAGAAGCGGCTGAACAAGCTAAGCGACTATTGGAAGTAGTTAACCTTTCTCAAAAATTTGATGCAAAGGTTCAATCACTATCCGGTGGTCAAAAACAACGGATTGCCATTGCTCGTGCGTTAGCAATGAAGCCTGATATTATGTTATTTGATGAACCAACTAGTGCGCTAGATCCTGAAATGGTTGGGGATGTTTTACAAGTTATGAAACAACTAGCCAAAGAAGGAATGACGATGGTCGTTGTAACGCATGAAATGGGATTTGCACGTGAAGTTGCTGATCGAGTAGTTTTCGTTGATGATGGTAGGATTTTGGAAGAAGGAACGCCAGAAGAAATCTTTGACCACCCAAAGAATAAACGACTACAAACGTTCTTAGAAAAAGTATTGTAAGATTATGAAAGCACGTATTTCAAACTGAAATGCGTGCTTTTTTATTTGACTTAAACCTAACTTTAACATTTATACTTAGTTCATAAATGAGGTGAAAAATATGAAAAAAGTATTGATTATTGGAGCCAGTGGGTCCTTAGGTCAAGCATTGACCAAACAGTTGTTAAATAATGATGATTATCAACTGACGCTGTTTTCACGTTCGGCAACCCAACTTAATATTGACGCTTCAAATGTTAAATTAGTTGATGGTAATGCGTCTAATCCAAATGATTTAGACAGCGTATTACAGGGACAAGATGCAGTATTTGTGGCCCTTAGTGGTAATCTACCCAAAATGGCAACGACAATTACGAATGCAATGAATAAAGAACATGTATCCAGAATTATCTTCATCAGCTCAATGGGCATTTATAATGAAATTCCAGAATCGGTTGGTGCAAGTGGTAACTTAGCTCACAATCCATTTCTACAACAGTATCGCGATGCTGCCGACATTGTGGAACAAAGTGGCCTTAATTATACGATTATCAGACCCGGTTGGTTTGATAATGGAAGTACTAATTACGAAGTGACTGGAAGAAATGAACCGTTTGGTGGCCATGATGTATCTAGAGCGGCGATTGCTGATCTAGTAACTAAACTCATCAATGATGATCATTTATATTCTAAAACAAGTGTCGGCATTAACCGACCATAAAAAATAGCAGCCGGGATAACGGCTGCTATTTTTTATGGTTTATTTTTATGCACTTTTTCTAAATCACGTAATTCATTTTCAGTTGCTTGCATGTGATCATTAAAGTGGTCAATTTTATAGTTCAAATGATCAATGGCTGCTTGAATATCATCCCGTTTTTCTTCCATGATTTCTTTTTGTTGCTTTAGTAGTTGTAGTTGATCGCTTTCACTATCTTTGACTTTATCAAATAGATAAATATATTTTTTGAGAGCATCAATTTCCATTCCGGCGGCACGCATAGTTTTAGCAAAGTTAATGCGGCGAATGAGATGTTCATCGAAATCACGGATTCCAGAATCGTTTCTATCTACATATGGAATAATATGTTCTTTTTCATAGTATCTAATTGTTGATGCTGGAACCTTTGTGATCTCGCTAGCCTTTTTAATATTCATTATTATCACTTCCTTTATGTTTAATAATATACACTTTAAAGTTAACTTTAAGTCAAACGTCACTTTTTAGCAAAAAAGCCTTGTCTTAAAGTTAACTTTAAGGCATAAAATAAGTTTAATTAATAAAACAGGGGTTGATTAAATTGAAGGATAACCGAAAATTTGGCATTATTCTGCCAATTATTTTAGTTAGTTATTTTATTATTTTATTAGACAATTCAGTTGTGTTCACAAGTACGGTTAGTATTGCAAACGAATTGAACATGAATGCACACATGATTGCATGGATTACAAATATGTATGCGCTAATGTTTGGAAGCCTACTATTATTAGGTGGCCGGTTGGGTGATCTATACGGTCGGAAGCGCATCTTTTTAATTGGATTAATTATTTTTAGTATTGGTTCATTAATGGTCGGGATTGCCCCATCCGGTGGCTTTTTAATTGGTATGCGAGCATTACAAGGTGTTGGGTCGGCTATCTTAGCCCCCACGTCTTTAGCATTATTATTGGATAACTATACTGGGCAACAAAGAAGCCAAGCGATTGCCTACTATGGAGTGACTGCTGGACTAGGAGCTAGCGTCGGATTGATCGTTGGTGGACTAATCACGACCTTTTATTCGTGGCGGTTGGGCTTTTTAATTAACGTTCCAATCGGAGTTGCGTTAATCATCATGACGATTATGTTTATTCCTAGTCGAGCACCAAAGTCTAAACAACAACTAGACTACTTAGGTTCATTCTTGTCGGTTATTGGCTTTTTAGCATTAGTATATAGTATTGATGGCAGTATCTATAAGTTGCCAGCTTTGATAGTTGCAATTATTTTCTTAGGTGCATTTATACTACGTGAAGCAAAAACTAATCATCCAGTAATGCCACTAAAATTATTTACTGATTCAGAACGTCTATCTGCATATGTCGCTCGTTTCTTCTACATTGGAGTAATGATATCGTACTTCTTCTTGGTCCCTCAAGTATTACAAAAATACTATGGCTTTACGCCATTAATGGCAGCAGTTGGGTTTATGCCTGAAACGATTCCGCAATTTATTTTTGGTTATGTTCAATCTAAGGCCGCACAACACTTTAAGAATTCAACCATCTTAGTTTTTGGAACTTTTGTAACTTTAATCGGAGTTGCATTAGCATTTATAATTGGCTTAAAAGCTGGTTATTGGATGGGTGTTGCACTACCAATGGTCGTCATTGGAATTGGCCAAGGATTCTCATTTGGACCACTGACTGCATCCGGGGTGGCTAATACGTCTGATGATATTGCTGGAGCTGCTTCAAGTGCTGTGAATGTATTTCATCAAATTGGTAGTTCTGTCGTATTATCATCAGTAATTGCATTAACAGCTAATTTTCATCCAGTACTAAATGCTACCATCATCAAACGGTTATTATGAGCATTTTAATTATCATTCCTTTGATTATGGCATTGAACATTAAACGAGTTAACAGGGTCCGTAACACGAATTAATCCACTAAACTTAAAATTATGTTAAAATAAATACATCCACATTAATTTAGGAAGTGTTTAATAATGATTGTAGTAAACGTTAGATTAACAGTTGATCCGAATAAACGGACTGATTACTTAGCCTTTATTGATAACTTAGTTAAAAATTCATTGAATGATGAAGGAAATTTAGCTTATGGCCACTACCAAGATGTTAATAATGAAAATCAGTATTTAATTTTAGAACATTGGAAAGATCAAGCTGCTTTGGATGCACACTTAAAAACGCCTCACTTGATTAACTTCAAGGAACACATTGGGGAATATACAACTGCTGCTCCAGAGTTACTATTTTTAAATCCGAATAAATAATTAAATTGAAGTCGCCGTTTTTAATGGCGGCTTTTTTAATTAGAATTGCATTTAAGAACATTTGTTCGTATAATATAACGATAAGGAGGGATTGGGATGGACTACAGTAAGGAACCGCACGGTGTGTTCATGGTGATTGATAATAAGTCATTTTATGCCAGTGTTGAGAGCATCAAATTGGGTCTTAATCCAATGAAGTCAATTTTAGTGGTGTTATCTGAAAATGATAACACCAACGGTGGCCTAATTTTAGCAACTTCACCAATGGCCAAGAAGTTGTATCACTTAAAGAACGTGGATCGAAAACGTGACTTACCAGACGATAGTCGAATGATTATTGTGCCGCCTAGAATGAATTTATATATTGAAAAAAACTTGGCAGTTAATAATGTATTTCGTAATTTTGCTGCAGATGCGGATGTCTTTCCCTATTCCATTGATGAATCGATTATTGATATGACTAAATCATGGCATTTATTTGGTAATAGTCATAAGAAAGTTGCTAGGGCCATTCAGTTGGCAGTTAAAAATCAGTTAGGATTGTATACAACGGTCGGAATTGGTGAAAATCCAATGCAGGCCAAATTAGCATTAGATATTTTAGCTAAACATGATCATGATATGATCGGTGAACTTACTTATGATACATTTGGTAAGGTAATTTGGCCAATCACCCAGTTAAGTAAGGTGTGGAGCATTGGTAAAAATACTGCTAAGCACTTAAATTCAATCGGGATTGAATCAATGGGTGACTTGGCTCATACCGATCCATACTATTTACAACGAGAATTTGGTGTAATTGGTGGCCAGTTATTTGCCCTGGCCAATGGAATTGATCGAGCCCATTTAGATGAAGTGATCAAACCACGTTCTAAGAGCGTTGGTAATTCACAGGTGCTTGCTCACGATTATCATAATGGGGATGACATTAAAGTGGTCATCCGTGAAATTGGTGAACAAGTTGCAGCACGTCTACGCCACCATCATAAACAAGCGACGACCGTTCACTTACGAGTTGGATTTAGTTATGCAGCCAAAGCAATTGGCTCATCAAGTGGTTTTGCGCACTCACAGACAATTGATCCAACTGATAGTACGAACGAGTTAATTAGTTATCTACTATTAATCTTTGATAAGTATTGGCACGGTGAGAGCGTTCGTAATTTAGCCGTTAGTTATGGTAACTTAGTGGATGAGCAGGGTGAACAAATTAATCTATTTGATTCAATAACTGCCCAGACCAAAAAACATGATGTTGACCAATTAGTTGATGATTTGCGGGATCGCTTTGGGGTGAATGCAATTATGCATCCCTATAATTTAAAAAAAGGAGCAACTAGAAATAAACGAAGTGGACTAGTCGGTGGTCATAATGGTGGTAACTCGTTTAAATAAGGAAGTGATAATAGTGGTAGTAAAACATCCGGTCGATTCAAAAACTGCTCAACGGTTTATTGATGAGGACTTTCATGATCGTGGCATGATGAAGTGGCAAGGGTTTATGTTAAGTGACCATACTGCTTACATTGAGCGTGAACAGCACCATTCAACGGTGGTGGCACGGCCAAAGCAAGCGCAATCAATCATTAAAGATATGATTGATCAATCGATCAACGAGATTAGAGCAGTAACGATTCAACTAGTTAACCATTCAGATTTGATTGAAGTGAGTGGAACAATCCGAGGAGTTCAATCTGATCAGTTATTTATAAAAACTAAAGCTGGAATCGAATCATTTGCATTAACTGCTATTAAAAATATTCGATTTAAATAAGCATAATTTCGTCATTTATCTGAAATTTTTTTTTACAGATAGCAATATCAAATTAAATAAACAGTGCCTAAACACGCTTAGGACGGGGGATTTAAGCCCGTTCTTTTTTTATTTAAAAAAGTTGTGTTTTTCGATGCTTTATACTTGTGTTATGTTAAAAAAGTGATATATTAGAATATGTAAATGATATATAAAGGTTTTGGAAATCCTTATATCATTTCGTTATCACGGGTAAATTTAAAATCTGTGAGCTTTACACTTGTGATATATAGAATATGTGTTATTCTTTAAGTGAATCGAGGCGATAAGGATATGAAAATAGATATAAAGTCGTATCTGGATAGAAATCAACTTTCGATTTACCGAGTTGCAAAGGAATCCGGTTACGGATATACAACCCTCCATAAATCATTTAATAAGAATCAGACAAGTTCTACTTCGATGAATCTGCGTGATTTAGATGCTTTAGCATGTGCTACTCATCAAAAGATGTGGCAAGTGCTAAAGGTGCTGGAGGAGAATTATTTAAGTAATAAATGATTCATTGCAGCTTGATTCTATAATGAGCAAATATGTAATTTTAGTTTTAAAACAATAAAATAAATAGATATTTAATAAAAAGAAATGAGGAATGTTTTTATGGCTAGATTTTCAAACGATCCATTCTTTGGTAATGATGGTTTTGATGATATTTTTAATCAAATGTTTAATGACAATGGCAAGGGTAACACTCAACGTCGCTATTCAGTTAACGGCCAAGAACTAACTCCTGAACAATTTGCCGAATTTCAAAAGAACGGCCAATTAAATGGCCAACCTGCACAAGGTGGTAAGGGTGGTAAAGGTAGCATCCTTGAAAAATTAGGTCGTAACCTTACCCAAGAAGCTAAGGATCATAAGTTAGACCCAGTTGTTGGTCGTAACAAAGAAATCCAAGAAACTGCAGAAGTTCTTTCCAGAAGAATTAAGAACAACCCAGTGTTAGTTGGGGATGCCGGAGTTGGTAAGACTGCTGTTGTTGAAGGATTAGCACAAGCAATCGTTAAGGGTGATGTACCTGCAGCGATTAAGAATAAGGAAATTATTAGTATTGATATTTCTGGACTTGAAGCTGGTACTCAATACCGTGGTAGTTTCGAACAAAATATTCAAGACTTAATTAAAGAAGTTAAGGCTAGAGGTAACGTAATCCTATTCTTTGATGAAATCCACCAAATCTTAGGTGCTGGTAATGCCGGTGACGAAAGCGGTTCTAAGGGATTAGCTGATATTATTAAGCCAGCTTTATCTCGTGGTGAAATTTCCATCATTGGTGCTACGACTCAAGATGAATACCGTAACACAATCATGAAGGACTCTGCACTTGCTCGTCGTTTCAACGAAGTCCAAGTAAAGGCTCCATCAGATGAAACCACATTTAGAATTTTGGAAGGCATTCGTCCATTATACGAAAAGCACCACAACGTTGAACTTCCAGATGATGTTTTAAAGGCTGCAATTGATTTCTCAGATCAATACATCCCACAAAGACATCTTCCTGATAAAGCCATTGACTTAATTGATGTAACTGCTGCTCATTTAGCAGCTCAACACCCAGTTGTTGATCAAAAACAAATTGAAGCTGACATCAAGAAGGAAACAGAAGCTAAACAAGCTGCTGCTGATAAAGAAAACTACGAAGAAGCTTTGAAACACCAAAACAAGATTGAAAGCTTAAAGGAACAACTAGATAATAGTAGTGATGAAAAGAAAGTTACTGCTACTGTTAACGATGTCGCTCAATCCGTTGAAAGAATTACTGGAATTCCAGTTGCTAAGATGGGTAATAGTGATATTGAACGTCTTAAGGGCATGGATGAAAGACTTCGTGGTAAGGTAATTGGTCAAGATGAAGCCGTTAAAGATGTTGCTCGTGCTATTCGTCGTAACCGGGCTGGTTTTGATGAAGGAAACCGTCCAATTGGTAGCTTCTTATTCGTTGGACCAACTGGTGTTGGTAAGACTGAATTAGCAAAGCAATTAGCCCAAGATATGTTTGGTAAGAAGAATGCTATCATCAGATTAGATATGTCTGAATATTCTGATGCTACTGCTGTATCTAAGTTAATCGGTGCTAGTGCTGGATACGTTGGTTACAATGATACTAATAACACTTTGACTGAAAAGGTTCGTCGTAGTCCTTACTCCATTGTCCTATTAGATGAAATTGAAAAGGCCAATCCACAAGTATTAACGTTATTATTACAAGTTCTTGATGATGGTCGTTTAACTGATGCACAAGGTAATACTGTTAACTTTAAGAATACCGTTATTATTGCTACTTCAAACGCAGGATTTGGTAATGAACAATTAACTGGTGATAAGAAGAAGGATGATGACTTACTAAAGAAGTTAGCACCATACTTCAGACCAGAATTCTTAAACAGATTTAATGCCATTGTTGAATTCTCCCACTTAACTAAGGAAGACTTGAAGCGGATCGTTAACTTAATGTTAGATGATGTTAACAAGACATTAGCTAAGAAGGGCATGGATGTTCATGTAACTGATGAAGCTAAAGACTTCTTGATTGACCAAGGTTATGATGAAGCAATGGGTGCTCGTCCACTTCGTCGGGTAATTGAACAACAAATTAGAGATAACATTACTGATTTCTACTTGGATCACACTGATGTTAAACACTTATTAGCTAGCATGAAAGATGGCAAGTTAGTAATTAGCGAACGTAAGGATGGCGACAAGTCAGACGATAAGGCCGCTGATGACCAAAAAGCTGATAAATAATCTTAAATAAAATAGTCCTGCGTAAAGCAGGGCTATTTTTTTGTACATTTAAGTTAACGAAGGGAAATGTTGGAATGATGAAACGTTTATTAAAAGGCTTAATTCCGTTGGCGACTTTAGCTGCGATTGGATTATTTAACCCAACGCCAATTACTAGTGCCAAAACAGTAGTGCACAAAGGGGCACCATCAGTATTAAAGGGCAGCTGGGTTACTAAGGTTAAAAAAATTCCAGGCCAATTATTAGTTAAGGGTGCTAATTATCAACGGGCAGTTTGGTATGTTGGTAAGCATGGAACCGATGAGACATCATTATTTTATTTAACTAAGCATAAACCAGCTAAGTTGTTTAATGCGGCAGGCGGCGGAGTGAACTCCCGTCTTAAGTATATTAAGAAGGGGCATACCTACTACTTAACTTCGCATGACCATTCAAATTATTTCCACTATAAAGCAACGGTACTAAGTAAAAAACGGATTAAATTATCCAGTAGCATCAATAAGAAAGTAACAAAGTGGCACTATTTGGGTAAATATTATAAACAAGCTAACCATATTGTTGAATTTACAACTAAAACTAAGATTAAATATTAATTAATGGGCGACTATGCTAGTGATTAAATTTAAGCATGGTTGCCCATTTTGTTTTGTATTTAATGCAATTGTAAACTTAATTAGTTTGAATCCGTGTATAATAAATCTGTATGTTTTTTAATGGAGATGAAGAATATGAAGTTAGTCAAATGGCTAGCAGTTGTGCCAATCACGTTGGTATTAGTTAGTAGTATGGATGTAGGTCAAGCACATGCAATGACTGTACACAATCAAAAACAATATGCAATTACCAGTTCCCCACGGGTTAAATTAGTATATAACCGAAATATTACCCGTGGAGTACCTAAGGAGTATTCAACCGGTAATTACCCTGGCTCTGGAAAGTTGAACCATATGCGCGTTAATCACGGTGCTAAGCATGTTAAATTCAATACGAGCATTTTTTTACCACATAATGGGGAAGCTCGTTGGACAGCCCCCCAAAGTAGTGCTATTGTGGGGCACTATGCTTACGTTATGTATAACTACAATGGTAAGTTAAATGATCATCGTGATTTTGTTGTGCGTTATGACTTGAATAAGATTCATCACCATGGCTTAGAATTAGGCTACACTAGTAACCATAAGGATGGTATTAAGGTGGGTCCGGTCTTTAACGGTGGGCATGGCCAATCGCTGGCTTATAATCCTAAAAAGAAACAGTTATGGTTTTTAAACATGGGACGCGGATCATATGCAAAAGCTAGTGCTGAACAGCTTAGCTTAAAGACATTAAGACCCATTTATCGCATTAACTTTCGGTTCTCCTATAACAGCAGTTTAATGGATAATACGCTAGCCTTTGATAATTCCGGGCACGCATTTACGTACGTACGAAGTGGCGGTGGAAACGTTCGTAAGGGTGCATATAAGATATATCGAGGCTCGATTTCTAGAAGTGGCGTTCACTTTAATTTAATGAAGACTGCCATTCGGCATGCAGCTGGGCCCATCCCACAAGGGTTAGGATATAATCCTAAAAATGACCGCCTCTATTTTGTATCAGACGGCAGTATTATTTCAGCACCGGCCTGGAAAGTCAATCGATTAAAGAAGAGTGATATTCGATACGTTCGGGTAAAAACCAATCGAGAATTTGAAGGACTAACGTTTAACCGTAAGGGACATGGCTATCTATTAACCTTGCGGCCCCCCGAACTAATGAGAATGAGTGGATCATTTTAAACGGCTGTTGACTTAAAGATTTGTGAAATTGATAAAATTAAGCTGATTGCATCAACGGTCTGTTCTAAATGAATAAAGTCAACACCGGGTCGGCCAGCTGCATCTTGAATCAAGTATAGATTTTCTGGCACTAATTGTTCCTGATTGATAAGGGGAGCGACTTTATGGTTGATTTGAACGTATTGAGAACGATTGTGATTGTATAAGTCGGTGAAATAATTATCTTGATTGAAAAGAGCATAATGCACGTTGTGATGATTATCCGATTGTTGTTCTGCTAATAAACTAACGTGTTCACTAGCGTTAGTTTGTTTATGGATTAAATGAATGCTAATCTGCGGTTCTGATTGGTTAGCTTCGATATCGATTGTGTCGATCTTATATAAAGTAAAGCGTTCTTGCATTTGTTTTTGAATCCGCTTGGCCATTTCAAAGCCGGTAATTGAGTTCATAATAATTCCTTCCTATTTTGCAAAATTCGATATTGGGTTGTTGATATTGTCCCGTTATTAGTTTTATAATAATAGTTGATTATTAAAAGCTAGTGGGGACAATTACATATTAAAAACGATGAATAATATTAAACCAAAATTAATTATTGAATGTTAATAATTAGGATAGGTTATAATGCCTATCCTTTTTATTATTCATAGTTGACTATGATTTGTCAAAGCATACCCAGCTAGAAACGAATTTATAAAAGAGTGATTAAAGGGAGGCTAACAATGCTATTAGGTAGTATTGAGGCTGGTGGTACTAAGTTTATTTGTGCCGTTGGAAATGAACAATACACAGTGATCGATTCAATTACAATTCCCACGACAGTGCCGGGAGATACACTCTCTCAAGCAGTCCGTTTTTTTGAACAGTATCAAGACCAAGGGCTATCTGGTATCGGGATTTCATCATTTGGACCAATTGAAGTCCGGAAGAGTTCATCTAAGTATGGATATATTATTGATACACCAAAGCAAGGATGGAGCGATGTGGACTTTTTAGGGCCATTTAAAAAGTTTAACATCCCGCTTTATTGGACCACCGATGTAAATGGTTCTGCTTATGGAGAATACGTGCTATCATTGATTGCACAAAAGCCCATTCAATCATTAGTGTATTATACGGTGGGAACTGGAGTCGGGGCTGGAATCTACGAAGATGATCATTTCTTAGGTGCTGCTGGACATCCAGAGGCTGGACATGTATATGTTAAACGGCATCCTGATGATTTAGATTTTAAGGGGATTTGTCCCGCTCATGGTGATTGTTTGGAAGGCTTAGTATGTGGGCCAACGTTCGAAGCGCGGTTAGGGATGCGAGGACAAGACGTGCCACTTGATAATCCAGTCTGGGATATCATGGCATACTACGTTGCCCAAGCCGCAATTCAGTCTACGTTGCTAATTCGCCCGAACGTAATCATTTTTGGTGGTGGAGTGATTAGTGAACCGTTTTTAAAACTAGTCCGCGATCACTTTAAACATCTTTTTAAAGACTACGTAACGGTAGGTGATTTAGATAGCTACCTAAGAATGCCATTAGCTAAAAATAATGGCTCGGCAACCATTGGTAATTTTGCATTAGCACTATACGCAATTAATCAAGCAAAGTAATTGAAGGTGAATGGAATGAAGAGAAAACAATGTCCTGAATGTGGTACGATGTTAGCACCCACTGATTTAGCTTGTCCTAACTGTGGATTTAGCTTTTCAGGGGTTGAAGCGCCAGCAACTGGTGCAACCACTAAATTTAATCTTAATGCTAAGCTACCTGATATTTTATTGAACAGTTTAAATGAGGATATTAAAGCAGATCAGATTACCTATTATAAGCGTCTAATGGGTTTTTCCGACCGTTCTGATAATATTGTGTTTGCTCAAAGCTACAATAAGAAGCAATCACTAGCTTTGATTTGGGACTTACTAGTGGCTAAATCTTATATCTTATCATTTGAAAAAAATGGGATTTTGTTCATTGGAATTGGTAAATCTGGTCAATTTACTGGTGAGAATGCCTATTTAACGGATCTAGAAATCCGGGAATTTGATTTTAGGTATGGGATTGGCAAACGGGTAATTACGATTCGTTCAACCAAAGGATTAATTAAGTTAAGTTGCCCTTCAACCATTAAAATGAATACTTTTCAAAAGAAAAATTTAAGTAACCTAGGTGAATTGACAGATTCATATAATACTTGGATTGATCAACAATAATTTAATTAAAAAAATACCGTTATCTTAATTGATAACGGTATTTTTCTTTATTTAGTTAAAGCTGATGCTTTAATCCAACCTAATCCCTTAGCATGGAAATAAGTAACGTTCTTAGCAGCTTTATATGCTGATTTGCTCTTTAGTAACTTCGTTAGTTTTTGGTTACTTACCTTGATTACAATTTTTTGATCAACAGTTACACTGCGACTTTTGACCTTAGTGGCTTTTCCATTAGCAAGGGTTACCACCGGTTCGTCGGCCATAAATGTCGCTTGATAGACTGTCGGATTAGAGTTTGCAGTCCGATAGTGTTTAGCATGTTTGTATCTAACTGCTGATGCCAACGCATAGTCATGCGAATTAGTTTGCTTTTCAGTAGCAGCATGTACGCTAGTGGTGCTGGTGATAATTGGAGCAGTAGCTAATGGTAACGCTAGTGCAATGGTAGTGATTAATCGATTTAATTTCATTTTAATTATTCTCCTAAAAGTAGTGCTTATTATCATATCACACTTTAATTAGCTTAGTTGATTTTACGTTTTGGATTTAGTAGGTGCATTGGGTCTAATAGGGACTTAATTTGTTGTTGGAGATAATCAACGTTTGAGCCAAGTTGTTGGTTAGTCCATGCCGCTTTTAATGCGCCTACTGAGTATTCACCAGTAATGGTACCGTTTAATTCAATTGTTTTGTGGTATAGGTTTTCAACGGTATTAATTACTGCAGCGGGGATGTGTTCGTCATTTTTATCCCAACCAATAATCGGGTGAACAGTACCGTCACCAGCGTAGCATGCAGTGAAAATAGTAACGTCATTATCAATGCCTTGTTGACGAGCATAGTTCATTAACGTAGCAAATTTTGATAATGGAACGGTTAAATCAGACATAAAGAATTGTTTACTTTGGTCAGAATAAATGGCGGGGAACATCGCCATTGCTAAACCAGCAATTGAGTTAGCTTTTTTATCATCATCAGTAAGTTGAACTTGTTGACCATTATATTGATCAAAAATAGTTTGTAATGCTGCTAACACCTGTTCATTACTACCATCAACTTTGACCACTAACATGGCATCACCGTCATTAGCATAATTAGTGTTATTTAGCTTGTCCATTGCTAGTAAAATATTGCGGTCAAGAGCCTGCATTAATGATGGGTACGTACCAGCTCTGCGAATGGCACTTGCGGCTTTAGCTAAGGTATTCATATCTTTGAACACTGCGGCACCAGCAATTGTTTTCCCTAATGGAATTGGAAATAGCTTAACGGTAATTTCAGTTACAATTCCTAAGGTTCCTTCAGAACCAACGAATAAATGGGTTAAGTCATAGCCAAATGAATCTTTGTATGTCTGACCACCCAGATGTAATTCACGTCCATCGGCTAAGATAACGGTAAGCCCTAATACAGAATCCTTAGTAGTTCCATACCGGAGTGCAGCCGCACCACCAGCATTGGTATTAGTATTACCACCAATGGATGAGAATGTTCGGGAGCCGGGATCAGGTGCATATAACAATCCGACCTTGTTAGCTTCTTGATTTAACTGGTTGTTAATAACGCCTGGTTGAACTACTGCTAGTTGGTCTTCAGGATCAATCTTAACGATTTGATTTAACTTAGCAGTTGAAATCATTAAAGCGTTTGATAGTGCGTTAGAACCAGAAACCACACTGGAAGCGGTCGTTTGTGGAACCACTGGCAAATGATACTGACGAGCAGTGGCAAGGACTCCTTTAACATCATCCTTATCGTTAACGGTAATGTAGGCCAATAGTTGGTCAGGGGATTGAATTAATCCATCTTGGTCACTTTGGTGTTTAGCAATGGTGTTTGCATCAGTATCAATATCTGCATTTGGGGCAGCTTGCTTTAATGTTGCAATTACATCATCTTTTGAAAATGCTGGAAAAACTGTCATAAAATTACCTCCGAATGTATATCTACTATAATTCTAACTGAAATTAGGATTTGTACAATCAATATGCTCATTTAAGGTGGCTATTAATTGTAACCAACCATGCTTTGGTATAAAATTCATTACAAAAGTAGTTCGAAAGATGGTGAATTAAATGTTTAGCAAAATTGGCAAAGCCTTAGTTGATAATAAGCTAGTTGCAAAGGCTGCAATGATCGGAACGGGCATTGAAGTTGAACGAGATCGAATCGATTCAGATGGAAAGTTAAGTAAGCATCCATACCCCAGTGGAATTGGGAACGAGGCCACTAATCCATGGATTACTAATGATTTTATGGAGACAATGTCAGAAGTTGTGACGCCTCCGTCTGATAATGACTTAGATACGCTTCATTATTCATACGCGTTAACCGATGTGCTAAGAAAGGCACTAGCAAGCGATGAGTTATTGTGGCCACTATCGATGCCACCAGCTTTACCAGAAGTAAAGGATGAGACGTTGTTGGCTCATGCTAGTCCTAAAAAGCGTAAGTATATTGAAGGCCTGTATCATCGGTATGGCGTGTCTAGACAAACTCCTTGTGGAGTTCACGTCAACGTTAGTTTACATTCTGACGTATTAGCATTTTTGTTAGACCACTTTAGTGATCAGTTTAGGGATGAAGTGGCCGTGCAAAACTATATTTATCCCATTATTGCACAGGGTTTTATTAAGTATCGTTGGTTACTAACCTATCTATTTGGAGCCAGTCCAGTTGCCCAAGCTAATTATTTTGAAGATGGGCAGCAATTAACCCATCCCATTAGAAGCATTCGACAAAGTAAATATGGTTATCCAACGTCATTCCCGGTTGATTATTCAAGTGTAGAAAAGTATGCTGATAAAATTATGAATGCAGTTAATGATGGTAAAATTATGTCAATTGCTGAGTTTTACGGTGCGGTCCGGTTCAAGGGCGCAAAAGACTTGAATCAACTAAAGCAAACGGGGATTAAATACTTAGAATTACGGATGTTTGATTTAGACCCAACTAGCGAAGTAGCAATTAAAACTTCAACATTGCGTTTTATTCGGTTATTAATGATGTATTTTGCAATGGCTGAACCCATCAACGGCGATAGCATTGGTGATGAATTAGGGACTGCTGATGACAAGAATGCACAGGTGGCAGTAGAACAACCTGATCAAAAATGTGCATTTGAACCTGAAGCACGTGCATTTTTAGCTCGCTTACGCGAATTTGTTAACTACTTAGAACTAGGTCCAGAATACATTGAGGTCTTAGATGATGCTGTTGCTAAATTAGATAATCCTAAACTAACGATTAGCGGATACTTGCTTAGTCAAATCAAGGATGGTTCATTAGAATCATTTGGGTTGAATCGAGCTAAGCAGTATCAAAGCGATGGCTTACAGGGTCGTTATAACTTTGATGGTTTTAAGGGCACTGATGGTAATTTAACAGCTGCTCAATTAAAAGCAGGATTATTTAATGGTAATTGGCAGCCTAAGTAATAATAATTAAATAATGAGGAGAAATTAATAACCATTAATTTCTCTTTTTTAATTGTAATTTTTGTTTAATAATTATATAATCTTCCTAATTATACTTCGGGGAGAAGGGATTACTTTGTTAAATCAACTTGGGGTTAGCTTAAATAGTCGCCACTTAATTGACGCTTTTTTAAATGTTTCAATGGGAATTGAAATTGAGCGAATGCGAACCGATTACGATGGCAAAATGAGCATGACGCCCCATCCAACCGGCGCCGGGAGTCCATTTAAGAACCCTTGGATTACTAAGGATTACTTGGAATCAATGACGGAAGTTGTGACGCCAATTGATGACGTTAGTCACACTTTAAAATATGACTATGAATTGACGAATGTTTTACGGCAAGCGTTGCGTAAAGACGAGCTATTATGGCCATTATCAATGCCAGCCGAATTGCCAAAACACAAGGATAAATCATTACTAGCAGTTGAACCACCAGAAAAACAACGTTATTTTGAAAGTATTTGTGAACGGTATGGAATTACCCGTGGGGCACCGTGTGGGGTTCATATTAATTTAAGTGTTAGTGAAGCGGGATTAAATGAATTATTAAAAACGAGTGATTCAGCATTTACTGATATCAAAACCCTTAGAAATCATGCCTATTCAATGATTGCGCGGGGCTTTATTAAGTATCGATGGCTATTAACGTACTTATTTGGGGCTAGTCCAGTGGCACAAGCCAACTATTTTGACCAAGGAAAAGGCCCTAATAATCCAATCAGGAGTATTCGACAGAGTCATTTTGGCTTTATCACATCTTTTGATGTTGACTATTCTGATGTGAATCGATATGCTGATCGTATTTTAGAAGCATTAAAGAATGGTGAAATTGCTGGGACCGCTGAATTTCATGGTTCGGTAAGATTTAGAGGCAATAATAACTTAGAATTACTCAAACAAAACGGAGCTCGTTACCTGGAGCTACGAATGTTTGATTTGGATCCTAGAGTCGATGTAGCAGTGCAAAATACAACGTTACAACTGGTTAGTTTATTGGTTAACTACTTCTTGTTTTCTGATGTTGAACCGTTTGCAGATGATGCAGTTGCTGAACTAAGAACTGCAGATGCCATGAACGAACGCGTGGCCCTAGAACGTCCTGACCAAGTTTGTGAATATCAAGACCAAGCACGGCAATTGATTCATCGTCTGCGTGATTTTGTTAACTACTTAGCGTTAGGACCTGAATATATTGAGTTATTAAATCTGATTAATCAGGCCATCGATGATCCTAATTTAACGATCAATGGTTTTTTAAATCATAAGATTAAAAATGGCACTCTATTAGATTATGGATTATCACAAGCAAATCAATTTCAACAGGATGCGTTAATGAATCCGCATCATTTTAACGGTTTTAAAAAGAATGAAGGCCATTTATCAGCTGAAGAACTTAAGCGTGAATTAAATGCTTTTAAATGGTAAATAAAAGGCCTCGTTACTGAATTTTCGGTAACGAGGCCTTTATTAAATTCCACGAATTAACATAATCGCTGCTAACGTAATAATTGAAATAACGGTAGAGAAGAAGAGGGTTGAGACCATTTCTTTTTCAGCAACGTGGTATTGATTAGCGAACGTAGTAATGATGGCAGCACTAGGGATTCCGGTAGTGATCAAGATCTCAGTAATTACTGATGAATTTGATCCAGCGGCCTTCATTAATAGGAACATGATAAATGGCACTGCAATTAGTTTTAAGAACACGTTCTTAGTAACTTGCAATGATAAACTAGGTTTTAGTCGTTCTAGGATGATTCCAGATGAGAAGAGGGCTAATCCACTAGTCGTACCACCAATAATGGTAAAGTTGCGTTCCCAAACTGGATCAATGTTAAAGCCGAGAAAGACTAACACTGATGCTAATACCGGTGCGAACACAACTGGCTTTTTGATTGCGGCAACAAAATGTTTTAAATAATTAGTATTGCCACTTTTATCCATTGTAATAAGAATAATTGTAACTGGCATTAGGAATAAATTTAAAACAATTCCACCAAAGGAAATAATTAATGGACTTTGTTTCGGGAAAATTGCTCCCAAGATGATGGGGCCAACGTAAACAACAGATGGTCCATTAATTGCTAACGCTCTTAGTCCAGCGATACTGATCGGGCGATGAAAAAGATAGTGGGAGATTAAGAATGTAATGATGTAGCCACCAATCATGGCTAACATGATCCAAAAACCAACTGGTAAGTTATCAATAATGGTTTTACTCTTAATGGAAATGATACTTCCGAATAAACTAAACGGCAGCGCATAATTCAAAACAAACTTATTAAATTTTCCAGCATCATTTAAATCGAACTTTTTACGATGTGAAGCATAGAAACCGACCAATAACGTTACAATAATGGGACAAAGTGCACTAACTAATTTTTCAAACATAATTGATTCCCCCTATAATTTGTCGAGTTAAATTTCCAGATGATTAGCTATTCTGGACACTCTCGACATAGGAGGCAAGATCAAAGTTGCCGGCAAATTCTGCTAAATGAACTAAATTACGTAGGAAGTCATGAGTTTTTGCTTCATAGTGGTTTTTAACCCCTAAGTCATAGATATAGCCGTTAATATAGTCAACTTCAGTTGGCCGGCCCTTTGAAAAGTCTTGGTACATGGATGGATAATGAAGTGGGTTCCCAACTTCACTAACGTATTTAACCGTTTCCCATTCTTCTTCACGGGTGCTAAGTAAGTTAATCCCTTCCCGTTCGCAGACATCATATGCTTCGTTAATTAATTGACGGGATAGCTTTTCAGCGGTGGGCGATTGAATAAATTCACCCATTGGAATCTTCATCATTGTACAAAGGGTATTAACCACTGAGTTAAAGATAATCTTTGATAGTAAAGTTCCCATAAAGTTAGTAGTTAGGGTTGGATTAAGGTTCGCCTTTTTAAAATCTGCAACGATTTGATGAGTGGTTTCATCAGGTTGTTCAGTTTGATTGGCTAAATGCATTGAACCAGCCCCAGCCTTACCAATAAAATCAACATCACCAGGTTTGTTTAATACCGTTCCAATTAAAGCGGTTCCACCAATGACCTTATCTTTGGCAAAATATTGATCGAACTTTTCAATGTGACCCATTCCATTCATTCCACTGACAATGTATTGATGATCCTTGAAGAAATGAGAAGAACGTTCTAACATTTCTGCTAAGCCCATTTGTTTGGTGAAAGCTATGTAAACATCAGGGTCGCCATTATAATCTTCTGGGAAGCTAATGTTAATGGGGACCAAATGTCGGTTTAAGCCGTCACGTGATGCATAAACACCGCCTTGCTTTTTAATTGTTTCTACTTCCGGCGCCCAGGTATCAACGAAGTCGACATCAAAGCCAGCTTCTTGGAGTAATACTCCAACTCTTAAGCCCATTGCACCAGCACCTAACACTGTATATTTCATACACTTTCACTCCTATCTAATCTATTTCTAATCATTTTATCACTTTAATGGTCAAATTGGAACGTTTTTTAATATAATTTATGAGATTGTCGTATAATTAGGTGGTAATTAGGGGGAATTAACATGGATAAAGCAATGTTAAAAAAAGTAACTGACTTTTTTAGCAATCGTTCTACTGAAACGATTGCTGAAGATTGTTTAGGACGGAAATTAATTTATGATGGGCCGAAGGGCCGCGTTGGTGGATATATTGTTGAAGCCGAAGCCTACTTAGGTGAGAATGATTCTGCAGCGCACGCATTTCAAGGACGGCGTACGCCCTCAGTTGAACCGCTTTACGGGGCACCCGGATCGGTTTATATTTACTCAATTCATGGCCGGTATTGTTTTGATATTGTGACCCAACCAAAGGATGTTCCACAAGGGATTTTGATTCGCGGCTTGGAGCCAAGTGATGGAATTGACATCATGAAACAAAACCGCAGTAAGGGCGGCGTTAATTTAACCAATGGTCCCGGGAAACTCATGGAAGCATTTGGCATTCATGACTGTGATTTGAACTTGCAACTAGTTAATGATTGTCCATTTAAAATGGATCTAGACCATAAGCGCCCGTTTCGCAAGGTCATTGCCAGTGAACGAATTGGGGTCAATCAAGACGGTAAGGATGCATCCGAGCCACTACGGTTCAACGTTGCTGGCAATCCATATGTATCTGGAATTTTAAAACGTGATTCTGCACCAGACGGTGGTTGGGATTAATTCATAGTTTTTAGCGTATTTATAATTGATAATGATTTTAGGTGAAAGGAATGGGAACTATAAATGCGGT
>NZ_JAWMWH010000002.1:0-3314 GCF_037546185.1 Nicoliella lavandulae | reverse complement strand
CTAGTGCTGCTGCATCTAATGCTAGTGTTGCATCTAGTTATGCTAATCAAGCATCTAGTGCTAATAATGGAGCCCAAAATGATAGTAAGGCAGTTAGTGATGACGTTAGTTCTGCCAACACCAATGCCAGTGCTGCTGCTTCTACTGCCGCTAGTGCTTCTACAGCTGCTGCTAGTGCTTCAGATAATGCTAAGTCAGCTTCTGCAATTGCTTCGGCTAACCCAAGCAATTCAGCTATTCAGTCATTAGCATCCAGTGCTAATAGTGCTGCTACTGCTGCTTTATCGGCTGCTGTTATTGCATCATCTGCTTACACTCAGGCAAGTGAATACGCATCGAATGCTGCTGCGCAAAGCTCAAATGCTACTGCTGCATCTATTGCTGCATCTACTGCAAACTCGATTGCAGCGAGTGCTGCTGCCGATGCAGCGAGTGCTGCCCAAAGGGGTGATAGCGTTGCTGCCAGTTCTGCAGCAAATGTTGCTAGTGCCGCTGCTGCTGATGCAGCAAAGGCATCGTCCACTGCTGCTGCTGCCAAGAGTGCTGCTGACTCATATGCTAATGACGCTAGTGCTGCCAATAGTAATGCATCTAATGCGAGCGCTACTGCTAATTCTTACAATAATATTGCATCCAGTGCTAATAGTGCGGCTAGTTCCAATGCGAATGCTGGTAAGAGTGCAGGTAGTAATAATTCTGCCACTGTAGCATCAGCTAACAGTTATGCTTCTGTTACTGGCACTAGTACCAGTACTGCAGTTAGCTATGCATCTCAAGCATTTTCATATGCTCAAACAGCTAGTTCTGCAGCAGTTGCAACTAGTGGCTTTAATAGTCAAACGCAAAGTAACGCTACTGCTGCGCAAAGTTTAGTTAGTGCAAATAGTCAAAATACGATCGTTAAATCCCAAGCTGCTGCTATTGATGTTGCTAATAGTACGGCTGCGAGTGCACTTGCTGACGCTAACCAACAATCATCAGCTGCTAATTCCGCTTATGCGCTTGCATCCAGTGCTGCTGCGAGTGCCATTACAGCTTCAACCACTGCAAGTAACAATGCAAGTACTGTCAATAGTCTAGTATCAGCTGCTAATAGCTACTATGCTAATGGTGATGTTAGCAATGGTGCGATCTATGCTAATCTAGCCTCTGACACTGCTAAGAGTATGAGTGCTCAATCAATTGCTGCTTTAAATGCAGTAATTGCTGCTTCAAGTGCAACTATACTTGCAAGTAATGCTGCTGCTCAGGCCGAAAAAGATCAATCAATTGCTTCTCAGGCTGCTATTGATGCATCAAACGCACTAAGTGCGGCTAATTCTGCTGCTAACCAAGCTAATGGAGCTAGTTCAAATGGTAGTGCTAATGGTAATTCCATTTCATCTGCATCATCAATTGCTAATAGCGTAGTATCCGGTGACGCTGATAACGCTAGTTTAGCTGGTTCATATGCTGCGAATGCATCATCATCTGCTAAGTTAGCTAATGATAGTGCTGATAGTACTAATAGTGTGAATAATAGTATTGCTGCTTTGATCAGTGCTAATAACCAAGATACATCATTAGCTAGTTTCGTTGCTGCTGCTAGTGCAGCCAATTCAGCTATCGCATCTCTTAATGCGGATGCTCAAGCACAAAAGAGTGCTGCGAGTGCTGCAGCAATTGTTGCTAGCTCAGCTCAAGGTTCAGATAGTTCCCTTGTTTCAGCCATTGCTAGTGCATCGAGTGCTGTAAGTTCCAATGATGCTGCTGCTAATTCAGCTTACCTTGCTGGAAGTACAGATGCTGGAAACAGTTATGCTCAAGCTGCTAAGGACGCAGTTACTGCTGCATCGAATGCTGCCCAAGCATTGATTAACAACTCAGCTGCTATTCTTTCACAAACTAACATTGCTAGTTCCGCTGCTTCTCAGGCTGCGAGTGATGTTGCCCAAATGGCAGTGCAAATGAGTAGCTTTAATAGTGCTGCGAGTGCCGCTTCTAGTGCTAAGTCTGCTGTTGATAGTGGTAATAGTGCCGGTAGTAAAGCATCTAACGATGCTAAATCAGCTAGTGCTGCAACATCAATTGCTGCCAGTGATGCTAATGCTAACGATACAATCGTTAACTCAGCATATAGTGCTGCTAGTTCAGCTGCTACTGCGGTAAGTACTATTTCAAGCAATGCTGTTGTTGCTTCTAACTCCATTAATAATTACCTCAACAACGATCCAAGTAACTCCACGTTCAAGAGTGCGGCTTCAGTTGCTACTAGTGCAGTGAGTGCTATCAATAGCTATAACAACGATGCCGCTAACCAAAAGAATATTGCAAGTAGTGCATCCAGTGCTGCTAGTTCACAAGTCGCAGTGATTGCTAGTGCTAGTGCAGCCATTAGTGGTGCAGTTACTAACGCTAATACTTCCTATGCACAAGCCAGCTCTGCTTACCAAACTGGTGATCGAATTGGTGGAGCGATTTACACTTCCGGTGCAGTTAGTGCCGCTAGTGTGGCTAGTGTTAATGCTTCGATTGCAGCTAGTGCCGCTGCCAATATTAGTACGTTAGCTTCAATCGCCGTTAGTGCTGCTAATCAAGCAGTCAATGATGAAAATTCTGCTAATGTAGCTATTGGTTCATTGAACGCTGCTTCATCTGCTGCTGCTAGTGCTGCAGCAAATGCTAGTGCTGATACTTCATCAGCTATCAGTAGTGCTAGTAATGAAGCTTCATCCGCTAGTGCTGCCGCTTCTAATTATGCAAGTGGTGCTAACGCAGATGCTACAAAGGCATCAAATGCTAATATACTTGCATCATCTGCTGATTCAATCGTTACTAGTTATTCTAATAACGTAAATATCTTGAGTTCAGCAATGACTAACTTTACTAGCAACAATTCTGGTAATTCAGCCGTTAGTGCTGCTAGTTCTGCATTTAGTATTGCTAGTTCCGCATTGACTAGTGCTAAGTCTGCTGCTGATGGATTCTCAAATACGGCTAGTTTAGCTTATAGTGTTGCTAGCTCTGCTGTTAATGCTGCTAATAATGCTAATTCAACTGCTAGTTTCAATGCCAGCATCGCTAGTGATAATGCTGCTCAAGCTAAGAGTGCTGCTGCCAATGGGAACTACTCACAGGCTAGTGAATTGAATTCTAGTGCTGCGGAATTTGCATCAACTGCTAGCCAGTATGCGGATTCAGCTAAATCGGCTAGTTCAACCGCTGCAAGTGCTACTATTAACGGAGTTAATGCTGCTAATTCAGCTAGTGCTGTAGCTAGTTCTGCAGCTGCCTTTGATAGCGATGCTAAGAGTGCTTACGCTCTTGCATCCAAT